>JAMJFU010000461.1 GCA_023544525.1 Anaerolineae bacterium | reverse complement strand
CCATAGGCCCACGCTTCCAGGTAGACGATGCCAAAGGAATCGACCTGAGACGGTAGGGCAAAGAGGTCTGTAGCTGCAAGCAGATCCTGCTTCAGCTGCCCTGCCACAGGACCCAGCCTCCGGATCTGAGTTCGGTGCTCCTCCGGCAGGCTCCCGTACACGCGTTCCACGCTAGAAGGCTTCACGACCGGCCCGGCGAGGACCAGTGTCGCCTGGGTGCCGCCCTGCCACAACCGCTGCATGGCCCGCAACAGGTGGACAACCCCTTTGTCATCGGTGAGCACGCCCATGAACGTCACGACCGGTCCGTCGATGCCGTACTGTGTGCGGAAGCGCTTCCCCTGACCACCCTGCAACTCCTCCAGGTCCACGCCCATGCCCAGGCGGACGATGGCCTGTTGCTGGATGCCCAGGCGCATCAGTTCTCGCGCCTCGATGCCGGTCTGTACGATCACCCGGTCGGCGTCGCGGAGGGTGGCGAGCTGATGGGGCATGGTGTAAAAGCGCTGCACTCGCCGGTCTCCGACGTGCACGAACGGTGTGGCGACAAAGGGCAGGCCATGCCGCCGGGCATAGTGCCAGCCGGCCAACAGCGGCCACTCGAGGGCGATGTTGACACCGTGTACCAGGTCAAAACCCTGCTCCAGGGCGTCCAGGCTCCGCTGCATATTCGGCACCCAGGGCATCAGTGGGGCCAGGCGGTCTAGCAGGAAGCGGGTGTCGACAGGCAGGCGAGCCAGATCTGTGGCCAAGCGGCGCAGAAGATAGAAGCTCCAAGGGGAGAGGGGCAGGTGGCTCAAGCGGTTACGGATGACACGTACCCCACCGATGGTTTCCTCCGGCTTCGCGATCCGGGGCTGGCGTGGATCCCAATAGCTCTGTACGCCGGTCGCATCCGTAGCGGCTACGACGACCTCATGGCCGTCGCAGACGAGCCGCTCCGAAATGGCACGGAGGTAGGTTTCGGCGCCGCCCACAAAGGGCGAGTAACCGGCGTTGCTGTGCAGGATCCGCATTTGTGCTCCCCATAGATGTGCCGACAGTCTAACCCAGTCGCGTTCATTTGTCAAAGGGGATCCGCCGGCCAGCTATGCGGCTGATGGGCGTTGGGAACTGAGGACCGGATGTTCCTGACAGTGGTTGCGATCCTTTGCTCGGGAAGGGTCCTTGCGCCGGACGCAGGATCAAGAACTGGACCAGTTTGATCTGCTGGTCCAGTGTGAGCCAGGGCCTGGCTGAACGTCAAGGCGAACTGCTGTGCCTGATAAGCGGCAAGAATCTATAGCTTGGCGTCTTGGCACCAACGCCGACCTCGTCCAGCCAGACAGTGAGTGGGTTGCCGTCGGACTGACGACGGAGGGCAAAACCCACCGTCACCTGCTGGCCAACAAAGCCCGTGACATCGATCCACTCATGTGCCCATTCCGCGTTCGATAGCGATAAGGACTGGGTCATCTCTGAGAGTCCCCGCACGGTCACCAGGAGCTCGTCTCCGGACCGCGGATCTCCCTCGACCCTGTACATCCAATCCAAGGTGACCTCCTGGGCGGTGTCCGGTACTGAGATGGTCTGCTCAATGGTCCAGGTCCAGGGCAGTGGGGTTGTGGGCTCGTCCGGCAACTGGCCGAGCCCGAGTGCAAAGTCGCCGGTATGCCCCATTCCTTGCACGGGAGTGGGCGGCACGACGCCTGCTGCTTGCCAATATCCTGCCAGCTCAAAATCGCCATTCTGGATCAGATTCTCCCGTGGCGGCAGGTATAGCTCGACGCCCTCCACATCTGCCTCCACGCGGAGGCCCTTCATCGGGGGCAGTGCGTCGTAGAATGGATGCGCTGCGGAGATCTCGTAGGTCCCATCCTCTATCAGACCGAGTGTGAACTGTCCGGCACTGTCAGCGATGGCCTGGTTGATCGCCGCCGGCTGGGCTGCGACGAGTGCCCTGGCGACGGGGCGGCCCCGTTGGTCATAGACGGTCCCGCCGACGAGATATTGGGCCACAGCTGTCGTGGTGTCACCCATCCAGGTATAGTCGCTCTCCTGGTTCCCCGCTTGGTCGTAGGCAATAGATCGGAAGCTATAGACATGGCCGACCGAGCCCTGGTATAGGGCGGAGGTGCTGGTCTCGTCGGCACGCCAGACGGTCCAGGGACCGTCGCCATCGCGAACCTCTACCGTGTAGTGGTGGATCCCGGAAAGCGCATCGTCGCCGCTCCAGGTGACCTGGAAGGAGCTGGTGACCGCCTGGGGGGACCAGGCAGTCGACCTGGGTGGTGTGCTGTCGATCCAGAAGGGACCCAGGTGCACGGCCTCTTCGGTCCAGTTTCGGGCCAGATCGGCGGTGCGGAGGTGGAAGTATTGGCCCTTCCCATCTGGCAAGGGAGGACTCGTCGTGGTTGTGGTG
>JAMJFU010000460.1 GCA_023544525.1 Anaerolineae bacterium | reverse complement strand
CCGGTTCCGCCATGCATGTCCGGATTTGCAGCAGCCAGAAGCAGCGCAAAACGCCTGTTGTCGCATGATAACAGGAAGGCAAGCCGCTGTCAATAGGCCCAAAATCCTATATGCACTGGCTGTGGTGGCCGTCCTTTTGCGGAAGGGAGCGCTCCGCAGCCCTGCGGGGCACAGGCGAGCTGCGCTGCGGACCAGGCGGAGCGGCGATAGACGTCAGGGCCCCCCGATCAGAGGGAGCGCCGGAACGAAATCAGGTGATATCCCAGGTTGGGGAGTACGGCTGGTCAGGCGACGAGGATGATGCTGACTATGGCCAGGATGAGCAGGAAGGCGAACATCCCCACAAAGGGCCACTGCCCTCGCTGGGCAAAGTAGCCGGGGCTGACAATCATCGTGTAGAGCAGCATGCCCATGGCTACCATGTAGAGCCAGCTGGCCCAGGCCTGGCCCATCAACAACCCGGCGCCGCCCACGATCAAGGCGACGGCCGTGGCGAATTCGCCGGCCAGGTGGAACAAGATGCGATAAGGCTCTGTCTCCAGCTCCGGGATCTGGTGGGATAGGTAGAAGAACGACCATTGCCCGATCATGAGCACGCCGACGGCTATGGCAAATATCGAAGGAAAGATCATCCGCTTGCTCCTAGGGCCCGAAACGCAGAAGGACAGCCAACCCTACCAAGGCCACCACGGCATACTCTACCAGGACGCGGCGGTCCAGCCGGCCCTGGAGTTGCTGATTGGCCAGGCCGGTCGCCAGGTAGAAACCGACGAGGAGGATGAGTCCACCAGTCACGCCCGAGATGCGCCAATAGTTCATCGCCCAGATGATCTCACCGGTGCACAGGCCGGCAATGGCCGCGTACAAAGCTGTGCGGCCAAATCCCCGGCCGGCGCTGCGCAGAAATTCCAGGGCCAACAACGCGCTCACCAGCGTGACACCCGTGGCAGAGACGAGGCTGCGAGACTTGGCCGAGTAGATGAGGATAAAGACCGCCGCCGCCAGCAGATAGGCCCAGGCATTCAGGCCCAACCGCGCCACCAGGTAGCGCTTGCCAGCGGGGTCGACCGTATAATACTCGGCACTGATGACCAGGATCAGGATCAGGCCGGTGAGCACATAGCCGGCCAGTTGGTACAACCGGGTCGGCGCCCGGGAGAGCAGGACGGTTGAGAGAAGCACAGTCAGGGCTGGCACCGTCCACGTAACAAAACTGTAGCGGGCCTCGATATGCCGGGCCGTAGGGTGCGAGCGGACGATGGTATCAGTGCCAGCGCAGGTAATGCCCACCAGCAGGATGGCGATCAGAGCCGTTTGCGAGACATCCACGCTAAGCGGAGAACCCAGCACCGTCAGGCTGAAGGTGCGGTTCGGAAACTGTAGAAAAGCAGCCAGGATCAGGCCCAAGACGACCAGCGCCGCTACGACGCTGGCCCGATCGCGGTAGAGCATTCGTCCTCCGCCCCGAGGTTTGATGGTCGAGCCATTCTACACCGCTGCCCGCCATTTGTCAAACCCTGAATTCGTGATTCTCCGGCACGCTTATTGACACCTGGAACATTTGTGCTATAATGGAGCTTGAGGAGGCATAGGAGCGATGGACGTCCGGCACAAAATCGCCGCGTTGGGTGAATCGGCCCAGTACGATCTGTGCAACGCCTGCGGCGCCGCAACCCGCGAGCGCGATGACCTGGGCCGCTGGATCTATCCTGCTGCCCTGCCCGACGGCAAGCGGGTGCGGGTCCTCAAGGTGCTGCTGACCAACGTCTGCGAGAAGAATTGCTACTATTGTGGGGTCCGGGCCAGCCGGGACGTTCCCCGGGCAAGCTTTGGTCCGGAAGAGCTGGCGGCCGCTTTCGACCGGATGCAGCGCGCCGACCTTGTCGACGGCCTCTTTCTCAGCTCCGCCGTCTGTTCCGGGGCGGGTCGCACCATGGACCGCATGCTCGCCTGCGTGGAACTGGTCCGGAGTCGATACGAGTTCTCCGGTTACGTCCACCTCAAGCTGTTGCCCGGTGCTTCTGAAGCGCATATCGAACGGGCTGTGCAGCTCGCCCACCGCGTTTCCGTCAACCTGGAAGCGCCCAACGCCGAACGGCTGGCGGCCATCGCCCCCGCCAAGAGCTTTTTCCAGGAATTGGCCGAACCGATGCGTGTGGCAAAGCGGCTGATCGACGCCAGCGGCGGACGCCTGGCCCCGGCCGGGCAGACGACCCAGTTTGTGGTCGGTGCCGCTGGCGAGCCGGATAGCGAGATCCTGGGCACCACCGCGCGGCTGTACCAGGAGCTGGACCTGCGACGCGCCTATTTTAGCGCGTTTCAGCCGGTGCCCGGGACGCCACTGGACGGGCTATCGCCCACCCCAGCCTGGCGTGAACACCGCCTCTATCAGGCCGACTGGCTG
>JAMJFU010000045.1 GCA_023544525.1 Anaerolineae bacterium | reverse complement strand
GGTTTTCGAGGGTGTACGAGTATCTGTTGTAGCTTTGCGGATTGGCAGGATCTGGTATGATGGGGTCCGCCGAGATCCACCGGCCCAGCGAGGGGTCATAGTGCCTTGCCCCCATCGCGTACAACTTAATGTAACCGTCACTCCGTTGCCCGGTGAAACGATAGTCAGTTGGTAACGTGCCGCTGCTCCATCGCTCCGCGCCGTAGGGATAGTGCCGGCTTTCGGCCACTTTGCCGCCCAGCGGAACGCCGTTGCAGCCCCCCTGCTGCCCGCACAGCACTACGCTGGTCGTGCCCAGGTGGTCCCCTACCAGGTAGTATAGCACAGAACTCCCATCCGGGTCAACCTCGTTCATGGCAATCCGCTGCCCGCCAAAGTAGTAGTATCGCCGTGCCGTCTTCGACACCGAGATTTCGCCCGCCGTGAACCCCGTGCGGAACGTCCAGGTGTGGGGTGAGGCCATCGCCACCCCGGCCAGGTTCTCCACCCCCTTGACGACGACCTCGTACCACGTCCCTCCTTGCAGCGGCCGCAGCGGCTGGAAGCGCAGGCTGCGAAAGCCCTGGTACTCGCCCCCACTGGCCGCGCTGTTGTGACCCAGCACCGCCTGCTCATCCTCCACACCGCGCACCCACGACAGGTAGCCCGCCACCGGCACCTCCCCCGGTCCCAGCACCTTCATCTCCACGTCCTGCCCGCCCACCTTGAGTGCGTGCCCGAAAAAGAGGGTGATGTCGGTGTTGCGGGCCACGTTCGTGGCCCCCGCCGCGGGCTCACTACGCGTCACCGGCGGCGGGCTCGACGTCGTCGTCTCGAACGCCCAGCGGTAGGGCGTCGTCTGCCGCTCCGACAGGAGACTGGTGGCGCCCAGGGTGAAGGCCTGGTACACCGTGCCCGGCGCCAGCGGCGCGTCCGGCACGAAGCGCAGCTCCTCGCCCTGCAGCACCACCTCGCCCTCCACCGGCACCGGTCCGCCCGTGCTCAACCGCTCCAGCCGGAATGAGGCCATGCCCTCGCTGCCGGGCAACAGCTCTTTGTTGAAGGTGATAGCCACCGTCGCCGTCAGCGGCACCCCCACCGCTCCCGGCTCCTGCGCCGTCGAGGCCGGCGTCAAGGCCGGCAGGGTCCCCGTCGAAAAGTACCAATTGTAGGGCTCGGTCATCACGTTCCCGGCATCGTCGCTGGCGCCCACCACGGTGGCCTGGTACCAATTGTCGATCTCTAGCGGGGCCGCGGGCGTGAAGCGCAGCGCCCCTCCCTCCGGCTGCTCGAGATAGGTGACGGTGCCCGACACCGGCCCCTGTGGGCCGGCCAGTGTAAAGCTCGCGCCGCTCACGCCCTGCAGCGGCTCCTGGAAGTGGGCGGTCACCAGCGTGGTCGTCGGCTGCTCCGAAGCGCCTGGCGCGGGATCCGTGCTGACGACGTAGGGCGCCGTGAAATCGGCAGTGGTAAAACTCCATTCGTGGCGCACAGTCATCTCGTTACCGTGGGCGTCCATGGCGCCTACCACGTGACCCACGTATGTAGTCTGTTCCTTGAGGCTATCCACCTTCAGCAGCAGCGACCAGGCCCAATGCTCGTCGTAGGCCTGGGCAACTGCCATCCGCCCGTGCACAGGCTGGCCGTCCAGCAACAGCGAAAGGTCCGGGGTATGGAACCCCGCCCACTGGGCGCTCGCCAGGGGCGAATCCCAACCGACAAACACGACCTCGCTGAAAGTCACGACGATCGTCGGCGTGAGTGCCACCCCCAATGCCCCGTGCAGGGGCGCCGTCGCCACTACAGCCGGCGGGCCGGGATGGGCAGCCTCCCAGTTGTAGTCCAGCTCGTCCGACCAGTGGGTGATGCAGCCGGCGGCGTCGCGGGCGCGCACCTTTACAAAATAGCTCTCCCCCGGGTACGGTTTCTCCAATCGCAGATCGGGACCCTCCGTGACGACGATCTCCCGGGGCGGATCGCCACCCTCGCTTACGACGGGATTGCCTTCGGCATCTACGACCCGCCACTCGTAATAATGCTTCGCGCCCAAGATGGAGATGGTGTGCAGGTTACAAGAAGTTCCGTCACACTCCTGGACCTGAATCGAAGATCCCAGGGATTGGTTGCCTATCAGGCACCCCGTCCGAAAGACCCACGTGTGCCAAGTCTGATTGCCGCACAGGTCTCGCACCGAGACGGAGGCGGCAAAAGATGCGTTCTCCGTCAAATAGACCGTGGGCGTGAAGCGTACACCGGCCGGCAGCTCGGTCTGGTCCAGCAAGCCGTACGTACCGTCTACGAGGCCGTGTGGACCGGTGAGCTCGAAAGGATGGCCAACGACGATCCCAAAGCCCACCCATTCGTCGAACCAAGCACTGACTGGCTCGTCGGGATAGACGTCCACGGCCCCGTCCTCGGGTACCGTCTCCACCACCTGAGGCGGGGTCAGGTCACTGCCCCCAAACTGCCACGTATACGGGATCAACTTGTTGCCATACAGGTCCTCTGGTCCCTCGACGTGGGCCTCGTACCAGCTCTGAGTGAGTGCTGAACTGGGCGTGAAGGTTGCTGCCATGCTCCCCACCCAGGCTGCATCCCCCCCCACCGGGTCGCCGGGCTGACCGCCTTGCACCGGAGCCAGGGTGAAGACAAGGGGCGTGGTCGAGTTCATCTCCTCGGTGAACCACGCCCAAAGCGTGGGATCAGCAGGGATGCAGGCGTCGTCAGGCTTGGGCCAAACTGCTGAGACTTGAGGACGAATATGGACCGTCTCAAACTTCCAGGTATAAGGCGTTGCCATCGGCTCGCCACATGCGTCTTTGAACCCCGCAGCCGTCACGGTGTGCCACGTGCTCTCTTCGAGCGCCCCGTCCACGCTGAAAGAGGCCGTACTGCCCTGGACGGTTAGGGTGCCAGGTACCTGGGTGCCCGATCTAAGGTTGATCACAATGAGACAGTTATCGCCGGGGCAGAACACCGGCTCGTCAAAAGTAACGCGGATGACCGGAGTGAGTGCCACATCTACGGTCCCTGACAGCGGCTCAACCGCAGTGACCTGGGGCGGGATGGCTTCGGTGGTGAATCCCCACTGATGGGTGATGCTTTCTATGCCGCAGTCGGCGTCCAGGAAGTCCTTGGCCGTGGCGGTGTACGCCGTGCATTCCGCCCACCCTGCCGTAGCGGTAAACGTAGCGACGTTGCCCTCGACTTCCAGACTACCGGCCGTTTGTGGGCTAACCGTGACGCAGTCGCCCGCAGAGCAGGTAACGTCCTCGTCAAACGTGATGGTCAGGGGCATCCCGAGTGGCACGTCCTCCTGGCCATCGTCCGGCACAGTCCCTGTGACCTGCGCTTGGTCGTTGACCGTCGTAAACGACCAGGTATACGGCGACGGGTCCATCAACCGCCCGTCGGTATCCTCGTATCCGCCGATGGAGGCCGTGTACTCCCGGCACCCCTCGAGGTTCTGGGTCGGTGTGAACCAGACCGTCTCTCCCTGGACAGACTTGGTGCCTCCCACCGGCGGCAGCAAGCCTACGTAGGCATCGCCGGGGTCTACGATGGGCTTATTGAAGGTGACCGCCAGGTTGGTGTCCAGGGGCACGTCGGCGGCCTCCCGTGTGGGATTGACTGCCACCACCCGTGGCACTTCAATGAACTCTTCGTAGTAGTTGCCCACATAGTACGTCTCGCTCTTGTCCGGCCCCACCTTTTTGACCAGGGTCCCATCCCCGTCGTAGTAGTAGGTAATCGTGCTGCCGTCCCCGGTTACCACCTGCTCCAGCCGGTTTTCGATGGTCCACCGCGAGGACTGCCCGTCACGGGACGTCATGTTGCCATTTTCATCGTATTTGTACTCTTTGCCGCCTACGGTCGTCACCGCATGGGGCTTGGCGCCATAGCCATAGGTCATACCATTGAAGCTCCTGATGTTGCCGATCTCGTCATAGTCGTAGCTACGGTCATAAGCTTGGGGCCCTGTCGCGATGCCGGCGTGAGTTAAGCGGTTCAGTTCGTCGTACTCAAAGCCCTGCACCGCTTGTCCGCCCTGGATTGTATCCGTGATAGCCTTGACGTTGCCTACACTGTCGTAGTCGTATTCCAGGTCGAGCCAGTTCTCGGTGGCGCCTTGAACCACTATGCTCTGAAGCCGGCCGTTGTGCTCGGTGGGCGGATAGAATCCATAATCGACTGCTACGACGTTGCTCAGGTTCAGGTCCTCCAACTGCCCCATCTCGTTGTAGCCGGCGTTGAGGACATATCCAGTATTCCCGCTCAGGGTGTTTGGCAGCCCTTGGGCATTGTAGGTTGTAGTAAGCACTTCATTGCCAGGGGGCGTCATCGTCAGGTTGCGGTCCATGGCGTCGTAGGTATAAGTCGTCGTGTACCACGTACCGGCTGACACCCCGTCCTTGATCCAGCGCTGCTCCATCGACAGCCGACCCCGGATATCGTCATAGGAGTACACCACCCGGCTTACCGAATTCTCCATGGCCGTACGTTGGCCGATCACCTCGCCGGCTGTCGCGCGGCAGTCGGCACAGGTCGCACCATCGTAATAATAGGCAACGTCATAGTTCGGATCCGGATCGGCCGGCCGCTGATAGTTAGCCGGATTGGTAACAGGGCCATAGTCGTAAGTCTTGCCCGTGAGCCGGTTCAGGTCGTCATAGTAGAAGTTGATCGCCTGGAGCTTGGCATCGACCTGGGCGATCAGGTTCCCCAGGAGGTCGTAGTAATAGTGCCACTCGCCCATGTCGGGGTCGTCCATCGAGGTCTTGCGGCCCAACATGTCGTACTGCATCGTTGTGACGTTGCCTGCCGCGTCGGTCACGTTCGTCAGGTTATCCTTCATGTCGTAGACGTAGTGCGTGCGGGCTTCGCCGGCCCAACTCTCCGGCCAATTGTCCGGGTCCGACCATGCGCCTGCCAGGAACTCTGATACGGTCTGCAACCGGCCAAAGGCGTCAAAGCTCTGCCGAGTAAAATGACCGTTGGCATCCCGCACCAGCACCGCCGCCCGCGCGACGCTAAAGTCCGGGTCCACCGGATTCAAGACGACGTGGTGCCTGAAAACGGTGAACGTCCCGTCGGGATGGGTCGCCCGCGTGGTTCGCCCCAGGGCATCGTACTGATACCCGGTGTAGGCTAGGCCGGCCGCTGGCGGCACATAGCCATAAGCGCCGTGGCCCCCATCCTCCCCGTGGCTGCCTTCGTAGGGCACCCACTCCTTCGCCACCTGCCCCCGGGCGTCGTAGCCGGTGGTCGTCCGGATCTCGGTAACGCCCTCCTTCAACCGGTGCGTCTGGATGATCCGGCCCAGCCCGTCGACATAGGCCTCCTCCCAGTGGTCGCCACGCCCCAGCCAGGTCGTGACGTGCTGCAGGCCGGCCGTGCCCATATCAAAGTAACCACGATACAGGCTCACGTCCGCTGCGTCCCAGCCAAGCCCGTCGCCGCTCCTCTTTTGATGCGTCAGCCGGCCAAAGCTGTCGTAGCGGTACTCGGCCCACACGCCGTTGGGGTCGGTGATCTTCTTCATCTGCCCCAAGAGGCCATGGTCCGCCGCCACGCCGTTCACGCCATAGTACTCCATGGTGGTCGAGTGATATCTGGGGTTTGTCACGGTCAGGGGGAAAGTATGAGTCGCGTCGTAATCCGTCGTGGTCGTGCGCGCCCCGGTCGAGGCCCAGGCCGTATCGGTGCCGTAGCTGTTGTAGACCGTCTCGTGGGTCACATTGCCAAAGGCGTCGTGGCGGTAGCGAGTGTCGACTACTTGCCACGACGGCGTCCACTGCAATACCCGCCGCACGCCCCGCAGCTCGCCCTTACTGCCGACCGCCTGATTCCAGTTGGCAGGCGGGCTGTCCTGGTTGTCGCTATAGACGTACCACGTCGACGCCTCGAGCTGGTTGCCACCGGGGTTGTTGGCGTCGATAGCCCCTGTGTACAGATTCTGAAAGGCCGGCTTATCCACGATCCAGCCGCTCGTATTGGGGCAATAGGCGGTCAGCGTCGTGCGGTAGGGGGTCGCCGCCGTCTCACTCTCGTAGTCTTCCACCCGGGTGACGTTGCCATACTGCGTGGTGCCCGAGCCGCCACAGTTTTGCCATTTCAGATCGTAGTAATAGGTGGTCTTACTGCTCTGGCAGGTGCCATAGCCGCAGCTTTTCTCGACGCTGGCATCCAGGCGCGCCCAGGTGCCGTCTGCGGCCCAGGTGTGCTGCGTCTCGTGGAGCAGGCTGTCGTCCGGCCCTCGCACCTGTTCCCTCTGCTCCTTCCCCTTCCGCGCATCGTCTCCCTGGTGAAACTCGGTGACGACCTTGTGGTCTATGTTGTTGCTGGAGTTCAGGTCGTAGACCGTCTGCGTCGCCGTGCCAAAGCCCAGGAACTCGTATTCCTCGTCGCCGCACCACCAGCCCGCGGCCGCTGCCGGCTGGTAGGCGTAGGCCGTCAGGGCTGTGTTGCCCAGGCCATCGGCCACGACCCGCTGGCTGACCACCCAGCGACCGCAGGCGGGAAAGCCGTCCCCCTTGTCCTCGTAGGAGAGGGCAGCGCTTCCGCCGTAGCCATTGGCGGCCTGAGACAAAAAGACACCGTTGTCTGTATCTTTGGTCGCGTACGCAAAGGTATATGGCGGCGTCGTTTCCGTCCCGCCTGCCCCGGCCCAGGCGACCGTGTCCAGCACCCAGTGATGTCCCTGCTTGTGTCCGCCCAGCTCGTAGGTGCGGACGTCCTGCCAACCCGGCGACGGGTCGTCGACTCGTACCTGGATCTGCTCCAGGCGCCAGTCTGACCAGACGGCCTGGTTCATGCAATGCGTGTCATCCAGGTCGAGGCCCCCCGGCGCATCGTTCCGGTCATTCGCTGCCTCGAGCTTGATCTCCAGCCGGCCATCCCCGTAGGTGATGGCCGTGGGACGCGAGTCACGCACGTACTGCTCGCCGGGGATGACCTCGTGGAGCGAACTGCACTCATCGGTGTTGTCGCTGATCGCCCGCACCGTGTGCGCATAGCTCACCTGATAGGCATTAGCGTGAGTGTCGCGCACCTCGGTCAGGTTCCAGCGATACGGCCGGGCAAACAACCCGCCGCTGCAGGTGTGGGCACCCGGGTCGGCGTAGCACGTGCTGCCGCAATCCAGCCAGCCGCCCCATTTGATGGGCGTGGCACCCAAATCCATTGGAACGCCATTGCTCTGCCAGTCACCGCCGAACGTGAATCGGGTCCCGTCCTTTGACCAGACCGTCCATGCGTCGGTGTCCCGGTAGCGCACCTCAGCCTGGCCCACGTACCCGCTGGGACAGCCACCGCTCACCGCCTCCCAGCGCACCGGGACGTAGGTTGTCCTGGGATGGTAGATCCTGAGAAAGCTCTCCGGATCGGTTGCCCACCAGCCGTCGTCGTCCGGGTCGTTCAGTTCGAAGGAACCACCGGAGAAGTTCAGGTGGTATTGGCCCTCGCCATCCCGAGAGATGTGCCCCACGCCGCCCAGGTCCCAGCCCAACCCGGCGAACCCGGCCTGGACCTTGTGGCCGCCGCCGACCTGCTGCAACATGCCATTGGCCGCGCCGTTGCTGTAGGACAGTGAGACGGCCGGCCCGAAGCCGCCTGGTCCCGGTGGCGTCTCGATCGCATACCCAAAGCTCGCATCTCCGGTCCAGAGCGACGGCTGCAATCCCAGTACCGATGGCTGAAGAATGCCCGTTACCGCGCCCTCATCCGTCGATCCGGTCAGGCTCAGCACACCGGTCCGCTCCGTCTCGCTTGTGACCCGCTGGGTTGTTTTGTCCACCTGGCTGTCCAGTGGGACCCACCACCCGGCCTTGGCATCGAAGATGAGCAAGCGCAGCAACTGCCCTCCCAGCGCGTTGACCATCTCGGCCGTGTAGCGGACGCCGACGGTCACCGGCTGTGCAAAGTCAGTCACCACCTCGCCTGACTCCCACGCGACCATGTCCAGCGAAAAGACATAGTCCGACCCAATGCTGTCGGTGAACAGCGCGCGGTGGGACAAGATCACAGGCTCCGCCACCGCCCCGGCCGCACGTCCACTTCGAGCCAGCCGTCGGCCGAGTTCAGCACTCCCCCTTCCTGCGGCGTGATCAACGCCTGGTCCGGCGCCGCCACCCAGCCCACTTCCAACGTCACTGTGGCGGTCACCGGCCCGGACCCATCTGCCGCGGACAGAGCAGCCAGGTTGGCCAGTCTTTCGCCCGACGCCGCGGTGACCTCTGCCTCCAGTGTGAGCGTCAGCGCCTGGTTCCTGCCCAGCTCCGGCACCTGCCACGTAAGCAGCCGCTCCTCTGGATCGTACACCGCTCCCGGAGCGCTGCCCGGCACGTAGCTGAGCCCCGCCGGCAGTGTATCGCTCAGTACAAGCCCCGTGGCGGGAGCCGAGCCCAGGTTGCTGGTCACCAGGGTGAAGGTCACGGTCTGACCCGGCATCACGGCCGTGGGCGTGACGGTCACGGCCAGCGACAACGACGGCAACGGCGGCAGCGGCGTAGCCGTCGTTGTAGGGTCTGGAGGTGGGGTCAGGGTGTGGGTCGGAGTCACGGTCGGAGTCAGGGTGGCAGTGGGGATCACGGTGGCGCTCACCGTCGTGGTCGGGCTGAGAGCCGTCGTGACGTTGAGCTCTGTCTGGTCAGGAGGGACCGAAGCCTCCACGGCCAGTGGTTCCGGACTGGCGGTTGTGGGCTGGAGTGCCAGCTTGCCTACCGGCATCGGGTTGTCTGGATGCACGAGGACGGCCCCTGCCACGCTGTGCGGTACGGCAAGTGCTGCCGGAGTCGTAGGACCCAGGAGCAAGGATAGAACGAGGAGAACGTCCAGCACCAGGCGCGGGCGTCGCGCCTGCCGGGCTGAGGGGTACGCTGCCATGGGAGCACCTCCCTGTGAACCGGTCCGTGGCGGCCAGGGCAGGGAGCGGGCTTGGGGCCCGTCTCCGTGCCTCTCATACTATATCACCACACCCTCACCAGAGGACTCACCAACCCATACACCAACGCATCCAGCGACCGGACACAGAACAGACACCCAAGCTGGCCAAAGCGCCTGTGATGACTGCCACGACCTCCCTACATCGGAGCCGTAGGTCACGTCCCACGGCAAGTCGATGTGGGCTTCGCTTGGTCGTCTGATAGCATCGGTGCAGTCCAGCAGCGGCCCCGACCTCGTCCTGAATGAAATGAAGGAACTAGCCGCGTCTACCCACCTGGCAGCGGTTGACCATGGTGTTGGAGCAAATGCACTCCTGCACGGGATCGCCATAATAGCCGCAGGGGCACGGGTTCATGGCGCCGATACGCACGAAATGCCTGACAGTTAGATCAAGTTGTACGCGATGGGCGCAAGATTCTATGACCCGCGAGTAGCTTGGCAAGAGCGAATCGTGATCGCACCGGACCTGCACCACGGGGATCCATGCATCCAGGGAACACGGATCTTTGTGTCGATGATTGTAGGCAGTCTGGCGGATGGTATGACGACGGCTCAGATTCGCGAGGCATATCCGCAACCGGCTGACGAGGACATTGGACAACCGGGTATCTTTGGACCACAGCGATTCATAACCGTGCTGTCCCCGGCTTGCCTTCACCCTCGTTCTATCGTATAATTGCGACGCTCGCATATTTCACCGGGGTTGGCTACGTCGATGCCGAGATTCATTGCATTCCTGGCGCTATTTTTCTCGTTATTTGCGGTTCTGGCCGTCGCCCAGCAGACAGAGACACTGGCTGTCTACTACTACCGGGACGGCCAGATCGCGCCTACCTTCCGAGCGGGTCTGCCCAGGGACGACCGGCAGTCTGATGCGCGGGCCCTCCTGGAAAGCCTGCTCGCCGGACCCACGGCGCAAGAGCAGGCACAGGGGTTCAGTTCCGCCCTCCCGCCCGGTGCCAGCCTGGCCGGCCTCGCCCTTGGCGGGGAACGGATCGCCATCGATCTCCACCTGGCACCGGCCTTCCTGCATTCCGAGCTAGATCCCGAACGCAGCGACGCCATTGTGGAGCAGATCGTCAAGACGGTCCATCCCCTGGATCTGCATCACGTAGAGCTCCGCGCTCAGGACGATGCAGGCCAATGGCTGCCCCTCTCCGATTTTCTGCCCCGGCCTGTGATTCCGGAGCCGGTCACCCCAACCAACGACGAGCCGCTGCCCGATCAGCCTGGCATATCCTTCGAGACAGAGGGACAGTTGCCCCTCCCTGTCCAGGGTCAACCCGAGGGCGCCCTGAGTGGCAAGGCGGTCTGGCTCAGCAGTGGTCATGGTTGGTACTGGAGCGAGACCCTTGGACGTTGGACCACCCAGCGCGGCAATAACTATGGCCTGGTTGAAGATCTGTCCAATGCCGAGGCGGTCAATTACTACCTGCTCCGCTACCTGTGGAACGCGGGGACCGACGTCTGGCTCGTCCGCGACTGGTCCATGAACGAGCACGAGATCATCGTAGACAATGATGACGGCGCACCGGCCTATACCCAGACCGGTTCCTGGCTGGTGAGCAGCACGCCAGGCTATGAAGAGGGCACCTACCACTGGGCCAGCACGTTCGACAGCCTCACATCCACAGCCACCTGGACCCCGGAGCTACCGGAAGCCGGCCGGTACGCCGTCTGGGCCTGGTATCGCCACGGCCTCAACCGCTCCGTCGATGCCCGCTACGAGATCCATCACGCCGGGGGCATCTCCCAGGTGAGCGTCTCCCAGGAGAGCCACGGCATGACCTGGCGATACCTGGGCGAATACTATTTCGAGGCTGGCACGGCAGGCCATGTAACCCTGCTCAACCAATCGAATGACATAGCCCAGGTGGTGGTCGCCGATGCCATCCGCTTCGGCGGCGGGTTGGGTAGCTACGCCGAGCCTGGCGGCACGAGCGGGCAGCCGCGCTGGGAGGAGGCGGCCAAGTATTGGGCGCGCTACCAGGGCGCACCTGAGGAGATCTCTACTTCGGACGTTACGGTGCGCCCGCTCTATGCTGAATGGGAGGCAGCCAAGGGCGAGCCAGGTGAGGCTGAAGACGCCGTCTATATCTCCTGGCACACCAACGCGGGTGGCGGCACCGGCACAGAGAGCTACATCCACAGTACAGAACCGACCACCGGCAGCATGGAACTCCAGGACTGGGTGCACTCCGAACTGATCAAGGATCTCCGGCTGGCCTGGGACCCGGACTGGGTGAATCGAGGCCAGAAAGCTGCCGACTTTGGCGAGCTGCGAGAGCTGTCCACCATCCCCGGCGTCTTGCTGGAGGTAGCTTTCCACGACTCGGAGGATCCTGGGGATGCCGATGATCTGCGCGAACCCCTGTTTCGCCAGATTGCAGCCCGCGCCGTGTACCAGGGCATCGTCCAGTATCACGCAGCCCGGGATGGATCCGCGGCCGCGCTCCTGCCGGAGCCGCCGGAGCGCCTGCTGGTCCGGAACTCGGGGCCGGGGCAGGTCACCATCTCCTGGAAGCCACCTTCCTGTTGTGATGGCATAGCCGGCGACGCGGCGACAGGCTACAAAGTCTATCACAGCACCAACGGGCGGGCCTTTGACGACGGCCTGGCCACGACCAACACCTCGACGACCATCAGCGGCCTGGCGGCTGGCTCACTGCACTTTTTCCGGGTCACCGCCCTCAACGCTGGTGGCGAGTCGTTTCCCACGCCGGTCGTCGCCGTGCGCACCGCCCTGGAGGGCAGCCCAGCACCGTTTCTGATCGTGGACGGCTTTGACCGCCTCGACCAGGCGGCCTTGATCCCCTCCTGGGAAAGCAGCGCTCTCGGTACCGCCCAGAGGATGTTCCTGGAGCGGATGAACGCCTACAGCTACGCCGTGGAGCACGGCCGGGCGCTGTCTGGCTGCGGGCTGTCCTTTGATGGAGCGGTCAACGAGGCCGTGGAGGCTGGCGACGTGGCGCTGGCCGGCTACCAGGCCATTGACTGGTTCACAGGTGAGGATTCACTGGCCGATGCCTCTCTGAGCCATACAGAACGCACCCTCCTCAGGGCCTATCTGGACGGCGGCGGGCGCTTGCTGCTGTCCGGTTCAGAGATCGGCTACGACCTGGTCGAGCGCGGCCGCGACCCTGCATTCTACCGCGACTATTTGCGGGCAACCTATCTGGGCGACGACGCCGGGACCTACGTCTTTGCCGGCCTGGTGGATGCGCCCTTTGGGGGTTTGGCCGGAGCCTTCGACGACGGCAGCGGCCGTAGTTATGCCGTCGACTTTCCCGACCGGCTTGGTAGCGCCCATGGCTCGACGCCGGCTCTGGCCTATGTGGGCGGGACAGCCGACGGTGCAGCCGTGGCCTATGCCGATGGGGCACGCGTCATCTATATCGGTTTTCCCATCGAGGCCATCGTCGATGACGGGCAGTGCCAGGCGCTGATGTGCGCTGCAGCCGGCTATCTCCTCGACGAGGAGGACAGCTTGGGCGCCCAGCGGCTGATCAACCCCGGTTTTGAGGGGGGCACAGGCCAGTCGGCCTGGCAAATTCAGGCCCCGAGCGGGAACCCCGTCCTTGCCTCCCAGGACGGGCTGCCTGCCTATGTAGAACCCTTCGACGGCAACTGGCTGGCCTGGCTGGGAGGGTACACCATCGGCAGCCCCACCACCGTGGCTCTGACCCAGACCGTCGCCTTGCCCGCGGGCGAGCCGAGAGCCACCCTGAGCCTGGCCTGGTTCGCCCGGCCAGCCCAATACCCGGGCAACCCCGCTGACCGCCTGACACTGGCAGTCTACGATTCAGCAGGCACACTCCAAACCACGCTGCTGGAGGTTACAGCCGCGTCGCCAACTGGCGCCTGGCAGACAGCGCAGTTCGCCCTGGGCAGCTTTGCCGGCAGCACTGTACAGCTCGCCTTCCACGCTACGAGCCAGGATACTGCGTTCTTTGTGGACGCGGTGAACCTGGACACAAGCGGCCCGCGCGGCCCCGACGAATTCCGGGCCCTATGGGTCGACGCCTACCACATCGGCATCAAAAACCGGCTGCAGATCGACGAGCTGGTCGAGACGGCCAGGGCTGGCAGTTTCAACGCCCTGGTGGTCCAGGTCCGGCGCCGGGGAGACACCTACTACCCCTCAGCCATCGATCCGTGGGCGCCAGACGCCAAGCCCGGGTTCGATGCCCTGGCCTACCTGATCCAGAAGGCACACGCGGCCGGCATAGAGGTCCACGCCTGGGCCACGACGCTGGCCATCTGGGGCAGTGAGACCATTTTCCCAACCGACCCTGACCACACCTATTACCTGCATGGGCCAGGTAGGTCTGGGCCAGACTATTGGTTGATGACCAATTCCGAGGGTGAGGAGTTTGCCGGTGAAGTCTATTACCTGGACCCAGGGCATCCCGACGTCGTCGACTATACCGTATCGGTCTATGCCGAGCTCGCCGCCAACTATGACCTGGATGGCGTGCACATGGACCGGGTGCGCTACCCCTACAACAACTGGGGCTACAACCCCACGGCGTTGGCACGCTTCCAGGCCCAGACCGGGCGAGACGACGTGCCAGCGCCTGGCGATGCTCAATGGGGACAGTGGCGGCGCGACCAGCTCACCGGCCTGGTACGCAAGATCTACCTGACCGTCACAGCCATCAAGCCCCGCCTGCGGGTCAGCGCCGCCACTTCTGTGGCTGGCTATGCGCCCACAGCTCTGTATCCCTGGGAGACCCGTACGCCGTATACCCACCACCTCCAGGATTGGCGGGCGTGGCTTGAGGAAGGCATTCTGGACCTGGCCATGCCTATGACCTATCGCCGGGAAGAGACCCTTCCCGCCGATTTCGACCGCTGGATTGCCTGGCAGAAGGACCACCAGTACGGCCGCGGGACCGTCGTAGGTACTGGATTGTTCATCAACAGCCTGGCCGAGAGCATGGCTCAATGGCTGGAGGTCCGCCAGCCCTCCTCGCTCGGAAACCGGGCGCTGGGCGTGATCGGCTACAGTTACGCAACGCCCAGCGACGAGGGCGCCACCCGCCGGGCCTTTGTCAACGCCGTCGTTTCCGAGGTATTCACCCAGTCTGCACGAATCCCCGGGCTCTATTGGAAGGGCGTACATAGCGTCTATTTGCCGCTCGTCGCCAAGCAAGTGAGGACCGAATAAGGCGCGCCGCCAGGCCGCATTCGCCATTCTATTGGACAGAACCCCGTGCCCTCCAGACCCGCGTTCGTGCGCCCCGTCACAAGCGTGATATGCTCTGGCATACCACTTGCGAAAAATGTACATCTATCGCCTCCCTATTGACATCTTTCGCAGTCAATGATATAATTGCCAACGAAAATAGGGGGGCAATGGTGCCGTACGAGCTTGATACCGTGGATCGGCAAATCATCCGCATACTCCAGGATGACGGGCGAACAGCCAACGTGGAGATTGCCCGCAGGGTGGGCGTTTCGGAGGCTACGGTTCGCAAGCGCCTGGACCGCCTCGTGTCCGAGGCCGTGATCCACATCGCGGCCATGCCGAATCCATCAAAGGTCGGGCTCGCCACCGTGACCTTTATCACCCTCGACGTCGATCTCTCCCTCCTGGAGCGGATCGCCGGTGAGCTAGCCCAGTCACCCCAGGTCCGCGCCATCTACTATACTACTGGCGAAAGCAACCTCATCATAGAGGCTTGGTTCCATTCTACCGACCAGTTGCTGCAATTCCTGACGCAGGAAATCGCCTCGATCCAGGGCATTCGGCGGGTCGCCACCTCACACGTCCTGCGTACCCTCAGGAATGGCAGCCATTGGGTGTTGCCCTCCCAGTCACCTCCTTGCATCCTGGTGGTCGACGACGATCCCGACTTTGTGCAGGTGGTACGGCTGGCCCTGGCAGCCGAGGGCTGGGAGGTGTGTGCTGCCAGCAGTGGAGAACAGGCCCTGGCCACCATGCGCCTGTCCAAGCCGGACCTGGTCATTTTAGACATTATGATGCACGGTGTCCTCGACGGCTTGCGAACCGCCCGGGAGATGCGGGCTGACGACGAGCTGCGGACTATGCCTATCCTGATGGTGTCCGGCATCAATGAATCGGGCTTTGCTGGCCTCTTGCCCCGGGGTAGCGAGGTCCCCGCTGACAATTTTCTGACCAAACCCGTCGAGATTTCGCAGTTGGTGGCCGAAGCCAGGCGGCTTCTGAGAGCGTAAAACGGGGACGACGGCTTGGAAGTTCCGCATGGCTATGGTATATTCCTGGAAGTGCAAGGGATCAACACGCTGTATGCTCCTTGAGAGGAATCGGCAGGCTGGCGCCGACCGGGATGCCGGACGTCTCTTAGGCGGTCCAGAGCCCACAGCCGCGAGCGAAATGCCACTGCCGTGCCTGGAGTATCTTGCCCCAAGACAATACGAGGAGATATGCAATGGAGCATGATCTGAGGCTGACGGTCTTCTGGGCCCTTCATTTGACCATGCTGGGCTTGTTCGTCCTGGAAATCGCCTTCATTCTGTCCGTATGGCTGAAGGCCAGGGTGCCCGGGCTCCCCGGCGACGCATCGCGCTGGCGCAAACTGGGGGCGACCATCTCCTACGCACTGCGGCTGATCTTCAGCCGGCGCATCTGGGTGCTGCTCAAGGCGCTCGTGGTCGACGGCATGGTCCATCGCAGGCTCTACCAGAAGGACATGCGCCGCTGGCTGGTTCACATCTCCGTGTTTGGCTCGTGGCTGGCGTTGGGCGTGATCTCGACGGTTACCGGCGTCATTGTTGAGGTCCTGCCCTTGCTGGGCATGAGCCCCGAGGCGGCAGCGTCCATCCCCCTCCTCGGCCATCTTTTCCACGCTGACGTGTGGTGGGTGGCCCTGGTGAACGAGATCCTGGGCTTGATCGTGATGGCCGGCATGCTCATGGTGGTCTATCGCCGCTATATCCAGAAGGACCCCCAACTGCGGACCATCCCGGCCGATACCATCACCATCGCCCTGTTGACCATCATCGCCTTCAGCGGGTTCCCCGCCGAGGTCTTTCGCTTGCTCAGCGACTATACCACAGCGGCCGGCGCCTTCAGCCCTGACCCGACCATGATCTCCCCCGAGCGATTGCCGCCGGTGCTCTATGGCGTCTGGGCGCCCCAGTGGGGCTTTGCCGGTTATCTCTCGGCCAGGGTGCTGGGCCTGCTGAGGCTCAGCCCCGGGGCCTGGGAAGCGATCTACAATGTCTTTTTCTGGTTCCACTTTGTGATCGTCACCGCCCTGCTCTATTATCTGCCCTTTAGCCGCTTCGCCCACGTCATCATGAGCCCCGTCATCGTCGCCTACAACACGATGCGGGAGCAAGAAAGACACGGCGAACACATAGCTGGTGACCGCGGCATACCCCAGGTGGCAGGCTAAGGAGGGATGACGATGGCCAAAAACGATCGAGTCGACCTGTCCCATTTCACACTACGGCAGATAATCGAGATGGAAGCCTGCACCCGCTGTGGCGAGTGCATCGAAACATGTCCCACCTTTGCCGAGGCGCGCAACGAGGAGATCCATCCGCTGCAGAAGATCAACCGCACCAAGTCGTTCTGGAAGGCAGATCACCTGGGCCTCCTGGCCCGGCTGTTCGGCATCAAGCCAGCGACCGATGAGATCTGGCAGGATTTCAGCAAGGGTGTCTACCAATGTACGCTCTGTGGCCGCTGCCACGTCGTCTGTCCGGTCCAGATCGACACGCGGCCTCTCTGGATCTCCCTGCGTGAGATGCTTGTGGACCGCGAGCTTCATCCTGAGACGATGAATCGGCTTCGGGACACGGTTACGACGAACTTTAACATCTCGGGCGATCCCAACGAAAACCGCCTGGGCTGGATGGCCAATATGGCCACGCCGCCCGAGGGCCTTGACCGCAGGGAGAACGCGGAGGTCGTCTATTTTGTTGGCTGCGTAGCGGCCTTCTATCCCATGGTCTATAGCGTGCCCCAGAGCTTTACGACGCTCATGGACCGCGCAGGCATCGATTTCACAACCATGGGTGGTGAGGAATCCTGCTGCGGCTTCCCGCTGATCATCGCCGGCATGGGCAAGGATGCCCACAACCTGATGCGTCACAATATCGACGCAGTACGAGCTACGGGTGCCAAGCGGCTGGTCGCCGCCTGCCCATCCTGCTACCACACCTGGACAGACGAATATCCCCGCCTCATCGGCGAGCCCTTGGGATTCGAAGTGGTGCACGAGACCGAGTTTCTCGCCGATCTGATCGAGAGCGGTGCCTTAAACCTCAAGCCCGTGGACAAGACGGTGACCTATCACGATCCCTGCGACCTGGGTCGCACCAGCGGCATCTATAAGGCACCCCGCCGCATCCTGGAGGCCATCCCGGGTCTGACCTTCGTCGAGATGAAGGATAATCGGGAACAGGCCCTGTGCTGTGGCGGCGGAGGGGACGTGGAGATGGCCGACGCCGAGGTGGCCAAAGCGGTCGGGCGAACCCGGATGCTCCAGGCCCAGGAGACAGGAGCCGACCTGATTATCACCGCCTGTCAGCAGTGCAAGCGGACGCTGCTGGGCGCGGCGCGGGCCAACAAGATCCGCATGCGCACCCTGGATATCAGCGAGTTGCTGATGGAGGCGATCGAGTAGCCAGACTGCTCAAAGTTTGGGCAGGTAGAAACGATATGACAAAACAAGGAGGGCAACATGCAAATCGGCGAGTATAACTTTCCAGACGACCTGCTCTTTGACAAGGAGCACAGCTGGGCGCGCATCGAAGGCACTACGGCTACCATCGGCATGAGCGACTTTGGCCAGGATCTGGCCGGGGAGATCGTGTATGCCGAGGTCCCCCGTGTGGGCCGGGAGATCACCCAGGGCGAACCCTTCATGTCCGTTGAGTCGGGCAAGTGGGTGGGCCGTATCAATGCCATCGTCAGTGGTGAGATCGTCGAAGCCAACGAAGAGATCGAGTGGGAGAGCACGCTCATCAACGAGGATCCTTACGGCGAGGGCTGGTTCGCCAAGGTAGAGATCTCGGGTGAGCCCGAGGGGCTGATGAAGCCCAGCGATCCCGAGTTCGCCACCTTGATCGCATCCGAGCGGGAAAAGTACGGCAAGTAGTAGCGCGTAGCGCCATCTATACAACAAGAGGACAGCAATGAAGCTGAACCGTCTTAATACCGTGAGCTGGACGGACTCACAGCTCTTGTATCATGCCCAGCCCCGTCTGGGCCGAGAAGGGCTGAATCTCCTTTCACCCGGTTCGCCGTACGTTTGCATCGGCTATTTCCAGGACGTCGACCAGGAAGTTGACGTGGAGCTATGCCGGCAGCAAGGCATCCCCATCTTTCGCCGCGAGGTGGGTGGGGGTGCTGTCTACCTGGACGGCGAGCAACTCTTCTACCAACTGATCATCCACCGCGACAATCCCCTGGCCCCGCATGGCTGGGAAGCGTTCTACAGGCGCTTCCTCCAGGCACCCATCGCCGCCTACCAGGCACTGGGTATTCCCGCCGAGTACCGCCCTGTCAACGACATTGTCGCCAAGGGGCGCAAGGTCTCGGGCAACGGCGCTGCCGAGATTGGTGACTATCTCGTGCTCGTCGGGAACCTCATCGTGGACTTTGACTATGAAAACATGGCGCGCGTCCTGAAGGTGCCCGACGAAAAGTTCCGCGACAAGCTCTACCAGACTTTGCGTGAGAACCTGTCGACCATCCGGCGGGAGATCGGCGCGGCTCCTCCCCGAGAGGAGTTGTGGGACCTCATGGCCGAGGAATTCAGCAAAGTACTGGGCCCGATGGACACGGTCACCGAGGTGGACGAGGAATGGCGGGCCGAGGCGGAGAACCTGGCCCAGACAATGCTGACCGATGAATGGCTGTACAAGCGGCGGGGGCGGCCCAGAGACCGCAAGGTCACCATCCGTGCCGGAGTAGAGGTGCGCCAGAAGATGTACAAGGCCCCAGGCGGTCTCATCCGGCTGATCGCTGAGCTGCGGGATGGGCGCCTTGGTGCCGTATCATTCAGCGGCGACTTTTTCTTCTACCCTTCCGAAAAACTCGTGGACCTAGAAGCAGCGCTGGTTGGCGTGAGACCAGAAGACGCCGAGCAGGTCATCCGCCGCTTCTACGAGGAACAGGGCATCGAAAGCCCAGGTGTCACGCCGGCCGATTTGGCCCATGTACTCATGTAGCATCACAGGCAGGTAACACTATTTCTGGCCAGGCTCAAAGACCTGGCCCCACAGAATCAACTTCACAAGGAGAGAGTAAAATGGCAACAGAGATCCAGATCGATGCCCTACCACCCGCCAAAATGGCGTCCAAGATGGAGGAAGTGGGCATCGGCAAAGCCAAACTGCGCACGGATACCATGTTCGCCCTGGCCATTCTGGCCGGAGCATTTATCGGCACCGGGGCTATTTTTGCCACGACTGTGTTGACTGGTCTCGGTTCGGCGGGTGTCGGCTACGGCATACAACGGCTCCTGGGCGGCCTGGTCTTCTGTCTCGGCCTTATCGCCGTCGTCGTGGCCGGGGCCGAGCTGTTCACCGGCAACAACCTGATCATCATGGCCTTTGCCAGCGGACGGGTCACAATCGCCCGCCTGCTGCGCAACTGGGTGATCGTCTATGCCGGCAACTTTGTCGGCTCGGTCCTGACCGCCATCGTCATGTTCATCGCCGGGCAGTATGCGTTCTCGGGCGGGGCGCTCGGCCTCACGGCCCTGAACATCGCCAACGGCAAATGTGGCCTTGGATTTTTCCAGGCCATCTTCCTGGGCATTATGTGCAATGCCCTGGTCTGCCTGGCGGTGTGGCTCTGTGCCTCGGCCCGGTCCACCACCGACAAGATCCTGGCGATCATCTTCCCCATCACCGCCTTTGTGGCAGCCGGCTTTGAGCACTCGGTTGCCAACATGTACTTTATCCCCATCGGCCTGCTCATCAAGGACTTTGCGCCGGATTCCTTCTGGCAGCTTGCGGCCCTGGCCGACGCCGGTATCACGCCAGCGACCTTTGCCAACCTGACCTGGGGTGCCTTCTTCCTCAAGAACCTGCTGCCAGTGACCATCGGCAACATCATCGGCGGGGCTGGATTCGTCGGCCTGGTCTACTGGTTCATCTACCTGCGCCCCCAGAAGGTAGTGGAGGTGGCGGAGAAAGAAGCGGTCAGTATCCTGGTAGTGGATGACGATCCCGACTTTGTTCAGGTCGCCCGTACTGTTCTCACCAAAGAGGGATTCAAGGTCTCTTCGGCCTCGAATGGAGAGCAGGCGTTGCAGGCCATGAAGGAGAAGCGCCCTGACCTGGTGCTGCTCGACGTCATGATGGCCACACCTCTGGAGGGCGTTCAGGTCGCCAGGAAGATGTCTACGGATCCTGCCTTGAAAGAGATTCCGGTCATCATGGTCTCGAGTATCGATAGCAGCCAATATGCAGACGCACTGCCGGATGACGTGCACCTGCCCATCGATGCCTGGATCAGCAAGCCGGTCAAGCCGGAGCATCTGCTGACCACCGTGCAGCGTTTCGTCACAAAGAAGTAATGGTTCGTAGCTCGGAAAGGCCCGTGGCGAAAGTGTGGGAAGGGCCGGGATCTCGACCTCTGTCCACACTTCCGCCCGGTCCTGGGGGGACAGACCGGTCCGTCTTCCCGGGGAACTAGGCGCTTGTTGCCCGGTAAGCGACCGGGTAGACCCAGGCTACCGGCTTTGACAGAAAATGTGGCCTGCTATATAATGGATTGCATGGCAGATGAACTCA
>JAMJFU010000459.1 GCA_023544525.1 Anaerolineae bacterium | reverse complement strand
GCGATGATTTCGAAAATGAGCAAGGCGCGCTCTTTGCGCTTGCTTTCCACCTGGCTTTGGGCTATAATCGCCACCTGGACGAGATCGGATCTCATCCCACACTGGAGATCAAGCCGCGGCGATGACGTTAGAAGAGGTTCTCGAGCAGATCGAAGCCGATTCGCAACTGGCCTGGCGCATTACCCATTGGCGCCAGCTACCAGCCCGCGCGGCGCGCTATGCCCGCTACCCGGCTGGCATAGACCCACGCCTGGTCGACGCTCTGCACCAGCGGGGCGTCGAGCAGTTGTACTCGCACCAGGCCCAGGCCGCCGAGGCTGTGCAGGGCGGACAGAACGTCGTCGTCGTCACACCCACGGCCAGCGGCAAGACCATCTGCTACAACTTGCCCGTCCTCAATCGTTTGCTGGCAGAGCCACAGGCCCGGGCGCTATACCTCTTTCCCACCAAGGCGCTAGCCCAGGACCAATTGGCCGAGTTGCAGGCCCTGAAGCAAGGGTGGGGAGAGCACCTGGAAGCCCAGACCTATGACGGGGACACGCCGGCGTCCGCCAGGGCCCGGATCCGCAAGACCGCCCACATCGTCATCAGCAACCCGGACATGCTCCACGCCGGGATCCTGCCCCACCACACCCGCTGGGCCCGCTTTTTCGCAGGGCTGCGCTACGTCGTCCTGGACGAGATCCATAGCTATCGCGGCGTCTTTGGCAGCCACGTCGCCAACGTACTCCGCCGCCTCAAACGAGTCTGCGCGTTCTATGGCGCCAAGCCGCAGTTCATCTGCGCCTCGGCGACCATCGCCAACCCGCTGGAGCTGGCCGAGCGGCTGACCGAAGAGCCCTTTACCCTGGTAGGGGAAGAAGCGGACGGCTCGCCGCGCGGCGAGAAACACTTTATCTTCTACAACCCGCCTCTCGTGGACCGGGAGCTTGGCATCCGGCGCAGTGCAGTCACCGACGCCCGGCTGCTGGCCGAACGGTTCCTGGGGGCAAGCATCCAGACCATTGTCTTTGCCCGCGCCCGGCTGACCACCGAGATCCTGCTCACCTACCTGCGCGACAGCGCCCAGCGCGAAGGCCTGGCCGCAGACAAAGTTCAGGGATATCGAGGTGGCTACCTGCCCCTGGAGCGACGCCAGATCGAGCTGGGACTCCGCCAGCGGGAGGTATTGGGTGTGGTTGCCACCAACGCCCTGGAACTGGGCATCAACATCGGCCACCTCGACGCCTGCGTCATGACCGGCTACCCTGGGACCATTGCCAGCACCTGGCAGCAGGCTGGCCGGGCCGGCCGCCGAGCAGACGTTTCGGCAGCAGTGCTGGTGGCCGGTGCCTCTCCTTTGGACCAGTACATCATAAAACACCCCGACTATTTCTTTGGTCGATCGCCCGAGCAAGCGCTGCTCAATCCTGACAACCTGTTGATCGCAGTCAATCATATCCGCTGTGCGGCCTTTGAGCTACCCTTTGAGCCGGGCGAGGATTTTGGGCGCTTTCCGCACACGCAGGAGGTGCTGGCTTTTCTTCAAGAAGAGGGCGTACTGAGGGAGAGCCAGGAGCGCTGGCACTGGACAGCCGATAACTATCCGGCCGAAGCGGTCAGCTTGCGCACCGCAGAGATGGACAATTTCGTGGTCACGGCGGACATGGACGGCACAGCACAGACGATTGGCCTGGTCGACCGCCAAAGCGCGCCGTTCCTCGTCCACCAGGGGGCGCTGTACCTGCACGGCGGTGACTCGTACCGGGTGAAGGAACTGGACTGGGATGGGCGGGTAGCGCACGTGGAACCGGTGCAAGTGGATTACTATACCCAGGCCAGCACATCGGTCGACGTGGACGTGTTAGAGGTCTACCAGGAAGAGGAAAGACCCGGCACACGAAAGGCCCACGGGCTGGTGATGATCACCTCACGGGCGACATCCTACAAGAAGGTCAGGCTCTACACCCACGAGATCCTGGACTGGGCCGAGATTCCCCCAGGGACGATCCCCGAGCAGGAGATGGAGACGACTGCCTACTGGTTCACCATCCTTCCAGACACGGCGGCCCGGCTCGAGCAGGAAGGACTGCTCAACATGGCCGAAGGCGACCGGGGACCCAATTGGGAGCAGCAGCGGAACAGGGCGCGAGCCAGGGATGGACACCGCTGTCGCCACTGCGGACTCCCGGAGCGCTCCGAACGCGCGCACGATGTGCATCACGTCCAGCCGTTCCGCACCTTCGGTTACGTCCGGGGAAAGAACGAGCATTATCTCGAGGCCAACCAACTGGCAAACCTGGTCACCCTCTGCCGTTCCTGTCACCGGCGAGTGGAGGTGGATCGCATGGTCCAGGGAACGCTGAGCGCCCTGGCCCATGTCCTCCGTCACCTTGCCCCCCTCTACTTGATGAGCGACCCGCGCGACATGGGC
>JAMJFU010000458.1 GCA_023544525.1 Anaerolineae bacterium | reverse complement strand
AGCCGGTGCAACGCCTCATCACTGAGTCGCTGGTGGGTGCCCAAGGCCACCAGGTAGTCGAGGGCCGCCACCCGCCCGTGGAGCTCTTCATAGAAGAGGCGGAAGAACAGGGGTGTGGGCGACGTACGGGTGCCATCGGGAACGATCACCAGCACCCGTTTCCCGTCCAGCGGCAGCTGCGCCAGCGCCTCGGCCGTCAAGGCCCGAACCTGTTCCTCGTCCAGGTATTCTTCTGTAGAACCCTTCGCTACGACAAGATCCAAAGTACTCACCACCTTCCTAATTGCCCCTACACGCCGGCGTAGGCGTTGAAACCGCCGTCCACGGGCACGACCGTCCCTGTCACAAAGGCCGAGGCCGGCGACAACAGCCAGAGCACTGTGCCCAGGATGTCCTGCGGATCGCCAAAGCGGCCCATCGGCGTGTGGTCGATGATGGTCTGCCCCCGCCGCGTGAACTCGCCCGACTCCTCGTCCTGCAAAAGGTAGCGGTTCTGTTCTGTCAGGAAAAAGCCAGGGGCAATGGCGTTGACACGGATCCTGGGCGAGTACTCCTGCGCCATGTGCACGGCCAGCCACTGGGTGAAATTGGTGACGCCGGCCTTGGCTGCCGAGTAGGCAGGGATGCGGGTAAGGGGCCGGTAGGCATTCATCGAAGAGACGTTCAGGATCACACCCTCGCCGCGTTCGGCCATCCCCCGGCCAAAAACCTGTGAAGGCAGCATCGTGCCCAGGAGATTCAGGTCAAAGACCCAGCGCAGGGCGTCCTGCGGCAGGTCGAAGAAGGCCACCTCGTCGGTCGTCGTCGCTTGGGGGCTGTTGCCCCCGGCAGCATTGATCAAGGTGTCTACCGGGCCGAACTCGGCCCGGACCAGTGCCTCCGCCTCCTCCATGGTCTCCGGCTTGAGGACGTCGCCAAAGACCACGATGGAGCAGCCGGGCCCACAGCCGAGCCGGTCCAGCAGCCGGTCGGCCAGGGCAGGATCGCGGTCCAGGATGGCCACATTTGCCCCGCAACCGACCAACATGCAGGCCATCTCCCCGCCCAGGATCCCCGCACCGCCGGTGATCAGCACGGTCCTGCCCGCCATGTCGTACCACTTTTCCACCGTGTCCAGGTTCATCAACTCCATGCGCGATCTCTCCTTTCCCAACCCGTGGGCTACCGGCCCAGGTAACCGCCGTCCACCGGAATGAGGGTGCCGTGGACATAGTCGGAAGCGGCCGAAGCCAGAAACAGTACCGTGCCTTTCATGTCAGCCGGCCGGCCCCAGCGGCCCGCCGGGATGCGCGACAGGATGAGCGGCTCCCGGTCCGGATTGCCCACCAGGGCCTCTGTCAATTGTGTATCCATGTATCCCGGGATGATGGCGTTCACGTTCACGCCGTGCCTGGCCCACTCGTTGGCCAGGGCCTTGGTCAGCTGGGCGACACCGCCCTTGCTGGCAGCATAGGCCGGGATGGTGATGCCACCAAAGACGCTCATGAGGGACGCGACATTGATGATCTTGCCGTGCTCCTGGGCCAGCATCACGCGGCCCGCGGCCTGGGCCAGGATCCAGACTGCGTCCAGGTTCACGGCCAGGACGTGGTCCCAGTCCTCCAGCGGAAACTCTTCGGCAGGATGGCGGACCTGCGCGCCCGCATCGTTGACCAGGATGTCGAGCCCGCCCAAGGCCTCGACGGCGCGGTCGACCAGGGCCAGGGCTTGTTGCCTGTCGGCCAGGTCCACCTGGAGCGCGACCGCGCCGATCTCTTTGGCGACGCTCAAGACCCGGTCGGAGCGGGCGGCGATGGCCACCCTGGCGCCGCCTTCGACCAGGGCCTCGGCCATGGCCCGGCCCAGCCCGGCACTGCCGCCGGTCACCAGCGCGCGGCGCCCTCGAACCGAGAAGAGGTCATAGATGGACGATGGGCTCACAAGGACACCTCCAGATCCCCACCCGGGCTAACGGGCGAACGGCGCCAGGTGCCGCTGAAAGTGCGTATCCAGGACAGCGTAGTATGCCTCTTCGTGGGCATCGAGCGCCTCTAGCAGGCGGTCACCAAAGCGGTCGAGCACCGAACCAAAAGTGACGTGCAGCACCTCGCGGCCATCGAACTGGCTCAGCACGCCAGCCAACTCCTCATCCTGCAGTTCGTCGGGCGGCGGCACTTTGTCCAGCTCTGCCGAGACGTGATAGGTGGCCCGATCCTCCTCGTAGCAGGCCCGCGCCAGCGCCAGGATCTCGCGGAAAAAGCCCGGGTCGACGCGGGCAATGGCCCGCAGCGCCTCCAGGTAGCTGGTCCCGGCCGTCTTGAGGTGGACCAGCTCGCCAGCATGGCGGGAAAAGAGGGGATAGACGCTGAACTTGTCCGAGCCGGAGTGAATGCTTAGCTTGTACGGCCCCAGTGCACGGGCAATGGCGGCATGCTGGGAGAGCTCGGCGTCGAACTCGGCCAGGTCCCCGATATAG
>JAMJFU010000457.1:219-2475 GCA_023544525.1 Anaerolineae bacterium | reverse complement strand
TAACCAATCTGCTTACGGACCTGGCGCGCATCTACTTCCGGGTCACTGCCCAAGACCCGGACCTCTCCCCCATGCCGCCGCAAGAGCCCCGTGACAAGGTGGATGGTGGTCGTCTTTCCCGCGCCATTGGGACCGAGCAGGCCAAAGATCTCGCCCGGCTTAACCTCGAACGACAACTCATCGACGGCGACCAGGTCCCCAAAACACCGTGTCGCCCCTGTGACAATTATGGCTGGCTCATCCATGCTCCCTCCGGACTGGAACCCACGTGCATCCTGGCTCCCGCTCTGTAGCTTTCGCCCCTTTGTCTACGGGCATGCCCGAGTGCCCAGCACAAAGATGTCGACAAAGTGATCGACGACCTCCTCCACGGATAGCTCTGGACGCACCTCCTCGTCGAGAAGGCCCAGGCTGACGCTGTAGGCAAAGAACATGCCCCAGAACGCCTGGGCCGCAGCGTCGGCATGGAGCATCCGCACCTCGCCCCTCTGCATCTTCTCCTGGAGATAGGTCGACAGGGCGCGGCGAAGCCGCCGTGGATTATGGGCCAACACCTCGCCCACTTCTGGAAAGTGCTCCGCCTCGCAGAGCATGAGCCGCATGGCATCACGCCGCTCCAACATCAGATCCATGACCTGGCGGCCCATAACGACTAGATCCTGGCGATAGTCTCCACCAGGCTGGATCTCGAGCGCGGCGTCCAGACTCGGCGAGGCATAGTGCTCCACCACTGCGGCGAAGAGATTTTTCTTGCTGCCAAAGTGACGAAAGAGGGTGACCTCGTTGACACCCGCCGCAGCCGCCAGCTCCCGGGTGGTCGCCCGTGCGTACCCCCGCTCAGCAAAGAGCTGGGCCGCCGCCTCCAACAGCCGGAAGCGGGTCTCGTCCGCGGCCGGCTGGAGTTCCTCCTGGCTGTCTCCTTTCACCATCTGCCACCCCTTCTGTAAGCAAGTACTTACATGCATCATATCAGAATTGGGCCACCATGTCAAGCCCAGAGATGGTCGTTCTGGCAGGATGCGGATAGGCAGGGATCAAGGTTGACGTGGGGCGAGTTGGCTATTATAATGGGTCTATCTTGTGACAGATCTGGCGGCGACAGAGGAGGATGGTATGGCTCTTCATCAACCCTTGCGTACATTGCTGTTTGTGCCCGGCAACAAACCACGCATGCTGGAAAAGGCCCGGACATCGGCAGCCGATGCCGTGATCCTTGACCTCGAGGATGGTGTGCCACCCGCGGAGAAGGAGGCAGCACGCGCGGCTGTGCGCGAGGCACTGGAAAAAGGCGGCTTTGGCCCACAGGTCATCCTGCGCATCAACGCTTTCCCTACAGGCCTCGGTGAGGAAGACCTCCGGGCGACCTTTGGTCCCAACATTGCGGCGGTATGCATGCCAAAGGCAGAGGCTGTGGGCGACGTACTACGGCTCGCGCCGCTCCTGACAGAGCTCGAGCAGGAACACGGCCTGGAAGTCGCCAGCGTGGACATCATGCTGCTGGTGGAAACGGCGCGGGGCCTGTTGCACGCCTACGAGATATCCAGCGTCTGTTGGCGGGTGCGGGCGCTGTGCCTGGGGGCCGAAGACCTGACCCGCGACTTGGGCGCGACGCGCACCAAGGACGGGCAGGAGTTGCAGTTCATCCGGTCGCAGGTGTTGCTCGCGGCCCGGGCCACAAGTATCGTAGCCATCGATACGATCTGGACAGACCTGCAAGATCCCCAAGGGCTGGAGGCTGAGGCCCGCCGGGTACGGCAAATGGGCTACAGCGGCAAACTCATCATCCATCCGGACCAGATCGAGCCGGTACACCGGGGCTTTGCGCCGACCGAACAGGAGGTGGTCCATGCCCGCCGCGTTGTCCAGGCGTTCGAGGAGGCCAGCCTGCGGGGCGACGGCGTCATCACCCTGGAAGGCAAGATGATTGACGCGCCTGTCGTGGCGCGGGCACGCGAGATCCTGGCCCTGAGCGAGGCTACTGGTCCCGGTTCTTGACGAGGACAGTCCAGGTGCCACGCTGGGCCACCTCGTCCTTCTGATTGATGATCTCCACCTTGAACGTCACCAACCCCCCACCCAGGCGACGCATGGGCTTGCTCTCGATTACCGTGGCTCGCACACGAATGGTGTCGCCGATATAGGTCGGCAGGCTGAACTTCCAGGAGCCGATCTCGCGAAAGGCCAGGACCGTCTCCTCCATAAAGCCGAGCCGGTTTGCCAGCCCCGTGGCAATGGACAGTACCAGGACCCCGTGAG
>JAMJFU010000457.1:0-209 GCA_023544525.1 Anaerolineae bacterium | reverse complement strand
TGAGCCACTCGCTGGCCGAAGGGGTGCTGCGCAGCATACTCGGCGTCGGTGTGGATCGCATTCCAGTCGCCGCTGAGATAGGAAAAACTGACAATGTCGGCTTCGGTGATCGTGCGCCCGCTGCTGGTGGCCGACTGGCCGATCTCGAATTCGTCGAAATACATGCCCTTGCTGATGCGTAGTTCTGCCACTGAGCGCCCTCCCCTGGC
>JAMJFU010000456.1 GCA_023544525.1 Anaerolineae bacterium | reverse complement strand
ATCTCTTTGGCGTGACGGATGTCAGCCCCCTGGAGCCGGCCGAGTTCCCTCACTCTATCCATCGGCACAAAGGTAAACAGGGCGAGAAATCGCTCCACATCGGCATCGTCGACGTTGATCCAGAACTGGTAATATTCGTAGGCTGGGACCAGCTCTGGGTCCAGCCACACCGCTCCTTCTGCGGTCTTGCCCATCTTGGCGCCCGAACTGGTGGTCAGGAGGGGGAATGTGGCCGCGTAGGCCTGACCGCCGTCCTTACGCCGGATCAGATCGACGCCGGCCAGGATGTTGCCCCACTGGTCGTTGCCGCCCATCTGCAGGACACAGCCCTGTTCGCGGTACAGGTGCAAAAAGTCGTAGGCCTGAAGCAGCATGTAGTTGAACTCCAGGAAGTTCAGCCCTTGCTCGCTCTCGTAACGGGCGCGGTAGGCTTCGGCGGCGAGCATGCGATTCACGCTAAAGTGACGGCCGATGTCGCGTAGAAAGTCGAGGTAGTTGAGGGGCCGCAGCCAATCGGCGTTGTTGACCATGAGCGCCCGGTCTCTTGAAAAGTCTATGATGTGGGCCATCTGCTCCTTCAGCCGGGCCACGTTGGCATCGATCTGCTCCACAGCCAGGAGTTGGCGCATCTCGGTCTTGCCGCTGGGATCGCCCACCATCCCGGTGCCGCCGCCCATCACGGCAATGGGCCGGTGGCCGTGGCGTTGCATATGAGCCAACGCCATGATCGGCACCAGGTTCCCCACGTGAAAGCTGGTTGCGCTTGGATCGAACCCCACGTAACACGTGATCGGCCGTTCGACCGCTGCACGCACACCCTCTGCATCGGAGACCTGCTCTATGAAGCCTCGCTCGCTCAGTACCTCAAAGACATTGCTGCTCATCGTTCTCAACCCCTTGCTCCTGTCTCAAACGCCGAGTATAGCACGGTTGGTGCTTTTTGCCAAACACGAGCTCTCTCTACCCAGGAGCGGGTGCATTTGTCATTCTGAGCGGCCGCAGGGCGCGAAGAATCTCGGTTTCTTCAGCGTAGGCGAGATTCTTCCCCGGGATGCCGGGACGGCGCGTCGCTGACGCTCCTCAGAATGACGGGCTCTCTCTGGCCGGTCCAAATGCGATGATAGTCCTGTCTCTACCCGGGAGCACCGATTCTGGTCAGGGCGCTTCGATAAGGCGAGTGCCAGGGTTCGTAGTGAGCGCATCAGCGCCTTGCACTGGACAGAAACCGCGAGGATGGCCCAGGTGCTTGCTGGAATGCCCCGCCCTGCGGCCCGGTTTGCCGCACGGGCGGTATTGCGGTATAATGGCCTCGCGGGTGTGGCAACCTACACCACGCAGGGGAGAACAGGAGAATCGTGGTTTCGCGGTGGCAAGCATACCTGGCAGCTGCCGGCTTGGCGGGGCTGCTCCTCATTCCTATCATGGCAAGGCCAGATCTGGCCGAGGCTCAGAGCCAGCGGCTGGTCCTGGCCTTTTACTACGCCTGGTATGACCACAAGACCTGGGAGTCCGGACGTGTGCCGGACGTGCCCCAGGCCCCCTACGCGTCGGCCAACCGGGACGTCATGGCACGACAGGTCGATCAAGCCAAAGGTGCTGGCATCGATGCCTTTGTGCTTAACTGGTGGGGCACCGGCAACCCGACCGAGAAGAACCTCAAAGCACTCCTGGACGTTGCTTCACAAAAGGGCTTCCGGATAGCGGTCGACTTTGACATCAACTCGCCCTTTATGGGCGGGATGGAAAGTTATGCGCAGAACCTCCGCCATCTGCACAACGTCCATGCCTCCCACTCGGCCTACCTCCGGTTCCAGGATCGGCCGGTGGTCTTTTTCTACAACGTTTCCCGCCTTTCGGTGGCTGCCTGGGCCAAGCTCCGCGAGCAGGCGGATCCCGAACGCCGCGCCCTGTGGATAGCCGAGGGTACAGACCTTCGTTACCAGGCCGTCTTTGACGGGCACCATCTGTATAGCATCACCTGGCCGAACCGTATCCCCCCAGCCAAGACCCTCGCCTCGTGGGGCCAGCGAGTACGGAAGTACAACGCCCAGAATGGGACGGCCAAGCTCTGGGTTGCCACCGTGATGCCGGGCTACGACGACCGCAAGGTCCGCCCCAGCAGTGGCTTTGTCCGCTCCCGCGATGGTGGCGAATACTACCGCCAATGCTGGCAGGCAGCGATCGCCAGCAAGCCCCAGTGGGTGGTGATCAACTCTTTCAACGAGTGGCCAGAGGGGTCGTACATCGAGCCCAGCCGGGCCTTTGGTGATCTCTACCTGCGGTTGACCCAGGATTGGGCGGGTCGCTTCAAGCAAGCGGCCCCTGTAGCAGATTTGGCGCTGCTTCCACCCCCTGCAACGCCCAAACCCACCCGGCCTGCGCCTACACCGACGCCGGAGCCGCTGCCCACGCCCACGCCAACACCGCCTGTCCGCATTGCGCCCTACGAGCCGACCGCCGTGCGGGAGTACCTCAACCATGGCTGCG
>JAMJFU010000455.1 GCA_023544525.1 Anaerolineae bacterium | reverse complement strand
GAGCGTGGCCGTCGTCGCCGGGCTGGGCAGCTTTGGCCTCCACCAGATGGTCATCACGGACGCCGGGTGCGCCGGCCGCTTTGGCAGCCTGGTCCTGGAAGCACGGTTGCCAGCCGGTGTCTGGACCGGGCAGGACATGGCCCCCGTCGTCAGGAGCGAACGCTGCCTCTACTTCCATGACGGGAGCTGCCTGGAATGCGTGGCCCGTTGTCCGGCCACGGCCCTCGCTCCCGGAGCGCCCCTGGACAAGCAGGCCTGCCATGCCTGGCTGCACCACACCGCCGAGCGCTACCAGGAGATCGGGCTGGCCGACGTCTGCGGCAAATGCGCCGTGGGCCCCTGCTCCTTCGAATCCGCCGTACCCCGGTCCTAAAGCCCGCCCCGCACTGGTGACCCTTCCAAGGACGGCCAGGAACTCGGCGATGCGTTTGACAGGACTGCACGCCTTGTGCTAGAATTACCACTGCTGGGTCGGAGGCTTTAACCCTGCCCGCCTCACAATCTCGGGCACGATCTCCGCCCAGTTGATGGCCGTGATGTGGATGCCCGCCACGCCTTCCACCCCGCGGACCTGCTCGATCACCTCCAGGCAGATCTCCACGCCCTCCGCTGGCTGGGCCGCCCTGGGCGTCTTGGCCATGCGCTCGACGATCGCTTGCGGCACGTCCATGCCTGCCACATTCTCGGCCATGAATCGCGCCGCGCCAGCCGACCGGATGGGCGCCACCCCGGCGATGATGTGCACGGCCTCGTGAAGCCCCAGGTCGCGCACGCGGGCCATATACTCCTCAAAGCGCCCGACGTTATAGATGATCTGGGTCTGCACAAAGCGGGCCCCCGCAGCCACCTTCTTGGCCAGGCGCATCGGCCGGTATTCGTAGGGTGGCGCAAAGGGATTGGCCGCCCCGCCGATGAACAGCCGCGGTGCCACCTTGGGAATGGGCCGGCCGTTCTCGTAACAGGGACCGTCGACCATGTTGCGCACCATGCGCAGCAGGTGGATCGAATCCATGTCCCAGACGTTGAGCGCAGCCGGGTGGTCGCCCCACTTGCCGTGATCCCCGGTCAGGCACAGCAGGTTGCGGATGCCATAGGCTGAGGCGCCCAGCAGGTCCGACTGGATGGCCAGCCGGTTGCGGTCGCGGCAGGTCACCTGCATCACCGGCTCCAGGCCCCGCTGCACGAGTGTAATGCTCACCGCCAGGCTGGACATGCGCACGTTCGCCGCCTGGTTGTCGGTGACGTTGGCCGCATCGACATACCCGCGCAGCACATCGACTTCCTGCGCCACGGACTCTAGCTGTGCCGAGCGGGGCGGCGATAGCTCGGCGGTGACGACGAACTGGCCGGCGGCCAGGCGCCTGGCCAACTGGCTCTCGGGCTCTGGACGCGGTGCCTCACTCATCTTCAGGCACCACGGCCAGGGCCGTCCGGGGCTCGCTGTTGCAGCCACTGACGATCTGGTCCCGGCCGATCAGGTAGTTGACCCAGGAAGATCCGCCCTTAAGCTGCCGATCTACCGGCGGCTGTACGTCATAGATCTCCTCCGGCCAGAACAGGCGCTGGGATCGGTGGTAGGCGTTGTACCAGATGCAGACCATTTCTGGCTTGACCTCGCAGTGGTTGTTCAGCCGGACCCCGCCGCAGGGCCCGTTGCGCAGGTTCTTGGGGCAGGTCATGGGACAGGTCATGCCCGTGGAGTGCAGGATGCACTGGCCACACATGCGGCAATCAAAGATGGGGATCTTGACCACCTTCTCGACCGGGATCAGCAGCCGGGCCACGACGCCAGCCAGGCGGGGGTGGCCGGACAGGTACTGCCCAAGGGTCTCGACGATGCGGTTTGCCATGGCCTCAAGAGCCCTCCAGCGCCTGGCGGATGGCGTGCCGCATCGCCTCCTCGGGCACACCATCCTCAGGGACGGGCCGGCCGTTGATGTACACGCCCCGAGCCACACCGTAGGTGCGGACGCTCTCAGCGCTGATCGGCACCTGCTCCAGTACGACGCGACCACCAAACTCGCGGGCCACGTCCGCCGCTACCAGGCTCGTGGCGGTTTCGCAGGGACAGAAGCCCCCGCTAAAGACGAGGACCCGTACGGGACGCTGCGCCTGCTCCTCGATGCGACGCTCCAATGGTTTCGCGGTGATCGCCTGTCTTGCCAGCGGGTAGTACATCAGGCGCCTGGGGCCGGCCTGCTGGATGGGCGCAAAACCGCGCCGCAGCAGGTGCCCGTAGGGCAGGCCCTCCTCGCCGGCGCTGGCCTCTGCCAGGATGCCCTTGGTTCCCTCAGCGGACAGGCGCTGCGTCAGCGCATCGAAGAGGAGCCGCGAATAGCCCTGGCCCTGGTGGCGTCGCTGGACCCATTCGCAGTAGAGGATGGCGACCGCCTCCTCCACCTCGTAGGGGATCAGCGCTCGCTGGGAAAAGCCATAGTACATGTTGCCGATCACCGCCCCGCCCGGCTCCTCCAGGTGCAGGCCCTCGACCAG
>JAMJFU010000454.1 GCA_023544525.1 Anaerolineae bacterium | reverse complement strand
GGCGGACTTGAACGGGGGAAGGCCTGGTTCGGCCACGGTCGGACCAGGCAGCCCTCTTCAGTCCACCTGGAAATAGGAGTTCTAAGAACTCTAGTCAAAGGAGATAAAGGGAATGGAAGGCAAGATGAGAGGCGTAACGCTGTTTGCAGATTGGGATCCAAGGCCCGGCTTTGTGCTTGGACCCAAAGACATCGAGGGCAAGCAGACCTATCTGGGGAGCCGCGTATGGCGCAACCCCAGGATCGAGATCGTGGAGCACAAGATCCCCAAGCCCGGGCCGCGGGACGTGCTCCTGGAGGTCAAGGCCTGCGGCATATGTGGCAGTGATGTGCACATGGCTCAGGCTGACGAAGAAGGCTACATGTGGTATCCAGGCCTCACCGGTTTTCCGGCGATCCTGGGCCACGAGGTAGCAGGCGTCGTCGTAGAGGCGGGCAGCGAGGCGCGCGACAAGGCCACCAACAAGCCGTTCAAGGGTGGCGAGCGGGTATGCACCGAGGAGATGATCTGGTGCGGTGAGTGCAAGCCGTGTGCCGATGGCTACCCCAACCACTGCGAGCGGCTGGATGAGATCGGCATCAACTGCGACGGCGGCTTTGCCAAGTACCTGGTGGTCCCCGCCCGGACGCTGTGGAGCCTGGAGCCGCTGGCCGACCTCTACAAGGGTGACGAGCTCTTTGTGGCAGGCAGCCTGGTCGAGCCGACAAGCGTCGCGTACACCGCCGTCATCGAGCGCGGTGGGGGCATCCGGCCCGGCGACAAGGTGGTCATCTGTGGCAGCGGGCCGGTTGGCATGGCAGCCTGCGCCATCATGAAGCGGCAGGGCGCTTCGGTCGTCATCATCTCCGAGCCCGAGCCCGTCAGGGCGCAGCTTGGCCTGGAGATGGGCGCAGACTATGCCATCAACCCCATCGAGGAGAACTTTGTGGAGAGGGTCCTCGAGCTCACCGACGGCATGGGCGCCGACCTGTACCTGGAAGCGACGGGTCTGCCGACCGTTGTCTATCCTGCCATCGAGGAGACGATCTGGCTAGGGCGGACGCTGAACGCCACGGTTGTCGTGCTGGCTCGCGCCGACGCCAAGATGCCTGTGACCGGCGAGGTACTCCAGGTCCGCAGGGCTGGCATCGTGGGCTCCCAGGGCCACTCGGGGCACGGCACCTTCTCTCGGGTCATCGAGAGCATGGCCGATGGCATGGACATGACGCGCATCGTCACCAAGCGCATCAGCCTGGATAAAGTGCCCGAGAACATCGTGATGTTGCGCGACGACAGGCGGGAATCCAAGATCACGTGCGTAAACTTTGACTAACCGGCACCCGGAACTGGACCAGCCTCTGGCGCAGCTGGCAAAGGCTGTGACCGGGCTGGTCCAGTTTTGCTGAGTAGAGATAGAGCCTGATGAACTACCTGTTGGGCATTGACCTGGGGACGACCGGCCTCAAGGCGGCTGTCTTTGATCCCCAGGGCACGTTGCATGGCCTGGGGCGGTCGGCGAACCGCTATCTGCCCGGATCCCCGGGCTGGGCGGAGCAGGACCCCAGGTCGTGGTGGGCAGGCTGCTGCCAGGCCGTGCGCGAAGCTGTGGCGCAAGCGGGCCTGCAGCCGCAGGCCATCGCCGCCATAGGCGTGTGCGGCTTCCACCACTGCCCGGTCTTGCTGGGAGAGGACGGCGAGCCGGTCCGCCCCGTGGTTGTCACCCACGATCGCCGCCTTGGCGGCAGCCTGGCTGACCTGCAGGCGTCGGGCATCCTGGCCGAGATCGTCCGCCTCTCGGGCAGCCAGGTCGTGGCCGGCCACTTTCCGTCGATCTATCACCTGCTGCGCAGTGAGGACCCTGGAGCCCTGCGGGAGACGCGCTGGATCCTCCTGGCCAAAGACTATCTGCGCTACAGGCTCACCGGCCGGATCGGCACCGAGATCTGCGACGCGACGGGCACCCACCTGGTGGCCATGCCCGCGCAGGAATGGTCCGAGGCACTGTGCGCGCTGTTGGAGGTCCCCCTTCACCAGCTGCCAGAGATCGGCCAGCCCGGCCAGATCGCGGGCCACCTGAGCGCCGAGGCTGCCGAGCAGACGGGCCTGCGGGCCGGGACAGCCGTGGTCTATGGCGGGGGCGACTCACACTGCGCCCTGGTTGGCTTGGGCGTGGTTGGCCCCGGGGAGGCGGGGTTGCTGCTGGGCACGAACAGCACGCTGCGGGCCTCGTTCCAGGGGCCGGTCCGGGCCCAGGAGCACATGGTCTGGGTCCAGCAGCATGTGATCCCCGGCCTGTTTACCGCCTCAGCCTCCTCCATGGCAGGCTCGTCCGTGCTATCCTGGTTCAAGGAGGTGTGCGCTGCAGAGGCACACGACGAGGCGGGCGCCTACCAGCGGCTGGGCTCCCTGGCCGCTGGCGTCGCACCAGGTTCTGAGGGCCTGATCTTTCACCCCTACCTGTACGGCGAGCGGTCGCCGTTCTACAATGCCGGTGCCGGCGGGGCGTTCCTGGCCCTACG
>JAMJFU010000453.1 GCA_023544525.1 Anaerolineae bacterium | reverse complement strand
GCACCGGTCACACCAGACCGGTGCCGGGCAGGGCCAGACCGCCGGGTAGGAGGGGCCGGGCTTTCGCCCGGTGGGCCGGCAGCCGCGAGTGATGGATATGTCTACAGACACACGGCCCGCCCGCGTAGCCTCAAGATTGGACCAAGCTTGGAGATTGGTCCAATCTAGCTCCCAGGCGGGACGAGTAGCCTTGCCTACTCGATGTTCACAAACAGGTCCCAGTTGTCGGGCTTGTAGATCAGGTAGCCATCGAGCACCACCATCCACTCGCCTGGCATCGGATTGTCGATCACGGCGCGCTCCGGCGCATTCATGGTGATGCTCTCGACAGACGCCAGGTTCCAGTCCGGATCGAGTACCCACATGTCGATGTCGCTGGTCGGGAACATGGACCAGTCCCGGTGCCAGGTCAGGTCAAAGGTGGCCCGGCTGGCTCCCTCGGGAACCTGTACCGGGATGAAAAGCGCATCACCGTTCTTGATCACCCCGTTGGCGACGCGGTTTTCCAGCGGCTCGGCATAGTTCTCCCGCATGATGTGCACCTTGAAGCTGACCGGTGATTCGGCAACCCAGTCGCCGACGAACGACAGCTTCATCAAGCCCGGTTGCATCGGCTCGTAGTGCCAGGGTCCACCGGCGAGCGTCCAGGGGCCATCCTCCACCACGATGTCGAACTGCTTGCCCCACAGGTGCGGGAACCACACGACCAGTGGATGGTAGGTTGCCGTGCGCTTGCCACCCGCCAGGTGGACCACCAAAGAGTTGGGCCAGGTCGCCCAGCCCGAGTTGTCGGGGGTGTCGATGTTCCTCACCTGGATGGTCACCTTGCTGGTTGCATCGCTGATCTCCCACACCGCGTTGAACACCTCACCCGGGGCAAGCGTGATGGTATCACTGTTCCATACTTCTCGCTTGCCCGGGACAGCAGGACCGAGCACATTGGCCGCCAACTCACCAACCTTGGCTGCCGGCTTTAGCTTGACATCGCCACTGGCCAGATGGTCCAGCGCCGCAGGCACATCCAGGGCCCCGTAGCCCTGGTCGTTGATGTCCTGCCAGGAAGCACCCACGACCTCTGGATCCGCACCCAGCAGCAGCGCGTTCTCCAGGGCGACGGGATCCGTTTCGTAGCCCAGGCCCTCCCAGTAGGCGTTCAGAAGTGCTGCACCGCCGGCCACCGTGGGCGAGGAGAAGGAAGTGCCCATGAACCAGTCAAAGTAGCCGTTTGGAAGCTGGTGAAAGTTCCAGATGCCCAAGGCCACGATCTCCGGCCCGAAGCGACCATCACTCAGCGGGCCCCGGCTGGAGAACTCGATGACGCGCGTCTCGTCCGTGGGTCGCATGACCAGGCCCATGCCAGATACCGGGTCATCGGTCTCTGGATCCCCATCGAGCCCCCAGATAAAGCCGGCAAACTCGTAGAACACGCGCGATGACGCGGCATAGTCCAGCGCCCCCACAGACAGGACGTCAAAGGAGGTTGCCGGAGACGCGACGCTGTTGGGGATCGGGCCAGAATTGGCAGCCGCGGCGACCACCAGGATGCCGGCCTCGACCATCTTTTCCATAAAGACATCGTACGGACCCCGGCCATCCCAGCCCGTCGGCCAGCCTGCGCTCAGGTTCACGATATCGACCTCGAGCAGCCCCTCGTTCTTGAGCGTCAAAACATGATCAAAGCCGGCGAGGACGGTCGATATTGGCACACTGGAGCCGTCGGCCGGGAAGACCTTCACCGGATAGAGCTCGGCCCCGGGCGCCTGGCCAAAGACCGGCACAAAGTCGACTGGCCAGCCCAAGTACGGCTGCTGCGCCAGGTAGAGGGGATCCATCTCGGCACCCGTAAAGTCCAGATAGCAGTACGAAGCGATCACCCCGCCGACGATCGTGCCGTGCCAGTGGTTGGCGGGATCGGTCGCGGAGAGGCCATCGCCCGAGGCGTTGTAGCCCTCGGGATAGCCAGGCGCGCCGATGATGGCATGCTCCAGACACGTATTGGGCACGACGCCCGTGTCGATGACCGCCACGATGGAGCCATCGCCCATTCCGGTTTCGCCCCAGACGTCATACGCGCCAGTATGCTGAAAGTTGGCGTAACCCTGGGGCAGCGCACCCAGATCGATCGCCGCCGGATCTACCGCCCGGACCTCGACCCCCGCCGCGGGCTGCACGGCGTGGGACGCCGGGTAGCCACGGTTCGTACCCATGTCCTTGGGCAGGGAAACCAACAGGTCCTTGTGAACACTCAACACCCCGGCAAAGCCAGAGACCTGGCCCAGGGTGCCGGCGGGGATGGTCGCCGCCACCGCCGGCACGTTGCGGTACTGGAGGCGGACGGTGCCGCCCAGCGACTCGATGTGGGCCACCAGGGCATCGGTCGAGCCTTCGGCCAGGACGATGACGTCCGCCGTCGCCTGGCCGGTGGCCGGCCCGGCCGAAGCTGGGGCCACCAGCCCCACGAGTAGCACGATTGAAAAGGCAAAAAGGATCAGTTTCTTC
>JAMJFU010000452.1 GCA_023544525.1 Anaerolineae bacterium | reverse complement strand
CGAGGGGCTCGCCGCTCAGGGAAACACGGCCTGGGACCACCCCCTCGAAGGCAAGGGTCCCCCGGTCCGCATAGGCCAGGGCCATCCCAAAGAGCAGTGTAGCCGACGAGGCGGCCGCCAGGATCAAGTACTTGGCGCCCGCCTCCAGGCTCCGCCCCCGGTGCCGGGGATAGGCGATGAGGCCGTATAGCGACATACTCAGGAGCTCCAGGCCCAGGAAAAAGGAAGCAAAATGGACGCTGGCGGCCAGCACGGCCGAGCCCAGGGTGGCCAGCAGGAGGAGCACGCCATACTCCTCCTGGACACCAGGCTGCCTGTGCAGGTAGCCGTGGGACAGCACGGCGACGACGAAAGCGGCGATCAACAGCAGGCCAATGTAAAAGAGGGCATAACCATCGATCAGGAGCAGAGGCGTGACCGGCTGCGGCGCCACGCGGCTGGCAGGCAGGATCGATAACAAGGCCAGCACCAGCCCGGCCAAAACCAGGGCGTTCACCAGGCTACGGTGCCTATAGAATGCAATCACCACCAGCAGGATGACCACGGTCCCGGCCAGCACGAGGAGCGGGAGTAGGGCCGTCAGTGCTGCTGTAGTCATGGGCGGCCCCCATCCACACCATCCACGGCGGTGTCCCAGGACCCGTGGGCAGTGGATCCAAGCCAGCTCGCCTCACCCACCTCCACCTCGACGTGCTCACCGGCAGCGGCGTACTCCTGGAGCGCTTCCAACGCCGGCCGAGCCGTATCGAGGACCGGCCGGGGGTACAGCCCCAGAACCACGATGAGGACAACCATGACCACCCAGATGCCCATCTCCCGTGGGCTCGCATCGGGCAGGTCCCATCCTTCACGATTGGGCCCGAAAAAGACCCGTTGGATCATGGCCAGGGAGTACACGGCCGAGACGACAAAAGCGAGGGTGGCCAGGACGGCTATGGGCACGTTGGCCTGGAAGGCCCCCAGCAGCACCAGGAACTCACCTACAAAGTTCCCCAGCCCGGGAAGCCCGAGGGAAGCCAGGGCAAAGAGCAGCCCGACCGCCCCCATGCGGGGCATCGTGGACCACAGCCCGCCCATGCGCTCCAGATCACGGCTGTGAATGCGCTCCTGGATGTCCCCGGCCAGGATAAAGAGGGCCCCCGTGCTGATGCCATGGGCGATCATGACCACCACGGCGCCCTGCAGGGCAAGCGGATTCCAGGCAAAGACACCCAGCAGCACAAAGCCCATGTGGCTCACGCTCGTATAGGCAACCATCCGCTTCAGATCGGTCTGGCCGTAGGCCTGAAAGGCTCCGTACAGGATGCCAATGACCCCCAGGATCATGGCCGCTGGTGCGATCCGCCCGGCAGCCTCAGGGAAGAGCGGCACGAGGAAGCGCAGCAGGCCATAGGCGCCAGCCTTGAGTACCAGGCCAGCCAGGTCAACACTGCCCGCGGTCGGGGCCTGGGTGTGAGCGTCGGGCAACCAGGTGTGGACGGGCACGGCGGGCAACTTGACGGCAAAGGCCACAAAAAAGCCGAGCATCAGCCAGATCGCAGTCGCCAGGGGCACAGTGTTGCCCAGAAGTTGGAAGTAGTCAAAGGTGTACACCCCAGTGTTGTTTCCGTGGGCAAAGTAGAGACCCAGGATCGAGAGGAGCATCAAGAGCCCGCCGGCCTGGGTAAAGATAAAGAACTTGAGGGTAGCATAGACCCGGTTCTCGTAGCCCCAGATGCCGATCAAAAAGTAGAGGGGAATGAGCATCATCTCCCAAAACAGGTAAAAGAGGACCAGGTCCATGGCCATGAACACACCCGCCAGCGCAGCCAGGATCCACAGCAGATTAAAATGAAAGAACCCGGTGCGCTCCTGGGCACCCGTCCACGAGGTAGCCACGGTCATGACCCCCAGGACGCCGACGAGCAGGAGCAAGAGGAGGCCCAAGCCGTCTAGCGCCAGGTGCAGATTGATGCCCAGGTTGGGTATCCACGACAGGTTCAGGTCGATGAGCCACGATCCGGGCCCGGCTTCCTCCGCTTCAGGCGAGAGGATCCAGATCACGACCAGGGAGGCCAGATAGGTCGCCGTGAAGAACAGCGAGACCCAACGTGCCCACACCGCACGCCACCGGCTCAGCAGCCAGGCCAACAGCCCGCCGCTCAGAAGCCACAGGATGAGCCAGAGGAGGATCATAACAGCACCGCCATCGCAACCACCACCACTGCCCCGAGCGCAATCCCGGCCGCGTACCAACGCATCCGCCCCGTCTGGGTACGGCTCAGCAGCCTGTGGAGTGCGGTCCCGAGCCAGGCCAGGGCCGTGAAGAACAGGTCGACAACGTCATCCTTGTTTGCCCGGGCCAGCGCCACAAAAGGCCGCACCAGGATCCTGTCGTACAGCCAATCGAATCCCCAACCCGCGAACCAGAGACCATGCAGGGCCGCGCCGAAGGAGGACCGGCTGAGGCGTTCTGCGATCTGCGGCCGCCTCAGGATGAGCAGATAGGCGACGTATATGCCGCCCAACACTGCC
>JAMJFU010000451.1 GCA_023544525.1 Anaerolineae bacterium | reverse complement strand
GTCTCGGTGGCAGAGAATGTCGTTTGGATAGGGGTAGTTTTATAGTCGCGCGCGGGCGTGATTGAAGTAGGCCTGATACTGCTTCATGGTCTTGTATAGATGACGCTCGTTCAGGATGAGGAAGAAGTCCAGGCATTCGCGCCGTACACTGCCCAGGAATCGCTCGCAAATGGCGTTGGCCTTCGGCGCTTGATAGGGTGTTTTCAGGACATCGATATGGGTCCCCTTGGCCACTCGGTCGAATGCCGCGCCGTACTTGTTGTCGTTGTCTCGAATCAGAAACCGCGGTCCCTCGCCAAAGGGGGTCGCCTCCCGCAGTTGCTGGGCCACCCAGGCGTCGCTTGGACTTCTGGTCACACCAAAATGCACCAGGCGACGAGAACCCAACTCGATCACAACAAAGACAAAGATGGCCCGGAAGAAAAGATCATACGTCTGCAGAAAGTCAACGGCCCAGATGTCCTTGGCATGGTTGCGAAGAAACGTGCCCCATGTCTGACTGGTTGGAACCAGTGAGCGTACCTGGTTGATGTACAGATGTAGTTGCATGTCAAATTGGAAGCAGTGTGGTGCAGAAGCAGTTTGACCGTTGGTTCAGGGGGTAAGATGAGCAGGCAGAGAGCAACGACCGCACGCAGGCCTCTTTTTGCGGCGGTTGGTGGGTCATGGTTCAGCAACCTTCCCTTACAGGCTCAGGCTATGCTCCGGTCGCCGTTTTCCCTCAGAGCGATCTGCTCGGGGTTGCAAACCGCACGCGGCAAACGAACCGGTCCTTAGTTGTCCGCTGCGCAGAGACGCGACGGCGGCAGCGGGATCGTTCGCTTGCCCCGACGAATGACTGTCAGATCGGCTCCCAGCCCCAGGCGGTCGAGCTGCTGTCGGACGTACTCGCCGACGGTCTGGCCGTCGGGCCGCAGGTCGCGGCCCAGGCGATGGGCATGCTGCATCAGCATGCGGGCCACCTGTTGCGGATCGGCAAAGCGGTCGGCTTCTTCTTTGCTCAGGACATGCCACACCGCGACCAGCAGTTTGCGGGCGATGGCTACCATGGCCTTGTTCTTGCCCAAACGCGGCTCGAGCCGGGCCATCTCCGCCCGCCAGTGGGGATGGGTACGGGAGGCGGTGTGCGCCGCTTCCACCATGGCGGCGCGGATGTCGCGCCGGCCAGCCTTGGTGATCCGTCCACTGCGATGAGTTAGGCCGCTGTCGTGCACCCGCGTCCCTAACCCGGCGTAGCCGACCAGATGCTTGGCCGTGGGAAAACGCGCGATGTCACCAATGGCAGCCAGGAGGGTGAGAGCGGTCAGCAGGGCGATGCCGGGGATCTGCACCAGCAGCGGCACCCGCTCGTCGTGGGCGGCGAGAATCTTCATCGCATCTTCCAAGAGGGCGATCTGGGTCTGGGCAAAGACCAGGGAGTCCAGGTCGCACTGGATGCGCACCCGTTGCAACGCCGAGACCTCCAGGCTGAGCCACCACTCATGCTTAGCGGAGGTGAAGAGATCACCTCCTGGTGGCAGCAGATGATGGCGGTGCAAGACGGCGTGCAATCGGTTGCGGGCCTGGGTGGACAGGCGCATCATCTTGCTTCGCTGGGCCACCAGGGCGCGTGCATCGCGCACCTCCGGGGGCGGCACCCAGACGGGAGGCAGGAGGCCGGCGGCAAGCAAGCGCGCCAGGATCCGGGCCGCGATTTTGTCGGTCATCACCTGGGCGCGTGTGATGAGGGCCACGTGGGGTGGGTGGACGATCGTCACCGAGTAGACGTGGGGCAGCAGATCGTCGTAGAGCTGGAAGGCATTGGTGGTCATCTCCAGCACGACAGCGTCCTGAGGGGTGAGGGTTCTACGCACCCAATCGTCCAGTCGCGTCAGCCTCACAGGCCGGGGGCTGAGGACCTCGTTCTGGTCCCGGTCTACGGCGGCCGCGACCAGGTAGTGCTTGTGCACATCCAGGCCGACGAAACGGTGGGGACTTGCTTTCGAGACAGGCATCGTTTCTTGTTCCTTTCCAAGGTTCTGGTCGACCTGACCAGGAGGCCGGGTGCGTCCGTTTTTGGGGCGATACTTCACACACAGACACGGGCTGGCCCCCGATAACGGCGCAGGGCATCCCAGTTGAGTGAAATCGAACGGGGCGATCAAACACTTCTGCGGGCTTGCTCACGATGCAGTGCATCACTGCTTCCCATACATGCACTCGACCGACCCCAACGTAGCGCCCCCGAAGCCTACGTTCCCGTTCCTCAACGGGGTCAGTATGCCCCAAGACGCACCCGACCGCAAGCTCAAGGCATCCTGGATGGCTTGCGGTTCGCGCTACCGTGGACTTTCCTGGTGACTCAAACCCTTCACGCATTCGGCTACGAGGCACTGTGTCTCATCAGAAAGAGTCCCAAGCCCCGGATGGCCCTTGATGCTTGCGACTAACATACTAACACTTCTGAATCGTCCGCTTACTGACCCGAACACCTAGCTTCAACAGTTCACCACGGATGCGCTCTGCGCCCCATAACCGGTTTTCC
>JAMJFU010000450.1 GCA_023544525.1 Anaerolineae bacterium | reverse complement strand
GCTCCAGTCACTCCTCACGGGTGAATTCCCGCGGCAGCAAGTGGACCAAGCTCTGATTCCACTCGTCCATCGCTTCCAAGACTCGCTCAACGAAATCAGCCAGTTGATCGTACGGGTCTTCGTCCGCTTCCCGATCGGGATCGTCCCACTGCCTGGGCAGGTTGATCCCCTCCCAGGCCGACAGCTTGACGCCGGTTAAGGATAGGCGCCCATCAGCGGCAGGCTGTACCTCTGCCTCCGGCTCGCTCCGGCTGGCAAAGACGGCTATCCTTTCGTCCCTGGCCTCCCACTCCGTCGACAGCAAAGGGTCCAACCGCTCTTTCACATCCACCAGCCAGTCGCGCCAAGCACTGGGCTCGGGCAGAGGCAGCGGCGAGCCCCAGGGCAGCGTAGCACTCAACGTGACATCCAGCCGTAGCCAGGGCTGCTCATTGTCTTTGTGCCGTTCATCCTCCCCGAGCAGCTCAGCCATCAGGTCCTCCTCAGTCGTAGCCGCTCGGGCGACCTGCAGCGCATCCCATGTCCAGCGCAGACGGGCGCTGACGTGGAAAGGTTTGACCTCTCGCAGAGGCGTCAGGTGGGCGTAGACCTGATACGTGCGGCTCATGTTGCCCAACTCCACCGTCTCCGTCGGGGGGAAGAGGTAGGGCCACATCCCGGCCTCGTTCAGTGCTTCGTACCAGATAGCGCGAAACTGCTCGTAGTTCATCGTGGCCTCGTTCGATTCATGATTTGGCTTGATCCCCAACCCCAGCAGGGTGGTAGAGGTAAACCGAGTTAGCGAAGTTGAGCAAACACAGGATGAGGTGGGGCACCTGGCCCAATAGCCGCTCTGTCGCCGCCAGGTAGCGGCCGGCCTGAGCCAAGTAGCCTTCCTTTGCCAGCAGCTCCTCCAACTCGCCGCGATCCTTCACCCGGTCCGTCTTGAACTCGATGATGGTCCAGATTCCGTCATTTCGGTATAGGGCGTCGATGATCCCGCTCTCGATTCGCCCGTCCACCACTAGACTGTATGGCACCTCGTGAAGCTGTTGGTCCGCACTATCCATCTCATCGTACAGCCTATGAGCCCGGAACCGAAGCAGAAGTTGCCGGCTCTGGCGCACAGCATCGGCCAACTGCCGGGAATCTGTGATCCCGTAGCCCCGTGCGCGGGTCTCACCCCAATGCTCGAAGTCAAAATCCGGATCGCCCGGGAAGCGCCAGGCCGCCAGGGCCTCGTGCACCAGCGAGCCGATTACCCACGCCGGCGCCCGCGGCCGTTTGACCGCTGGGACCACCCGCCACACCCGCTGCACAGGGATACGCTCCTGCTCTGCCATCCGTTCGCCCACCTCTTCAGGCTGAGGCAGCACCGGCGCTAAGAGGGGCAGGGGCACCGTCACGATGGCCTCAGGTTCCATCTCCATCTCGCCTGGGCGATAATGCGTGGGATATCCAGGCTCATAGATGGTGCAGGCCACCGCTGTGGAGCCGACCTGGAGCCTGAGCTGATGGGCGCTTGCCCCTTCCAGGTTATAGGCCACTGTCCTACCCTCCAGGCCCAGTCCCTCCTCTCCAGCAAGTTTTCCCAACCAGCCTCCCGGTTTCCGGATGGAGCCATCCTTGTTCAGCCCGATGCAGCCACTCAGGATCAGCATCTCCCGGGCACGGGTCGCGGCTACATACAGCAGGCGGTCTGACTCGGCTGCCTCCTGATCGTCAGACCGTGTCTTGCCCAGGCGGTAGATGGCAGGCAGTTGGCGCTGCTCGTCCCTCACAGGCAGCAGCGGGCCTAGCTCGGGATCGACCAAGACCCCACTGCTGCCCGGGCTGCCATAGGTCGCATCACCGATGACGACCACCGGGAACTCCAGCCCCTTGGCCTGGTGGACCGTCATGATCTGGACGGCACCCTCTGCGGTAGCCCGCGCCTCCCCTTCCCGTGTGCCGATGTCCCGCAGGCCGTTCACGTACTCCAGAAACTCGCCTACACCGACGATGCCGCTGTCGTGGGCATCGGCCAGCAGCTTGGAGACGTTGCGCGCCGCGCGGCTATGGCCTGCCTCGATCAGCGCCGCCCGGTAGTCGGTAGCATCCAGGAACGCCTTCAGTACATCGGCCACTGACGTTCTGCCCACCAGCCCGTGCAGCCGCGCGATGATCTCGGTTGCTCGCTGGGCACAACGGCGATCACTCTCAGTCAGCCTTCCCTCTGCCTGCCCGAGGCGCAGGACATCCCATAAGCGGGCACCCGTCTCTTCCCGTTCCTGGCACAGGTGGTACACTGCGGCATCAGACAGGCCAAAGGCCGGCGAGCGTAACAGCCCGGCCAGACCCAGATCATCGGTGGGATCGGCCAGGGCCTGCAAGGCGTTCAGCAGGTCGCGGATTTCCGGCCGGCCGTAGAACCCCCGACCCGCTACCGTCAGGAACGGTACACCCGCCCGCTCCAGCGCGTCCTCGTAGGCACCAAACGAGGTAGAAGCCCGGCACAGGATGGTCACGTCGCCATAGCCCAAAGGTCGGGTCTTGCCCTGTCCCTCGACATGGATC
>JAMJFU010000044.1 GCA_023544525.1 Anaerolineae bacterium | reverse complement strand
AGCCGGGGAGCATCAAGCCGCACACGACGTTCGAGGGCGAGGTATACGTCCTGCGCAAAGACGAAGGTGGGCGGCACACGCCCTTCTTTGACGGGTACCGGCCCCAGTTCTACATCCAGACGATGGACGTGACGGGTTCGGTGCACCTGCCAGAGGGCGTCGAGATGGTGATGCCCGGGGACCATGTGAACCTGATGGTGAAGCTGATCGTCCCTGTGGCCCTGGAGTCGGGTTCCCGGTTTGCTATCCGCGAGGGTGGGCGCACGGTTGCTTCCGGCGTCATCACCAAGATCGTAGAATAGGCTGCAACGGTGGCTTCTACCCTACGGTAGTAGTTCACTGGTGATGAGGAGACCATGGCCAAGCAGAAAATAAGAATCCGACTCAAAGCGTTCGATCACCGTATTCTCGATCAGTCAGCCCGACAGATTGTCGATACAGCCGAGCGAACCGGTGCCCAGGTTGTAGGGCCGGTACCACTGCCGACAAGAATCGAAAAGTTTACGGTTATCCGCTCACCGTTCATCGACAAGGACTCGAGGGAGCAGTTCGAGATCCGTACCCATAAACGACTGATCGACGTCATCGAACCTGGGTCCAAAACGGTTGATCAGCTTATGCGGCTTCAACTGCCGGCCGGGGTCGACATCGAGATCAAACTTTAACAACCGCAGTGGGCTGTGGCTGGACACACCGATTCGGTCCGGCCGACACCAGAATAACACCTTGTTGTCGTATCAGGTTGCAAGTGCGGTGCCTGACTAGCCCGCAGACTGGAAACCTGATGGGGATGATGCAGGTGTGCCTAGCCTGACAGTCCCGGGAGGTAGGTATGAAGGGTATCATAGGCAAGAAGGTCGGGATGACCCAGATCTTTGATGATCGAGGAGAGGTCGTCCCGGTCACAGTCATCGAAGCTGGCCCCTGTTATGTGGCCCAAGTCAAGACAGTTGAGCGTGACGGCTATTCAGCCGTCCAGTTGGGTTTTGACGAAGTCAAGCCCAAGCGCCTGACCAGACCTCAAGTGAGGCACTTACAAAAGAGCAATCTTCCGGCGCTCCGGTACCTGCGCGAGATCACGGTGGACCCGGAAGACGTTGCCGGCTTTGAAGAAGGCCAGAAGCTTACTGTTGGCATCTTTGAGGCGGGCGAATATGTGGACGTATCTGGCACCTCGAAGGGACGAGGGTTCGCTGGCGTGGTCAAGCGACACGGCTTTAGCGGCGGCCCCAAGACCCATGGCCAGTCCGACCGGCATCGAGCACCGGGATCCATCGGCGCCTGCACGACGCCAGGCCGCGTGTTCAAGGGCAAGCGCATGCCCGGCCGGATGGGTGGCGACCGGGTCACCGTCCAGAATCTCGAGGTCGTGCTCGTGGACCCCGAGCGCAATCTGCTGGCTGTGCGAGGCGCTGTGCCAGGTGCCAAGAACGGCCTGGTATTGATCGAACAGGCACGCAAGACCCGTGTGCTGAAAAGGGTGCGCAAGTAGCACAACCCGCGCTGCCGGAACAGCCCGGGCGGAACCTACTGCCCGACTGTCTGCTGGCGCGCCACGTGAGGAGTGATGGCAAATGCAAGTGCCTGTATATAATGCTCAGGGCAAGCAGATAAACGAAATCGAGTTGCGCGACGACATCTTTGCCGTGCCGATCCACGAAGGGTTGATGCACCAGGCTCTGGTCCGTCAGATGGCCAACGCCAGGTTGGGGACGCACAAAACCAAGACACGCGGCGAGGTACGTGGTGGTGGGCGCAAGCCGTGGCGCCAGAAAGGCACTGGCCGGGCCCGCCAGGGCAGCATTCGCTCGCCCCAGTGGCGCGGGGGCGGTACCGTATTTGGACCCCAGCCGCGCAGCTATGAGAAAAAGATGCCGCGCAAGATGCGCCGTCAGGCGCTGCGCTCGGCCTTATCGGTCAAGGCCGCGGCGTCCCAGGTTATGGTCCTGGATGTCCTGGAGATGAGCCAACCCAGGACGAAGGATCTGGCCCAGGTCTTGCAGAACCTCGGGGTGGATTCTTCCGCCTTGATCCTGCTGCCGCAGCGCGATGAGGTGATCCTCCGTTCGGTGCGTAATCTGCCCCAGGTCCGGACGTTGGTGGCCCAGTACCTCAATGTCCGCGACCTGCTGAAGTTTGACTATATCCTGATGCCACTGGCTTCGTTGGAAGTCATCGAAGGCATCCTGGGTTAGGCTGCACCAGGAGAGGTTACGATGAACCTTTATCAAGTATTGAAGCGCCCAGTCCTTACGGAAAAGACAGACTTCCAGAGGGACGACAACAAGTACGTCTTTGAAGTGGACCGCAAGGCCAACAAGCTTCAGATCAAGGAAGCGATCGAGGTCATCTTTGACGTCAGGGTCGAGTCCGTGAACACCATGATCATGAAGCCCAAGCGGCGGCGTATGGGCCGGAAGCTCATCGTTACGCGACCCGCCTGGAAACGAGCCGTGGTCACCTTGGCGCCCGGAGAACGCATTCAGGAGTTCTTCGAGGGCGTATAAAGGTCCGGCGTTTGGCAGCATTGCACTGTCAAACATCGGACTTGGGAGATTGACTATGCCGACGAAAACGTACAAACCGACGTCACCCGGCCGGAGGGACATGAGTGTCTCTACCTTTGAAGAGATCACACGTACCTCGCCGGAAAAATCGTTGCTCCGTCCACTCAAGAAAAAAGCTGGCCGGAACTTTCGGGGCAAGATTACCGTGCGCCACAGAGGCGGCGGGCATAAGCGCCGCTATCGCCTGATCGACTTCAAGCGCGACAAATTTGGCGTGCCTGGCCGGGTCGACTCGATCGAATACGACCCGAATCGTTCGGCACGGATTGCGCTGATCGTCTATGCGGATGGCGAAAAGCGCTACATCATCGCGCCCGTAGGGCTCAAAGTGGGTGACATGGTCATGTCTGGGCCAGAGGCCGAGATCCGGGTGGGCAACGCCATGCCGATTAGTAACATCCCGACCGGCACCACCCTGCACAACATCGAACTGCACATCGGCAAAGGTGGACAGATGGCCCGTGCAGCGGGGACCTCTGCCCAGCTGTTGGCCAAGGAGGGGCGTTACGCCCATGTCCGCCTGCCGTCTGGTGAGGTGCGGCTGGTGAATGTCCAGTGTATGGCAACCATCGGCCAGGTTGGAAACACCGAGCACGGCAACATTAGCCTCGGCAAGGCTGGACGCAAGCGCTGGCTGGGCTTCCGTCCGTCAGTACGTGGCTCGGCCATGGATCCGTCTTCGCACCCCCATGGTGGCGGCGAGGGACGGTCGCCTATCGGGATGCCGGGGCCCAAGTCACCCTGGGGCAAGCCCACCTTGGGCTACAGGACGCGGCGCAACAAATCCACCGACAAGTGGATTGTCCGGCGGCGCGGCAAGAAGCGAAGCTAAGATGAGGTCTAGCGGAAGTTCGTCTTTGTTTCAAAGGCGAGTTTCTGTATCGATGGAGGTATAGAGGTGTCAAGATCGCTGAAAAAGGGACCGTACATCGAACCCAAGCTCCTGCGGCGGGTTGAGGAAATGAACCGGCCCGGCGTGCCCAAGCGCGTCATCAAGACTTGGTCGAGGGCCTCGACGATCTTTCCCCAGATGGTCGGCCACACCATTGCCGTCCACGACGGGCGGCGGCATGTGCCGATTTATATCAGCGAGAACATGGTGGGCCACAAACTCGGCGAGTTTGCGCCTACGCGGACCTTCCGAGGGCATACCCGGAAGGCACGAACGACTCGCGTACGGAAATAATTGGGGGGCAAGATGGAGGACTTTGAGGTCAAGGCCGAGTCGCGGTATATATGGCAGTCAGCGCGCAAGGTACGCCTGGTTGTAGACCGGGTGCGGGGTATGGAGGCCATCAGGGCTCTTAGTGTCCTGAGCCTGATGCCTCAGCGGGCTGCCCAACCGGTGCACAAGCTGATCAAATCGGCTGTGGCCAATGCCGAGAATAACTTTGGGATGATGGGTGAAGATCTGTACATCGCCCACATCTCTGCCGACGAAGGGCCGGTGCGTCGCTGGCGCCGTTTTGGGGCACGCGGCCGGTTCAAGCCAATTCTAAAGCGATCCTCGCATGTCACAGTGATCTTGCGAGAACGGTCGCCAGAGATCTAGGGGGTAGATGTATGGGCCGAAAGGTACATCCGTATGGCTTCAGGCTGGGGTATATTTACGATTGGAAAGCCCGCTGGTACGCAGAGGGCGAGGAATACGCCGACCTCTTGCAGGAGGATCTCGAAATCCGCAAGCTGATCCGCAGCCAACTGGGGCACGCGGGCATCAGTCGCGTGGAGATCGAGCGCTTCCCGAGGGCGCGGCAGATTGCAGTCAAGATCTGGACCGCCAAACCGGGGATCGTCATCGGCCGCAAGGGCGCCAATGTCAACGCTCTGCGCAAGGGTCTGGAGGAGTTGACCGGCAAGAAGGTCCACGTGGACGTCGAAGAGGTGCAAAGGCCTGAACTGGACGCCTATCTGGTGGCAGAGGGCATCGCCCAGCAGGTCGAACGGCGCATCTCCTATAAGCGTGCCATGAAGCAAGCCATCCAGCGGGCCCTGCGATTTGGCGCCGAGGGAGCCATGGTGACCTGCGCAGGCCGGCTCCATGGGTCCGAAATGGCCCGCCGGGAGACAGCCCGAGAGGGACGGGTGCCCCGCCACACTTTGCGCGCGGACATCGACTATGCCCAGGCCGAGGCGCTGACCACCTTTGGCCGCATTGGCGTCAAGGTCTGGATCTACAAAGGTGATATATTGCCCGAGAGGGGTGCGGCAGAGACCAGTAACGTCTCGTAAAGTATTCTATGGGATCCTCGAGCTCGACCGGGGCCCCAGGGTCCGACGGGACGCCATCCCTCGCTCGTCTGTTAGAGGTACCGGGGGCGGTGACCGCAGCCCAGAAGGGAGAGTGTGCCATGTTGATGCCAAAACGAATGAAATATCGAAAACAACATCGGGGACGGATGAAAGGCCTGGCCGGCCGGGGGAACACCATATCCTTCGGCGATTACGGCCTGCAAGCCCTGGAGCCCTGCTGGATGACGAGTCGCCAGATCGAGGCAGCCAGGCGCGCAATTGTGCGCCATGTCAAGCGTGGTGGGAAACTTTGGATCCGGGTCTTCCCCGACAAGCCTGTGACCGCCAAGCCGGCCGAGACACGGATGGGCGCGGGCAAGGGCGCTGTGGACCATTATGTCGCGGTGGTCAAGCCGGGCCGCATGATCTTTGAGATCTCTGGCGTCCAGGAAGAGGCAGCGCGAGAGGCCATGAGATTGGCTTCCCACAAGCTGCCGATCAAAACCCGCTTCGTCTCCCGGGAGGAAATGGTTGGAGGAGCAAGATGAAGGCGCATGATATCTGGGAGATGACGCCGGAGGAGATAGAAGGGCGGCTGGAAGACGCATATGCCGAGTTGTTTAACCTGGAATTCCAGTTCTCCACCGGTCAGATGCGGAACAGTGCCCGGTTGGGCCAGATGCGAAGAGATATAGCCCGACTGAACACGATTCTGCGGGCCAAGCAACTGCAGCGTGTGGAAGCGCAGGGGGCAGAATGAAGGAACAGAGACGGGTTCTGATCGGTCGAGTGCTGAGCAACAAAATGGACAAGACGGTCGTCATTGAAGTGGAGCGTTCCAAGCGCCACCAGCTATACGACAAGGTCATCGTCCATCGCAAGAAGTACAAAGCACACGACGAGAACAATGCCTGTGAGATCGGCGACTGGGTCCGCGTGGTTGAGGCCCGGCCCATGAGCCGGGACAAGCGGTGGGTTGTCACCGAAATCCTGGAGCGGGCCTGAGGGTTCGCGCCAGGTATTGGGTACTGACCCGATCGCCAGGCCCATACTGGTGAAACCTGGAGGAAGAGATGATTCAGCAAGAGAGCCGGTTGAGGGTGGCCGACAACACAGGCGGCAAAGAGATCTTGTGCATCCGCGTATCCGGCGGTTCAAGGCGCCGCTACGGTGGCGTCGGGGACGTGATTGTCGCCACAGTCAAGAGCGCAGCACCAGGAGGCTCGGTTAAGAAAGGCGACGTGGTCCGAGCGGTGATTGTGCGCACAGCCAAAGAGATTCATCGACCTGATGGCTCTCATATCAAGTTTGATGATAACGCCGCCGTGATCCTGGATCAGGCACACAATCCCAAGGGGACCCGTATTTTTGGGCCGGTGGCCCGCGAGTTGCGTGAATTGGGCTTTATGAAGATTGTGTCTCTGGCCCCCGAGGTTTTGTGAGTCGTACGTGGAGAGAAGGACATGGAACGGATAAAAAAGGGCGATACAGTTGAGATCATTGCCGGTAAAGACGCCGCTGCTGCCCGTCGCGAGGGACGAACTGTGCGAGGGACTGTGAACAGGGTGATCCACGGCTCCAAGGTCGATCGTGCCTATCGCAAGGTGGGCCGCGATCCCAACAAAGACCGGGTCGTTGTGCAGGGTGTCAACCTGATTATCAAGCACCAGCGCCGCACCGGTGACGTACGAACCCAGTTCGGGCGGATCGAGATGGAAGCACCCCTTCATATCTCGAACGTCATGTTGGTCTGCCCAAGCTGTAAAGAGGCGACCCGGGTGGGCTTTCGCACGCTGGAGGACGGCACCAAGAGCCGGTACTGCAAGCGATGCGACGAGCTCATAGACTGAGACTGGCGCGGTTGGGAGTTAAGTGATGCCTAGACTAAAAGAGCTGTACCACGGACAGGTGGTCCCCACCCTGATCAAGGAACTGGGGTACGAGAATATTATGCAGGTTCCCCGCCTGGAAAAGATCGTGGTCAATATCGGCATGGGGGAAGCGCTGCAGAACGCCAAGGCTCTCGACGCAGCAGTTCAGGACGTGATGACCATCACCGGCCAGCGGCCGATCATCACCCGCGCTCGCAAGTCGATCGCCACGTTCAAGCTGCGGGAAGGGAATGCCGTCGGGGTCAAAGTAACCCTGCGCGGAGCCCGGATGTGGGACTTTTTGGACCGGCTGATCAATGTGGCGCTGCCACGCCAGCGCGACTTCCGGGGCATATCGCCCGATGCCTTTGATGGGCGAGGGAACTATACCCTGGGTCTGAGAGAGCAGCTGGCTTTCCCAGAGATCGATTATGACGACATCGACAAGATCCGGGGCATGGAGGTCACTGTTGTGACCACCGCCCAGACGGACCCCGAGGGGTTCCATTTGTTGCGACACCTGGGGATGCCCTTTGGCGGGGGCCAGTCGTAAGGAGACAGTATGGCTAAGAAGAGCATGATTGTTCGCGAACAGAGGCGCAAGTACGCGGTCCGGGTACGGAATCGTTGCGAGCGTTGTGGGCGGCCGAGAGGCTATATCCGGCGCTTTGGGCTGTGCAGGATCTGTTTCCGTGAGTTGGCCAACAAGGGCGTGATCCCCGGGGTCGTCAAGTCCAGTTGGTAACCATCGCCGGCCTCAAGTGGGCGATCTGTAAATCAGGGAGTGGGGTGGCGTATGCCTACGATCGATCCGATTGCTGATATGTTGACCCGCATTCGAAACGGGCTGACTGTGCGCAAGCCGTTTGTGCTGGTGCCTAGCTCCAAGATCAAGGTGGCAATTGCCCAGATCTTGTTAGAAGAAGGGTTCATCCAGGGGTACGAAGTGACGAATGAGCGTCCCCAGGCGAATATACGGGTGTGGTTAAAGTACGATGACGACCGCCGGCCGGTAGTGACCGGGCTGAAACGTGTGAGCAAGCCCGGTCGAAGGATCTACAAGGGCAAGCACGATATCCCTTGGGTCCTCAGCGGCCTGGGAATCGCCATCGTGAGCACCCCTCGGGGAGTAATGACAGACCGGGAAGCCCGGCGCCAGGGAATCGGCGGCGAGGTCCTGTGTTTCGTCTGGTAGGGACTTGTCCCCGTGCCCTGGCCTGCGCTCAGGGATCTCTTTGCCTGGGCCCGGTCAGACGCCCGTTGAAGGAGGAACCATGTCTCGTATAGGTAAGGCACCTATCCAATTACCGGATAGGGTTGAGGTAGATATCCGTGGCAACCATGTGACCGTCAAGGGACCCAAGGGCGAGCTGTCTCGCTCCTTTGATCCCGACATGGAGATTGTCCTGGAAGATGGCGTGCTGACTGTTCGGCGACCGACCGATCACCGGCTCCACCGAGCCATGCATGGCCTGACGCGGGCTCTCTTGGCCAACATGGTCATTGGGGTGTCGGACGGCTACTCCAAGGTGCTCGAGATTGAGGGCACAGGCTATCGAGCCGAGCTTCAGGGCGAGAAGCTGGTGCTTTACCTTGGGTTCTCGCACCCCATCGAGTTCCAGCCGCCACAGCACGTCAGCTTCGAGGTACCTCGGGGCGGTCGCTCAGTGACCATAAGTGGCATTGATAAGGAAGTGGTAGGCGAGATTGCGGCACGCATTCGCCGGCAGCGTCCTCCTGAACCCTACAAGGGTAAGGGTGTCCGTTACCAGGGCGAGCGCGTTCGTCGAAAAGCTGGCAAGGCAGGCCGGGTCGGCGGCTAAGGCTAGGAGGAACTATGGACAAGGCAAAAGCAAGACGCCTGGCACGGCAACGCCGGCACGCACGGGTACGAAGAAACGTCTCCGGTACTGCTGAGCGCCCGCGCTTGTGCGTATTCCGGAGTTTGAAGCACATCCATACCCAGATCATCGACGACGTCCAAGGCCACACGCTTGTGTCCGCGTCGACCATTGACCCTGAGGTGCGTGCGCAGATCGGTGACGAGGACAAGACGGCCCAGGCCAAGGTAGTCGGTGAGGTGCTGGCCAAGCGCGCCCTGGACGCAGGCATCACCCGCGTGGTCTTTGATCGGGGCGGGTGTTTGTATCACGGTCGGGTCAAGAGCTTGGCCGATGCCGCTCGCAAAGCCGGCCTGGAGTTCTAGGCGCTTGGCGAGCTTGAACGAGTTGGTGATCTTGATAGGGAGGAATGATGGGTCGTAGACAGGATTCAGGTCGAAGACGCAGGGGTCGAGAAGAAGAAGGCGAAGAGCTCGACGAACGCGTCGTGCACATCGCCCGCACGGCAAAGGTGATCAAAGGTGGTCGCCGGTTCAACTTCCGCGCCCTGGTCGTCGTCGGCGACAACAAGGGCAGTGTGGGCATCGGCGTTGGCAAGGCGCGGCAAGTGCCTGATGCCATCCGCAAGGGTGCCGAACGTGCCAGGAAGAACATGAGGCTGGTGCCATTGGCAGGCACGACGATCCCGCACGAGATCACCACGCGCTACAGCGCCGCCCAGGTCATGCTCCGGCCAGCCTCACCTGGCACGGGCGTCATCGCCGGTGGCGGGGTCCGGGCAGTCGTCGAAGCCGCAGGCATCAGGGACATCCTGACCAAGTCGATGGGCAGCGCCAATATCCTGAACGTCGTCAAGGCTACGATGAAGGCGCTGGAGCAACTGAAGGATCCCGCGGTCGAAGCAGAGCGCCGCGGCGTGCCCATAAGCAAAGTCCTGCCCTTCTGGATGAAGGGGGAAGCCAATGAGTGATGAACGGAAGCTGCGCATCACCTGGGTCAAGAGCAGCATTGGCTACAATCGGCGCCAGAAAGGCACCATCCGTGCCCTGGGACTTCGGCGGCTTGGCGATGCGGTCGAGCAGGCCGACACGCCGGTGATCCGCGGTATGGTGGACAAAGTCAGCCACCTGGTGGAAGTGCAGGAAATCTCAGGAGAGAAGTAGAGGATGTACGGCCTGCCCGGGCGCCATTTGCTGGCCCTTGGCTAGTCGATTCCTTTGCAGGATTGTGGAGTAGGCAGATATGAAGCTACATGAGATACGTCCGCCTGAAGGGGCAAAGAAATCCCGGAAGAGAGTGGGCCGGGGTATTGCGGCGGGGCAAGGCAAGACCGCCGGCCGTGGTACCAAGGGACAGGCCGCACGCTCGGGCGGGACCAAGGGACCCTATTTCGAGGGTGGTCAGCTTCCGCTGGTGCGGCGGCTACCCTACATCCGGGGCTTTACCAATATCTTTAAGGTAGAGTACGTCCCTGTCAACCTATATCGCCTGGAAGGCTTTGAAGCCAATACAGAGATCACGCCCGAGGCGCTGGCAGAAGCAGGCATCATCAAGTCAGCTTCGTTGCCCATCGTCGTCTTGGGGGACGGGGAGATCGATCGCCCCCTGGCAGTCAAGGCCCACCGCTTTTCGGCCAGTGCGCGTGCCAAGATAGAAGCGGCAGGGGGCTCGGTCGAAGAACTTCCTTGGGAAGTCATCCGCGGTCGGAGGGGGTAGGGAGCCATGATCCAGGCTGTCCGTAGTGCCTTTGCGCTGCCAGACCTGCGTAAGAAGATCCTCTACACGTTCCTTATCTTGGGGATCTACCGGCTGTTCTCGCACGTGCCGGTGCCTGGTGTCAACTCGGAGGCGCTGAGCCAGCTCTTCCAGTCGAACCAGTTGCTAGGCCTGCTGGACCTGCTCTCGGGTGGGGCGATGGCCAACTTCTCGGTGATGGCCATGGGCGTGTACCCTTACATTACCGCCTCCATCATCATCCAGTTGTTGACGCCCATCATCCCCGCTCTGGAAGCATTGCAGAAGGAAGGGGATCAGGGCCGCTCCAGGCTTAACCAGTACACCTGGTACCTGACGGTCCCTCTGGCGGCCTTACAGGCCTACGGTCAGGCCGTGATTATGACGCAGATGAGCGGTGGCGTTCCGATCCTGGCCGAGTTCGGCTTTCGCAGCGCGCCGCTGACGACAGCCGCCATCCTGATTTCGATGACCGGTGGCACACTCTTTGCTGTCTGGCTCGGTGAGCTGATCAGCGAACAGGGTATCGGCAACGGCACCTCGATCATCATTCTGGGTGGGATCGTTACCCGTCTGCCACAGAACCTGTTGAACTTGGTTGTGTCCCAGCAGTGGGTGACGCTGATCTTGTTCGCCATTGTGACGGTCATCACGGTATTTGGCATTGTCATCGTGCAGGAAGGCAAACTGATGATCTGGGTGCAGTACAGCAGCCGTACCTTGGGGCAGCGTGGAGGGCGCCTGCGGCAGACCCGTTCGGTGCGGACGCATATTCCGCTGCGGGTCAACATGGCAGGCATGATCCCGCTCATCTTTGCCCAGAGCATCATGATCTTTCCCAGCACCATCGCCGGCTACTTTCTAGCACCGGAGGGCCAGGATCCACAGGGCTTCCTGCAGAACGCTGGCTACTGGGTTGACCAGATCTTCAATCCAAACTACGACGTCTACTGGCCCTTGTACTTTGTGATGGTGGTGCTCTTTACTTTCTTTTACACCAACGTGATCTTTGAACAACAGAACATGGCCGAAAACCTGCGGAAGCAGGGGGCCTCTATTCCCGGGATCCGTCCCGGCAAGCGGACCGAGACCTATCTCACGCAGAAGGTGCGTCGCATCACCTTGTTCGGAGCGCTGTTCTTGGGCCTGGTGGCCATCCTGCCCTGGGTGGTAGACCTGTTCGTGGGCCTGATGCCGGGAGTAACGATCGGAGTTACCGGCAGCAGCGTGATGTTGATATCGTCCACCGGCCTGCTGATCACGGTCGGCGTCGTGCTGGACACTATGCGGCAACTGGAAGCTCAGCTGCAGATGCGCCACTACGACAAGTTCCTGCGCAGGGGCATCCTGGGCTAAGGAGACACCTATGGCGACGGATGAGCGATTGTTTGTGGTCCTGCTGGGAGCACCCGGCGCAGGCAAAGGCACCCAGGCGGAGCGTCTCTCGGACAACCTGGGCATCCCCCAGGTTTCCACCGGGGACCTCTTTCGGGAGAACCTGAAAAGAGAGACCGAATTGGGTTTGCTGGCCAAACAGTACATGGAGAGCGGCGAGTTGGTCCCGGATGAGGTGACTGTGGGCATGGTCCGCGAACGCCTCTCCCGGCCCGACGCGGCAAAAGGGGCCATCCTGGATGGCTTCCCCCGCACCATCGCCCAGGCTGAGGCGCTGGGAGAACTGCTGGACGACATGGGTGACGAGCTCGACGTGGTGCCCTACATCAAGGTGCCAGAGGACGTGCTTCTGTCGAGGTTGGCCGGCCGGTGGACATGTCGCAAATGTGGGGCGATGTATCATGAGCTATACAGCCCTCCGCAGGAGCCTGGCGTATGCGACAAGTGTGGTGGCGAGCTCTATCAGCGGCCGGATGATACGCCGGAAACACAGAAGCACCGTATCGGGGTTTATTTCGAACAGACGGCGCCCCTCATCGGCTACTATCGGGACAAAGGGCTGCTGGTGGAAGTAGATGGCCGGCCCGGGATCGAAGAGATCCAGGCCGAGCTGCTGGACATTATCAACGAACAATGATCACGCTCAAGTCGGCGCACGAGTTGGCACTGATGCGCGAAGCCGGACGCATCGTCGCCGAGGTGCTGGCCGGGGTCCGAGAGGCTGTAACCCCTGGGATCACGACGGCCGACCTGGAAGCGATTGCGGAGCGCATCATCGTGGACAAGCACGGCGCCATCCCCTCCTTCAAGGGGTATCGTGGCTTCCCGGGCATGATCTGCACATCTGTGAACGACGAGATTGTGCATGGTATTCCCGGGAGCCGCATCCTCCACGAGGGAGAGATCGTGAGCGTGGACGTCGGGGTCATCTACAAAGGGTACCATGGAGACGCGGCCATCACCGTGGGCGTCGGTCAGATCGACCCTGAGAGTCAACGGCTGATGGACGTCACGGCAGAGTCGCTGCGAATTGGGATCAAGGCAGCCAGGCCCGGGGGATGGACCTGGGACATTTCCAAGGCCATCCAGAACTATGTGGAAGAGCAGGGATACTCGGTCGTCCGCGAATATACCGGTCATGGCATCGGTAGCCAGATGCACGAGGATCCACAGATCCCGAACTACCATGCACCTCGCATTGGTGCACGCGTCCGGTTGCGACCGGGCATGACGTTCGCCCTGGAACCGATGGTCATCATCGGAGATTGGCGCACCCGGGTGCTCGACGACAAATGGACGGTTGTGACGGCCGACAGCACGCGTTCCGCCCATTATGAACACACAGTAGCCGTCACCAAGAACGGCCCACAGATCATGACGAGCTTGTAGCGGGCCTGGGAGGAAGAATCGTGAAAGTAAAACCATCAGTGAAACGACGTTGCGAAAAATGCAAGATCATTAAGCGCCGTGGTGTGGTGCGGGTCATCTGCGAGAACCCGAAACACAAGCAGCGCCAAGGATAACAGGGGCTGGGCACAATGCCACGGCTTCAGCCCTGACATTGTGCTTTGAGCATTGAATGGAGGAAACGAATGGCACGTATTGCAGGTGTCGACTTGCCCCGAGACAAACGAGTTGAAGTATCGCTGACCTATATCTATGGCATCGGCCAGACAAGAAGCCACGAACTTTTGACACAGGCGAACATCGACCCCGATACGCGGGTGCGAGACCTGGCCGAAGCCGAGGTGGCTCGGCTAAGGGAACTCATCGACCGCAACTACCGCGTGGAGGGGGACCTCCGGCGCGAGGTGGCGATGAACATCAAGCGTTTGCAGGAGATCGGCTGCTATCGGGGCATCCGCCACCGGAAGGGCCTGCCAGTGCGCGGACAGCGAACACGCACCAACGCCCGCCAGAAACGCGGCAAAAAGAAGACCGTTGCTGGCAAGCGCCGGTCACGAGCCAAGAAGTAGGCTAGGAGGCAATATGGCGAGAAGAGCGCGAGGACCGAGGCGTGGGCCGCGCAGGGAACGACGAAACATCCCGCGAGGCCAGGCCCATATCCAGGCTACATTCAACAATACCATCATTACGCTCACAGATCCCTCGGGCAATACCATTGCCTGGGCCAGTGCGGGCACGGCGGGTTTCAAGGGCTCGCGCAAGAGCACACCCTACGCCGCACAGATCGCTGCCCAGCAGGCGGCGCGAGCTGCCCAGGACAATGGCATGCGCGAGCTGGACATCTATGTCAAGGGGCCTGGACCCGGGCGCGAAGCGGCCATCCGTTCGCTTCAAGCCGCGGGCTTGGTGGTGCGGTCGATTACCGATGTAACGCCTATCCCGCACAACGGCTGCCGCCCACCCAAGAGAAGAAGGGTATAGCGTAGGGCAGGCGCCTTCCCGGCGCGCCCTACTTTAGGAGGAATTAATGGCAAGACACACAGACGCGGTGTGCAAGCTCTGCCGCCGCGAGGGCGAAAAGCTCTTTTTGAAGGGCGAACGCTGCCTGTCACCCAAGTGCGCCATAGAGCGGCGACCGTATCCGCCCGGCGAGCACGGCAGGCAGGCACAATTTCAGAGGAAGGTGTCGGACTATGGGCTCCAGCTGCGGGCGAAACAGAAAGCCCGGCGCATCTATGGCGTGATGGAGCGCCAGTTCCGGCGCTACTTCCGCGAGGCGGAGCGACGGCGTGGACTGACCGGCCTGAACCTCCTGATCCTGCTGGAGAGCAGGCTGGACAACGTCGTCTATCGCCTGGGCTTTGCATCGTCGCGCCCGCAGGGACGCCAGTGGGTACGGCACGGACACATTGAGGTCAATGGCCGCAGGGTGAACATTCCCTCGTACCTGGTTGAGCCCGGCGACGTCGTGGCAGTGCGTCCCTCGAGCCGTCAAAAACCGGCTTTTAAGGAACTTGCACAGGATCTCGAGCACCGCCCTGCTCCCGACTGGCTCAGCCGGGACGATATGGCGTTGACAGCGCGCGTTCTGGGGGCTCCTGAACGCAAGGATCTAGACGTTACAATAGACGAACAGCTGATCGTTGAGTACTATAGCCGCTGAGGCCATAGTCAGTGCTGGTTGAGACGGCGATTGCCTATCCTGGGCAGCCGTCTCACAGTTCCGTGGTTTCGCGAGCAAGGGGGTGTCGCTTGATGAATCTAGTGTTGCCCAAAATAGAATCTGATGCTCAAGCGAGAAACTATGGCCGGTTCATAATCGGTCCGATGGAGAGCGGCTATGGGATCACCATGGGCAATGCCCTGCGGCGGATCCTGCTTTCGTCCTTGGAAGGTGCTGCTATCACCTCGATCCAGGTGAGGGGCATCCATCACGAGTTCTCGACCATCCCGCACGTACGGGAAGACATGACGTCCCTGCTTCTGAACCTGAAACAGGTCCGCCTCAAGTTTGTTGACGAGACGGAGGAGCAGCTTCGGCTACGCCTGGAGGTTAAGGGCGAGGGGATCGTGACCGCCGGAGACATAGTCTGTCCGCCGACGGTAGAGATCGTCAATCCCTCGCACTATCTCTTGACGACAGATTCGCCGGATGCCGATCTGGAGATGGAAATGACCGTCTCCCGGGGCCGGGGATATTCGCCAGCCGAAGAGCGCGGCAAGTTGCCGGTCGCCGAAATCCCGACGGACGCCATCTTTAGTCCCATACAGAAGGTCAGTTACAAGATAGAGCGGGCGCGCATCGGGCAGGTGAGCAACTTTGACCGGCTGATCATGGAAATCTGGACAGACGGGACCATGTCGCCTGCTGAAGCCCTGAGCACAGGCGCCCAGATTCTGGCCAAACACATGGCCGTCATCGCCGAATTCGGCGACGTTACAGTAGAAGTTGAGCCCGAGGCCGAGGAGAGCCGGATTCCGGAGCGGATCGCCGAGGCCAATATCGAGGATCTCGACCTGTCCGTGCGCGCCTTCAACTGCTTGAAGCGGGCGGGCATCACCAAGGTAGGCGAGATCATTGAGAAGCTGGATAGGGACGAAGAAGAGCTATTGGCGATCCGGAACTTTGGACAAAAGTCGCTGGAAGAGCTTAAGGAGAACCTGGAAGCCAAGGGCTTCTGGCCCTTGCCGGCCGAATAGGGCAGCTAAGGCCAAGCCCAGCTGATCGTGGACAGCCAAGATGGCCGGCTGGGGCAGGTCCAGGCCCGGAAGGTTGTGTCTACCCAGCCTGCGCCAGCACCAGATGGGCGAAGAGGCTTCTACCGTCAAGTCCGGGCACCAGGATGAACGCAACACGAGTGGTTTCTTGCGTGGAGGCAGTGACAGAAGATGAGACATCGTAAGGTGGGCCGCCATCTGGGTCGGTCGAGCGGCCATCGACAAGCTCTATATCGTAACCTGATGAAAGAGTTGTTCCGTCACGAACGGATCCAGACTACAGAGGCCAAAGCCCGTGCCGTCCGCCCGTTGGCGGAACGGCTGGTGACCAAAGCCCGGAAAGGGCGTGCGGAGCGGGTCGTGGAGTTGGCCAGGCAGCGTGACGTGAAAAAGCTCTCGGCCTGGTTTAACGCCAAGCGGGCAGAGCAGCTCATAGCGTTGGCCGACGACGGCGACGAGGACGCTTTGACGCGCATGGCGGAGCAGATGGCCCTTCATGCCAGGCGGCAGGTGCTCGCCCAGCTGGGCGATAAGGACATTGCCATGAAACTGGTCGAGGACATCGCACCCCGGTTCGAAGATCGCCCTGGCGGCTACACGCGCATGTTCAAACTGGGCATGCGCCAGGGGGACGCCGCCAAGATGGCCCTGCTCGAACTGGTGGAGTGAGCTTGGCCTGCCTGGACAGGGCCGTGAGTTCAGAGGACAGGCCCGTCCAGGGCAAGGCGCCGCGACTGTGGGCCAAGGTCGAGTATGATGGCACAGATTTCTACGGCTTCCAGGTGCAAGCGCGCGAGCGCACAGTCCAGGGGGAACTTGAGCGAGCCCTGGAATCACTCACCGGAGAGCCGGCACGGATTGCCGGCGCCGGCCGGACGGACCGCGGTGTCCATGCCCGCGGGCAGGTCGTCAGCTTCCAGACGAGCTGGCAACATGGCTGGGTCGATCTGCAACGGGCGTTCAACGCCGTCCTGCCAGCCGACGTGGCTGTCCTGGCGATGGGCGTGGCACCGGAGGGTTTTCATCCCCGGTTCAGCGCTCTCAGCCGCAGATATCGATACACGATCTTGAACCAAGCCTGGCGCTCACCTTTGCTCAGGAGGACAGCCTGGCACGTGGGACGCGAGCTCGATGAGGGTCGCCTGAGCCAGGCCAGTGAGTATCTTGTCGGAAGCCAGGACTTTGCCACATTCGGACGCCCGCCCACAGGGGAGCCTGGGGCGAGCACAGTGCGCAGGGTCTTTGAGGCCCGTTGGCAGAAACAGGGCCCGCTGTTGACCTTTGACATCGAAGCGAATGCCTATTTATACCGGATGGTGCGGAGCATCGTCGGCACGCTGACACAGGTAGGCTGGGGCCAGCTCTCGGTGGACGACTTTCGGGCCATGCTCGAGGCCCGCGACCATAGCCTCATCAGGCGCGTTGCGCCAGCGCGGGGTCTGTGTCTAATGCAGGTGCAATATGCTGCGCACGGAGGAGCTTTGCAGTGAGGACTTTTACGGCGAAAAAAGAAGAAATCGAACGGCAGTGGTACGTCATAGATGCAGAGGGACAGACCCTGGGCCGGTTGGCTTCCAAGATTGCGCCTATCCTGAAGGGCAAACACAAGCCGATCTATACACCCCATCTCGATTGCGGCGACTTTGTCGTCGTGATCAATGCCGACAAGGTACGGGTGACGGGCAACAAGATGGACCAGAAGTTCTACTACCGTCATTCAGGCTATCCTGGCGGCATCAAGAGCATCAGCCTCCGGGATCAGCTGGCCCGCCATCCTGAGCGGGTCCTGCAGGCCGCAGTCCGGGGAATGCTACCCAAGAACAAGCTGGGGCGCCGGATGATCAAGAAACTCAAGGTCTATGCCGGGGACGCTCATCCGCACGACGCGCAGCAGCCCAAGTCGTTAGAACTATAGGGAGAGGATCTATGTCTGAAGAGATACGCTATTATGAAGCTGTGGGGCGGCGCAAGAGGTCGGTAGCTCGCGTGCGACTCTATCCCGGCGAGGGTGAGGTGGTCATCAATGGTAAGTCATTGAAGGACTATTTCGGCCGGCCCCAGGACTGGGTGAGCGTGACAGAGCCCTTCAAGGTCACCAATAACGAGGGGCGGTTCAATCTATCGGTCCTGGTCAACGGTGGCGGCGTTACCGGCCAGTCTGAGGCCATCCGGCACGGTGTAGCACGGGCGCTTCTGGTAGCAGACCCGCCGTCCAGGGCCGTGCTAAAGAGGGCCGGCTTTCTAACGCGCGACCCGAGAGAAAAGGAACGCAAGAAACCGGGTCTCAAGCGCGCCAGGAAGGCACCGCAATATACCAAGCGCTAGACAGCTTTCGTAATGTAGCCGGGCCTCCGGGCGTGTGCTGTCTCTCGACAATAGCGCACCGGTTTGGGTATTTTGCCTATAGATCCCACGGATACGACTAGCATAGGCATACAAGGGGATGAAGCCGACTGGCTCATCCCCTTTTACGTATCTATGAATATCGAACAGATTGAATCTCATATATTGCCAAGACAGTCAAAAGGTGGTATAATAGGATCAATAGAAACAGGAGAGGATGGAAAAGATCAAGCCGCTTCCCACCTGGTGAGCGGAGGGCTAGCTGGTGTTGAGGGTGGCCACCCCATCAACTTGGATGGGTCTGGCAAGAGCAGGATGCTCCATTTTGAGTGCGCTGCGAGCGTTTGAGCATGTCGGTTCTGTTAGAAGCTAGCAAGCTGTTGAGCACTCCCCAAGGAAGCTTGGTGTACCACCTGCTGCTACTGTGGGCGGTGGTAGCCGGGCTGGGTATGGCTTGGGGAGAATGGCGGCGAGCTCGCCATGAGCATGCTCAGCGGCTTTTCATCGCCATGGCTGGCATCGTGCTCTTTCGGGCTGTGTACGCCATCGCTGGCTTGCTGGCAGGAATGGGCTGGGGCGATGAGGTCATCCTCCTCCCTCCACTGGAGCGATTCGCCGATGCGGCCAGCATTGGGCTCCTCGCCTGGGCCTTTATGCCTTCCGTCAGGCGCACGGTCCGTCTCTGGAACCTGATCTTTGCCGGGATCCTCGCGTTGGCGTTGGGCACCCTGGTCGCAACCACACTTCTCTGGGCTCAGGCTTATACCTTCAATCCTTCGCTCAATTTCAATGGCCAATGGCAATCCAATGCCTGGGTGCTGGAGCAAATCGGGGTTCTTGTCCTGGCCATGGCGGCCGTGGTTCGCCGACAGAGGCGGGGCTGGGGGACCTTTACCTCGGCCTTTGCCGTCATCCTGATCGGGACCCTGGTCCAATTCTTCTACCCCACAGCCGCCATGCATCTGCCTCTGTGGCAGCGGCTGGCGAATCTGGTGGCCTATCCCCTCATCGCCGTCGCGGTGTACCAGGACATTGTTACAGAATTGCACATCCAGAGCCGCGAGCTGCAGGACATCAGCCAGGCCTCGCTGGACCAGATCAAGAGCCTGTTGCACCTCTTCGAAGCCAGCCAGCAGACCTCCCAGTCCCTCGACCTGTCCCAGGTTCTGGACAACGCGGTGCGGGGCATCGCCCGGGTCCTGGACGCAGATCAGTGCGCCATCGCTTTCCCGGAAGAGGGCAACGCGGGACGCATGCGCTTGGTCGCCATCTACAATCCTACCCGGCAGGGCCGGGGCGAGGCCGTTGCATTCCCGCTCGAATACCAGCTGACCGTACAACAGGCCATCCGTCGCAGGAAATACCTCATCGTCGAAGATGCAGACAATGTCCAGCTAAAGGTACTGTTCGCCTTGTTGGGTTCCGCCGAGACAGGCCCTTTGCTCGTCCAGCCTCTGGTGGGCGAGCAGGATGTGATTGGCGCCATCATCGTCGGCAACGCCCGCTCGCGGCGGCCTTTCACAGCCAATGAAGCGAAACTTTGCCAGTCGATGGCCGAACAGACTGTGCGTGCCATCCGTAATGCGCAGCAGTACGAGGAGGCTCAGGACAAAATCGATGAACTGAGAAAGGCCCACGCTGAAAGAAACCGGGCTTTGCAGCAAGCGCGGGCCCAACTTCAGGACATGTCGGCCCGGCTCGTCGAGGTCGAAGCCCAGACCGAGATATCGCAGGATCGCGAAGAGGCCGCTCGGGAGGCCCGCAATGCCCTCGAGATCCAGCTGGCCAGCAGGCGCGCGGAGCTGGATACCCTATCCCAGCGCCTGGCCGTCCTGGAGACGGACCTGGCGCAAGCCCACGCCGATTCCGAGGCTCGCCTGCGATGGCACGAACAGGAAGTGGGTCGCCAGGAGTCCGAGTGGCAGGATCTGGTTCGAGCAGCGGAGTCGATCCAGCTCGTGCTGCAGGGCCTGACCGCAGGGGTGCTGATCACCGATGCCGACGGCCGGATTGAGGAAGCCAACGTCGCCGCTGGGATCTTGTTGGACCTGAGCGCCGAGGAACTACAGGGGCTGGTCCTCTCCGAGATCAGCGACGACGACCGCTGGCAGCAAGCAGTGCGCATCGCCAGTGGCGGCGAAGCCGTCCGTGTGACGTTGCGCATCGGCATTAACACCCTCATGTGCGACGTGGCGCCGCTGCCCGACTTCAGGGTGCCGCGGGATGAAGGCCAGAGGTTGGTAGCCATCATTCAAGACATCTCGGCCGAAGCCGAGGAACAGCGAGCACGACTGGAAGGCATTGCCATCTTGGCCGAGGAGCTGCGAACGCCGATTACGACCATCAACAGCTATTCGGATCTGCTGCTGGGCGAGGCCGTTGGCATTCTCGGCGAACTCCAGCGCAAATTCCTGCTGCGGATGAAGGCAGGGGCGGATCGCATGGCCCAGATGGTCAACGACCTCACCAGGGAAGCTGGCGGCGAGGAACAATGGTCGAGGCCCCACCGGCAGAGGGTCGATGTCATCAAGCTGATAGAGGCCACCATCGCCAGCTCGCACACCCAGTTGGAGGACAAGGCCCTGACGGTCGACCTCGAGATGCCCGAGGAACTGCCTCCCGTCAAAGCCGATCCGGACTATTTGCGGCGGGTGCTGTCCAACCTGCTATCGAACGCCTGCCTGGCCTCCTCGGTCGGCGGGCACATCCAGGTACAGACCCTCCAGTCGCAGACGGTCCCGCCAGACCGGGGGCCAGAACTCAACGGCGACAAGTTCGTGATCGTCTCCGTGAAGGATTCTGGGGGTGGGCTCTCTGAGGAGGCGCTGTCCCGGGTCTTTGACCGCAGCCGGCCCAGCCAGACGCCCCCGGGCCTGGGAGAGTCCGGTGCCGGCCTGGCATTGGTCAAGAGGCTCGTAGAGGCCCATGGCGGACGCCTGTGGGTCGAGAGTGAACGTGGCGTGGGCACAACCTTCAGTTTCGTGCTGCCGGTTGACAGCTCGGAGAACCACGCCGACGAACGAGAGGAAGCCAGCGTTATCTAGTATGGCTCTGCGATACCGCGATTCGCAACAATATGATGGCAGATTCCGGCGCCTGGTGCGGGTGATGGCCCCACTCCTCGGCGGCGCGTTCGCCGCCATGCTGGTGGCGCTGATCCTGTCTGCCGCTGTGGTGTTGGGCATGCAGGAACAGGAGATCCTGGCCAACGCCGGGGCTACGGCTACGGCGACTCTGACTGCCGAACCGACTACCATGCCGACGCGGGTCGCCCCGGTCGCTTCGCGGACCCCCTGGCCGACTTCCAGCGCCCAGCCGGCGTCGCCGACCGACCTCCTGGTGTCGAACACGCTGCAGCCGTCGCGTACCCCTGAGCCGACCGCCTCTCCCCGGCCCAGCGCTACAACCGCTGCAAAGCCCAAAGCATCCAGTTGTGTACCGCCGTCCAACTGGCGTCT
>JAMJFU010000449.1 GCA_023544525.1 Anaerolineae bacterium | reverse complement strand
CCAGCTCCCGCCAGCCCGCCGACCTGGTGCGGTTTTCCCTCGACGACCCTCGACCGCAGTCGTTCGCCAGCCTGACCGGCGTCTGGCAGCGCACATCCATCACCCCGGCCGACCTGGTTCCCGCCGAGGATTTCCGCTGGCAAGCGGCTGACGGCTTGCAGATCCAGGGCTGGCTCTACCGCACAACGGCCAGGCCCAAGGGCACGATCGTCTACGTGCACGGCGGCCCTACCTGGCATAGCTCGGACCGGATCAATGCCCAGATCCAGTTCTTTGTCTCCCGGGGTTTTCACGTCCTCGACCCGAACTACCGGGGCAGCACCGGCTTCAGCCGGACCTATCGCGAGGCCATCAAGGAGGACGGCTGGGGCGGTCGGGAACAAGAGGACATCCGGGCCGGTATCGAGGCCCTGATCGCGGCGGGCGTCGCCAAAGCTGGCAAGGTGGGCATCACCGGTACCTCGTACGGTGGCTATTCGGCCTGGTGGGCCATCACCCACTTTCCGCCCGAGATCGTCGCCGCCGCTGCCCCCATCTGCGGCATGACCGACCTGGTCGTCGATTGGCAGACCACCCGCCCCGACCTGCGCCCCCTGAGCGAGGAGATGATGGGTGGCTCGCCCATGCAGGCCCCTGAACGTTACCGGGAACGGTCGCCGCTCTATGCTGTAGAGAACATCCGGGGCCGCCTGCTGATCGTGCAGGGCCTGCGGGACCCCAACGTCAGCCCCGAGAACGTGCGCGTGGTTCGCTCTGCCCTGGAAGAGGCGGGCGTGGATTACGAGCTCCTGGTGTTCGAGGACGAGGGCCATGGCATCGCCCGGCCCAAGAACCACCGGATCCTCTACCCGCGGCTGGCCGAGTTCTTTGAGGCAGCCCTTGCCCGTTGAGCTCTATCACACTGGACCAACCTTTACCCGCTTGGCAGGGGCCCTCACCTGTGCTACAATGCTGCCCAGTAGAACAGAGGTGAGGAAACAGATATGCTGGCCAAACGAATCATCCCCTGCCTGGACGTCAAAGATGGGCGCGTGGTCAAAGGGGTCCGCTTTGTAAACCTGCGCGATGCCGGCGATCCGGTGGAACAGGCTGTGATCTATGACGCCGAGCGGGCCGATGAGCTCGTCTTTCTGGATATCACCGCCTCTTACGAGCGGCGGGACATCATGCGCGACGTGGTTCGCCGTGTCGCGGAAACCGTCTTTATCCCCTTCACCGTCGGCGGCGGCCTGCGAACGGTCGAGGACATCCGCGAGATCCTGGTCGCTGGCGCCGACAAGATCTCGATCAACAGCTCCGCTGTCCGCCGCCCGGAGCTGATCACCGAGGGTGCCACCCGCTTTGGCAGCCAGTGTATCGTCGTCGCCATCGACGCCAGGCGGTTGCCCGCTGAGCAGGGCCAGGCATCCAGATGGGAGGTCTATATCGACGGCGGGCGCGTGCCTGTCGGCCGCGACGCGCTGGACTGGGCCAGGGAAGTCGAGAACCGCGGAGCGGGCGAGATCCTGCTGACCAGCATGGACGCCGACGGCACCCAGGCCGGGTACGATGTCGACCTGCTGCGGGCCGTATCCAGCCTGGTCCGCATCCCGGTCATCGCCTCCGGCGGGGCCGGCAAGTTGGAGCACTTTTACGAGGCATTGACTGAAGGTGGAGCCAGTGCGGCGCTGGCCGCATCCCTGTTTCACTACCAGGAGATGACCATCGGCCAGGTCAAAGCCTACCTGGCCAATCGTGGTGTGCCGGTGAGGGTTTAGGCCATGGCCAACGAAACGGGCGAAAGGCGCAACCTTGGGGCAGAGATCCGCTGGGATGACCGCGGCCTCATCCCGGCCATCGTGCAGGATGCCCATACCGGGCAGGTGTTGACGCTGGCCTACATGAACCAGGAATCGCTGCAGCGCACCCTCGAGTCGGGCGAGACCTGGTTTTGGAGCCGCAGCCGTGGTGAGTTATGGCACAAGGGTGCAACCTCGGGCAACACCCAGCGAGTGGTGGACATCCGCTACGACTGCGACGGGGACACCCTGTTGGTGCGCGTCGAGCCCAGCGGCCCGGCCTGCCACACCGGCCAGCAGAGCTGCTTCTATCGCCACCTGCCAGGCGGCACAGAGGCTGGCCCGCCACCAGTCACCGGCGGCGTGCTAGCCCACCTGGCGGCCGTCATCCTGGACCGCAAAGCCCATCCGCGGCCCGGCTCGTACACCCGCCAGCTCTTTGACGCGGGCTTGCCGCGCATTGTCAAGAAGGTAGGTGAAGAGGCGATTGAAACGCTGATCGCTGCCCAGAGCGAGGGCGATGAGCGCCTGGTCAGCGAGGTAGCCGACCTGGTCTACCATGCCCTGGTGCTACTCGCTGCCCGCGACCTCTCCTGGGCAGAGGTAGAGGCCGAACTGGCCCGCCGCTTCGGCTAGTGCGCGTGGTCAAGCGGGAAACGCCCCTCAAACCCGGATCGCCTCCACCAGCGACACCGCCCCCGTATACAGCGCCTGGCCAATGATCACACCCTCGATGCCCTCCGCGGCCCGTGCTTTGAGCCGCCCGAGGTCGTGGAG
>JAMJFU010000448.1 GCA_023544525.1 Anaerolineae bacterium | reverse complement strand
CGGTCCAAAGCTCATGTACTTGAGGTAGATGTGTTGGTTGTCATAGCCCACCGGCCGGCTCAGCCACTTGGTCCTGATGGGTGTCTCCGTCATCTTGTGCTGTGCCTGAGCCACGACGAGCTCGCCAAAGACAGGATCTTGGACCGGAGCAAAGATGCCCCTGTCCGACCAGTTGGGCTCGTGCATGGCCTCCTCGGGGGAACAGACGGGCGCCACGACTGGCGTGATGGGCGCCAAGCGACCACTCTTCCCGTATTCCACCGACATGGTTACCAGTTCCTCATTGGTGTATTTGCGTGTCTCGGCAAAGACCAGCGACGCCCATTTCAGTTGCTCCTCTCTCTCCGAGAACGCAGCCAGGTCCGTCCAATGCGCAGCGCCCCACTCGTCCCATTTCCCCACCATGTCGGCAAAGGCCTGCCACATCTCCAATCTCAGGGCGCCCAAAAAGACGGCGCCATCTCTGGTTGGCGCAAAGCAGTACAGCCATCCGGCCGTATTCAGATTGCCAAAACGCTCATTGATGACACCTGCCCCCTGGTACCACACGGCGGCCCAGTCCTCTATCGCAGCATAAGTCTCTGCTGTAGCGACATCCAGCGCCTGCCCTTCCCCGGTCATGTACCTCCAATGCAGGGCAGCCAGGATGCCCACAGCCATGAACGTGCCTGCCTGGACCCAGCCTATCCAGGGGCCAGCTTTGGTGGGAATGGCCCAGGGGCAGTCGTCGTAGGACTTGCCTTCCGGCATCATCTCCCCCGTATCATATTGCGCGCCAGATCTGGCCTGGATGATGTTGTCATAGTCTGGCATGCGGCTGGTGCTCATGGGCCCGAACTGCCCAAACGCCGTGATGGAGGCGAATATCAGCCTGGGATTGATCTCGCTCAACTGCTCGTAGCCGATGCCCCAATCGTCCATGACCCCCGGTTGGTAGGTCTCGATCAGCACGTCTGCCTGGCTCACCAGGCCTTTGAGGATCTCTCTGGCTTCCGGTTTCTCCAGGTTCAGCGTAACGTGGAACTTGTTCCTGCCCTCAGTCAAGTAGTTGAGACCTTCGCCCTGGTGCAGTATCCCGTAAGGCGTGCACGTCCTGATGAAATCACCCTCCGGAGGCTCCACGCGCAGGACCTCAGCGCCAAATTCGGCCAACATGGAGCTGCAGTAACAGCCCGCAAAGCTCTTGTAGCTCAGGTCCAATACGGTGATATCATCCAGCGCCTCGGCCTTGAACCGGGCAAGCCGCGGGTCATCCCTGCTCCTTATCCACTCTTCCCAGGCAGGTAGTTCCGTCCGTGCCATCCTTGCCACCTTTCCTCGACGTCGCGCAGAACCGGGGCTCAGTCTCTCGACAGGATCAGGCCGGCTTTGCCATCCCAATCGGCAGGCGGCCGACGCCCGCGCACATCTGCCCATTTGCCCAGGGCTCCCGACTCGTACAGCTGCTCGATCTCCTCTCGGCTCTTGCCCAGATCGTTGGTCATGATGTACTCGTTGTCAAAGCCCACGGGCCTGATGGTCCAGCTGACCCGCGGCGAGGTCTTGGACATCATCACCGGGAATTCATAATCCAGGAACTGGCCGACGACGGGGTCATCAACCTCCGTCACAAAACCACGCTCGCGAAAGTGCTCATCCTCCACCACGTCCTTGATGTTGTAGAGATGAGATGCGGCGAATCCGTGCGTTTCGGCCAAAGCCTCGACCTCTGCAGCCGTCTTGGTTCTCACCCACCCGGCAATGATCTGGAGAATCTCGGTCGCGTTTTCCTCCTGCAGCCGGGTCAGGTGATCCCTGAACCTGGGATCCTCGGCCAGCTCCGGCCGGCCCATCGCCGTACAAAGGCCCCTGAACTCCTCCGGACTTGGCGCGGCAAGTGCCAGGAACGTGCCGTCAGCACAGCGGAACGTGTCGGCAGGGCATATCGAGACATCCCTGTTTCCCGCCGGCATGGCTGATTCACCCGTGATCTGCTGGTAAGGCCATATCCAGGACATGGTCCTCATAATGCTCTCGCTCTGCGAGAGCTCGATGAATTGCCCCTTCCCGGTCTTTTGCCGGTGATGGAGGGCAGCCAAAACAGCCACCTCACCCAGCAATGCACCGTAGCTGTCGCAGATATACAGCCGATTCTTGAGAGGCCGCTGCCCGGGGAAACTCGACACCCACGCATATCCGGTCATGGCCTGCGCTGCACCGTCGTTGCTGGGCCGATTCTCCCTGGCAAACTGGCCCCACTGGCCGAAACCGGTCTTGGAGATGTAGATGATATCCGGGTTGATCTCGGCGATCTGCCGGTAGCCGACATTCCAGCGTTCCATCACCCCCGGCCTCAGGTTCTCTTCGACAATGTCGGCCTTGGCTGCGAGTTCCAGAAACACCTGCTGCCCTTCAGGCTTGTGCAAGTCCAGGCCCAACCAGTACTTGTTGGGATTGGGCCGTATGAACGACGTGCTCTGTTCTCTGAAGAAATAGCCAAAGGGGACCAGGCTGCGCAGTGTATCGCCCAAAGGCGGCATTTCGCACTTGATCACCTCGGCTCCCAACCTGGACAAGAAACCC
>JAMJFU010000447.1 GCA_023544525.1 Anaerolineae bacterium | reverse complement strand
GTCCCGAGCTTGCTCGGGCTGGTTGCGTCGAGGCAGGCGCTGCCCATGGCGTGAGACCCGCCGGCGAGCCGGCCCGGCCCCCAGCGAGCTGGGGGATCCAGGGGAGGCTGGGCGGTCTGTTTGGAGTCCCGAGCTTGCTCGGGTTGGTTGTGTTGAGGCAGGAGCTGACTCGCGACCCAAGCTCTGGGAGACCGTGCAGCCCGGCCCCAGCGAGCTGGGGGATCCAGTGCAGGGGGTGCTCAGAGGGCAGCGCCTGTTTGGCGTCCCGAGCTTGCTCGGGCTGGTTGGGTCGAGGCAGAAGCTGCCCATGGCGTGAGCACCGCCGGCGAGCCGGCCCGGGCCCCAGCGAGCTGGGGGATCCAGTGCAGGGGGCTGCTCGGGGCAGCGCCTGTTTGGAGTCCCGAGCTTGCTCGGGCTGGTTGTGTCAAGGCAGAGACTGCCCATGCTGTGAGCACCGCCAGCGAGCCGGCCCGGCCCCCAGCAAGCTGGGGGATCCAGTGAAGGATGGGGGGCCTCTTTGGAGTCCCGAGCTTGCTCGGGTTGGTTGCGTCGAGGCAGGCGCTGCTCATGGCGTGAGACCCGCCGGCGAGCCGGCCTGTGCCCCAGCAAGCTGGGGGATCCAGTAGTGTTTGCGGGGTGCCTGTACCTGGCTTCATCTGAAGGAGGAACCACGGATGGCTGATTACCGGCCGGTGACGGCAGAGATCGTCGAGGCACTGCGGGGCATCGCCGGCGAGCGATACGTACTCTATGACGATCCGGAGCGCATGGCGGCCTATGCCCATGACGAGGTCGCGGGCGAGGAATACGCCCACATGCCGGACGTAGTCGTCAAGCCGGACAGCGCCCTCGAGATCGCCGACATCCTGCGCCTGGCCAACCGGGAGCGCATCCCGGTCACCCCCCGAGGCGCTGGCTCGGGGCTATCGGGCGGGGCGGTGCCGGTCTATGGTGGCATCCTGCTCTCTTTGGAACGCATGAACCGCATCCTGGAGATCGACCGGGAGAACATGGTCGCGGTCGTCGAGCCAGGTGTCATCACCAACGAGATCAACGAGCAGGTCCAGCAATACGGACTCTTTTACGCCGGCTATCCGATGAGCGTCGAGTCCTGTTTCGTCGGCGGCAACGTGGCTGAGAATGCCGGTGGGGGGCGGGCCATCAAGTATGGCGTCACAGGCCGCTACGTCCTGGGCCTGGAGGTGGTGCTGCCCACAGGCGAGATCGTCCAGCTGGGCGGCAAACGCGTCAAGGACGTCACCGGCTACGACCTCGTGCGGCTGATGGTTGGCTCGGAGGGCACCCTGGGCATCTTTAGCCAGATCATCCTGCGCCTGCTGCCGCTGCCCGCCGCCCGGGCGGTCCTGCTGGTACCGTTTGCCGATGTGCCCACGGCGATTGCGGCGGTTCCCGAGATCATGACCCTGGGCCACCTGCTGCCCGCCTCTGTTGAGTTCATGGACCGGCTGTCAGTGGCCACGGCCTACGACTTCCTGGGCGAGAGCCCACCCCATCCCGACATCGGTGCGATGTTGCTCATCGAGGTGGACGGCTATAGCCAGGAACAGGTCGAGGCCGAGTTTGGGGCGGTGGCCGAGCTGTGCCTGGAGGCGGGTGCGCTGGACGTGTATGTGGGCAATACCGCCGACACGGAGCGCAGGATGTGGCGCCCACGGCAGAACGTGGCCGAGGCCTTCAAGGCCATCAGCCCGGTACAGAGCCTGGAGGACGTGGTCGTGCCCCTGGCCCAGATCCCGGCCCTGGTGCAAGAGCTGGAGCGCATCTCGGCACAGTACGGCGTGTTGATCCCCTGCTACGGCCACGCTGGCGACGGCAATCTCCACGCCACGCCGGTCAAGCGGCCCGAGATGTCGATGGAGGAATGGCAGGCCACGCTGCCCGAGCTTCTGTCAGAGTTGTATTCTGCCGTCGCTCGCCTGGGCGGCACCATCAGTGGCGAACACGGCGTCGGCTCCAAGCGCGCTGCGTACCTGCCGCTGGTCATGGATCCGGTGCTGATCTCCCTGCAGCGGCGCATCAAGCAAGCGTTCGATCCGTTGAACATCCTCAACCCGGGCAAGATCTTCCCTGGCTAAGGCCCGCCGGCCCACACGAGAGCCAGGTGAAATCTCTTCGCGCCAAGAGCGCGCTACTAGTGACATCGATCTTGTCACTGCGAGGCCCGCCGTTTGGGCCGAAGCAGTCTCCGGTTGACCAATAGGAGATTGCGCCGCTTCGCTTACGGCCAAAACGACGGCGGCTCGCAATGACAGGTTCGTACGCACTGAGTGGCGATGCGCACCATGGATGAACAATGACAAATGCGACGGCCCCAAGGGCGCCTGCCAGTCGACTTGACCAGCGGGCGCTTTGCCTATATAATCCCCTAACCCGGATGAACCGGAACCAAAAGGGACACAGAGCTCCACCGAGGATTCACAAAGGCGCACAGAGGGTTCCCCAGGTTCTTCTCCGTGAGGCTCTGTGCCTTCCCTGTGTCGCTCTGTGTCAACATATTCTTGCCAGGCGTGCAAGGACTTTTGAATGGCTGACCAAATCCTGTTATACATCTCAGCA
>JAMJFU010000446.1 GCA_023544525.1 Anaerolineae bacterium | reverse complement strand
ATCGCATGCTCGAGGATAGGTGGGCTGCCGGCGAGGGGGAGGCCTTCCGCCGGCTTGCGCAGGCAGGCACCCTGGTGCCATTGACCTCCATCTTTCCCTCTACCACCGCCGCTGCGCTGGTCAGCCTGCGCACAGGCTGGCCTCCGGCCAGGCATGGCTGGTTAGCCTATTTCATGTATCTGCGAGAGCTGGGCGTGGCCGCCAACGCCATCACTCTGTCCCCCTACTCCGGGGGAGGCGGGGACTTGCTCGTGCGTTGGGGCTTGGAGCCGGACGAGCTGATCCCGGCAGGTAGCCTGGCCGAGGTACTGGCAACCGGGGGAGTCAGCACACGGGCAGTCCTGTCGGCCCACTTCCGGAACTCGGGCTTCACCAGGATGCTGTACCGCGGTGTGGCCGAGATCCGCGGACACCTGCAGGCCAGCGATTTCTGGGGGCACCTGCGGCATCTGCTGTCAGAAACGCGCGGGCAGCGTGCCCTCCTGACGGCCTATTGGGGCGGGCTAGACGGCTCAGCCCACCACTACGGACCGGGGGCAGATCTGTGGCAGGCCGAGTTTCGGGCCGTCAGCCACCTGCTTGAAGAGGAGTTCCTGAACCGGCTGCCGGCGGAGGATCTCGATGGGACGCTGCTCCTCCTGACCGCCGACCACGGGCAGATCGAGATCCCACCCGAGCAGGTGGTCACCATCAGAGACCATAGGGAGTTGCAGCAGCACCTGCTGGTGCCAGTCATGGGCGAGTCGCGCGCTGCCTTCCTCTATCCCAGGCCCGGTCGCGCCGCTGCCATCGCCGAACACCTGGAAGGAGCGTTCCCGGGCTATTTTACCCTCCTGCGCTCGGCCGATGTGCTGGAAGCAGGGCTCATGGGCAAACCGGTGTCTGACGAAGCGGTGGCCCGGGCAGGAGAGCTTCTGGTATTGTCTCGGGCCAACCACGCCCTTCAGCATGACCGCCCCAAGAACGCCTTGATCGGCCGGCACGGTGGGCTTACCGTCCAGGAAATGCTGGTGCCACTGATCGGTGTGCGCCTCGAAGCACTGGAATAGGCTGGGTGGAAGAAGCAGGGGGCGATAGCAGAGCTACAGGGCTGTAGGGACTATAACCAGGTCCATCACGGGCCGTCTTAGGAAGCCAGGCGCTGCCGATTGAGCCAGCGGTTCAGTTCGGAGTGGCTGATCCGCCACCCTCGTCCCACCTTGTATGCCGGCAGTTCACCGTCTTTGATCCAACGCCGCACCGTGTATACAGAAACTCGCAGCAAGGTCGAGACCTCCTGCGGCGTGAGAAAGGGCTGTGGCTCGGTCGACTTTGTAGCTAGCATTATGTGCCTCCAATCCCTCGACAAAATGGGTCGATCAGAACAGCCACAGTATAGCACGGGGAAGCACGGCATGCTATAGGATATTGGTCCTATCCTGAACCCTCCGGAATAGGCAAAAGTAGCGAGCAGGCATGCAAGATGCAGCCTGCTCGCCACCGCGGTCGTCCGGGCCTCGCGGCCGGGTATTCTGGCTGGAACGGCAAGCCCTAGGCCTTGGGCTGCTTGAGTTCCTCGAACTGGCGAGTCAGCTCGAGGCGCTTCTCCTCAGCCGCCTGCCTGCCTTGCTCCAGGACGGCATCCGCCCGATCCTGGAGTAAGAGGCGTGTTTCCTCGCCACTCCGGGGCGTAAGCAGCAGTCCCACTGCCACCCCCACCAGCGCACCCACGACCAAGCCCAACAATACACTCGATGTTTTCCCCATGGTTTCCTCCCTCTCGTTCAAGAATGGTTATCTTATCCCGGCACATGTTCTGGTACCTGGACGGTGGACGTGCGTACGGCCTCCCGGACCCGTCTCGAGATAGCCCCAAAGAACTCGGTATACATGACCTCTAGCGTGCGGGGCCGGGGCAGGTCGACGATCACCTCGGCCTGGATGCGACCGGGACGGGGTGACATGACAAGAACCCGGTCGGCCAGAAAAACGGCCTCCCGGAGGTCGTGGGTGACCATGACCGCCGTGACACGCCGCGTGCGCCAGATCCGCAACAGCTCCAGGTTCATCTGCTCGCGGCTAAGGGCATCCAGCGACCCAAACGGCTCGTCCAGCAACAACACATCCGGCTCGGCGACCAAGGCACGCGCAATCGCCACGCGCTGGGCCATGCCCCCTGATAGCTCGCGCGGGTAGGCGCTCCCAAACCCGGCCAATCCTACCAAATTCAGGACCTCCCCCGCCCGCTGGCGCGTCTCAACCGCGGGGAGTCCCGCCACCTCTAGAGGCAGGGTCACATTGCGCAGCACCGTGCGCCAAGGCATCAGGTTGACATCCTGGAAGACAAAGGCCACCTGGCGCCGCGGCGAGTTCAGGGCTTCACCCTCGAACTGCACTGAACCAGCACTGGGCACGGTCAACCCGCCCAGGATGCGCAGCAAGGTGCTCTTGCCACAACCCGAAGGGCCCACGATGGCGACGAACTCGCCGCGTCCCACACGCAGCGATAGCCCATCTAGGGCCAGGAGCGGGCCCTGCGCCGTCCTGTACTGGTGGCCGATCGACTGCGCCGAGAGCACAGATTGCTCAGTGTCGTTTATCATCCTATCCTTACTGGCT
>JAMJFU010000445.1 GCA_023544525.1 Anaerolineae bacterium | reverse complement strand
CCTGGATTGGCTGTCGGCCAACCCCCACGCCCTGCCGACCCGTGATGAGGAGAACGCCGCGCGTTCCTTCCTGGCCAAGGAGATCATCGCCGCCACCACAGGGCGCAACCTGGGTTACGTCAAAGAGACCGACACCTACTTTCTGCAGTACGGCGTCAACTTCCTGAACCAACCGTGCACGACGCTACTCATCGGCGGCACCATCTATCACAAGTGCCAAGCGGCAGCCGACGGCAATGACTTTGGCCGCGACCTGCGCCTAATCGCCGCCGGCACCCAGTATAACGAGGACGAGAGCTGGATCCTGCGGCCGAGCGGGCAGGTACTCCTCGATGCGGCTTACATGGTCTCCATCGTGGGCGGCCTGTACGGTTACATCGACCCCCGGCGGGCGCTGCGCATGCTCAAACGCAACCTGATCCCCTTGGAATAGGCACCCAAGCCGCTTCCGCTGCCGGTTTGTTATCCTCGCGGGTTCGACCCCCACGCACCTGGGTCGAACCCGCTTTGGCGCGGGAAGGCTAGCAGGCTGCCTGGTCGAGGTCGCGCCGCTATTGCGTCTCCCCGGCCAGTGCGGGTGTTGGGTGGCCTGGTGGCCAAGCCCCATTTCTTGGAGCCGGCCCGGGACTGGCCGGGCGATGAGGGCTATCCTTCTTTCACACAATCACTATCAGGCAGCGAGCAGGGCTTCCTGCTCCTCTGCGAATTCGAACTGGCTGTTGTAGAGCTCAGCGTAAAAGCCCTCGCGTGCCAGGAGTTCTTTGTGCTGGCCCTGTTCGACGATGTCCCCTTCGTTCATGACCAGGATCAGATCCGCATTACGGATGGTGGACAGCCGGTGGGCGATGATGAAGCTGGTACGGTCCTTCATCAGGTTGTACATGGCTTCCTGGATAAGCACCTCGGTGCGCGTATCGACCGAACTGGTGGCTTCGTCCAGGATCAACATCTTGGGATCGATCAAGATGGCGCGGGCGATGGTCAGAAGCTGTTTCTGACCCTGGGAGATATTGGTCACCTCTTCGTTGAGCACCAGGTTGTAGCCTTCAGGAAGGGTGCGCACAAAGTGATCGACCCGGGCAGCCTTGGCAGCGGCAATGACCTCCTCGTCGCTGGCGCCGGGCCATCCGTAGCGGATGTTCTCCATGATCGTGTCGTTGTACAGCCAGGTGTCCTGCAAGACCATGCCGAACATGCAGCGCAGGTCCTCGCGCCTGAAATCCTTGATGTTGTAGCCGTCTATCAGGATGGCGCCCCTATCCACATCGTAGAACCGCATGAGCAGTTTGACCATGGTGGTCTTGCCAGCGCCGGTGGGACCGACGATGGCGATCTTTTGGCCCGGTTTCACGTCGGCGGTGAATTCGTGGATGACGACCTTGTCAGGGTCGTAGCCAAACTGCACGTCCTGAAAGACCACGTGCCCCTCGATCTCTTCCGGCTGGACTGGGTCCTCCACGTCGGGGATCTCTTCCCCTTCGTCCAGGAACTCGAAGACGCGCTCGGCTGCGGCTGCGGTCTGTTGCAGGATGTTGGAGATATTGGCAATCTGGGTCAGTGGCTGGGTGAACGAACGGACGTACTGGATAAAGGCCTGGATATTGCCGACGGTGATGGCGTTCTGGGCAGCGAGGTACCCACCCAGGATGGCGATGCCCACGTAGCCCAGGTTGCCGACAAAGCCCATGATGGGGAACATGAGCCCGGATAGAAACTGGGATTTCCAGGCCGAGTCATAGAGGGTGTTGTTGAGCCCATCAAAGCGCTCCACGCTCTCCTCTTCGCCGTTGAAAGCCTTCATCACCAGGTGCCCGCCGAACATCTCCTCGACGTGCCCGTTGACGTGACCGAGGTAGTCTTGCTGTTGCCTAAAGTACTTCTGTGACTGGCTCACCACCAGGGCAATGATGCCCATCGCCAGCGGCACGATCAACAGGGCCACCAGGGTCATCTGCCAGCTGATGGTCAACATCATGACCAACACGCCAATGACCGTGACCACCGAGGTGATGATCTGCGACAGGCTCTGGTTGAGGGTCTGGTTGACCGTGTCGACGTCATTGGTGATGCGCGAGAGCACTTCGCCCTGGCTGGTACTGTCAAAGTACTTGAAGGGCATGCGGTTGATCTTCTGGGAGATGTCCCTGCGGAACCGGTACGTAACATCCGTAGATATGCGGGACATGAGCCAACCCTGGATGAAGCCAAACAGGGAGGACCCAAGATACAAGGCCAGGGTTGTCAGCAGGATCCGGCCAATGTAGTCAAAGTCGATCCCGGTGCCGGTCCCGGCGATCTGGGCCATGACGCCCTCGAACAGCTTGGTGGTTGCCCGGCCCAGGATCTTGGGGCCGATGATGTTAAAGACGGTCGAGCCCACCGCAAAGAGCATCACGATGAGGATGGGAATCCTGTAGGAGCCCAGGTAGTGGATCAGCCTGCGCATGGTGCCCCTAAAGTCGCGGGCCTTCTCGCCCCTCATCATGGCTCCCGGACCGCCGTGCCCCAGCGGGCCGCGCCCTGGCCTGGGACCGGCAGGCCTGCGTTCCGTTTCTCTATGGCTGCCGTTCCCACTCATGCCAGTTCCTCCTGGCTCAACTGCGAGTAGGC
>JAMJFU010000444.1 GCA_023544525.1 Anaerolineae bacterium | reverse complement strand
GCCAGGCGGTGGTCCGGGTGGCACGGGGGATGGCACAGGATACGATCCAGGACCCCGAGTTCCAGATCTCGCGGGGTGTCGTGGAGCGGGTCCTGCGCGAGGGCCGGGCCCTGCTCACCAGTGATGCCCAGAGCGACGACCGGCTCAGCCTGCGCACGAGCATACACGCCCTGGGGCTGCGGTCCATTCTCTGCGCCCCGCTGAAGGCCAAGGACCACACCATCGGCGCCATCTATGTCGACAACCGCCTCCATGCCGGCATCTTTCTCCCCGACGATCTGGAACTGCTGACGGCCATCGCCTCCAGTGCAGCCATCGCCATCGAAAACGCTCGCCTCTACGAGGTGGCTGTCGAAAAGGGCAGGATGGAACGCGAGTTGCAGATGGCCCGCAGCGTCCAGGCCAGCCTGCTGCCACGGTCCACGCCCCAGGTCCCAGGCTGGGAGATCGCCGCCAGATGGCGGCCCGCGCGCCAGGTCGCCGGCGACTATTACGATTTCCTGACGGGCAGTGGCCCTGAGGCCGGCATTGTCATCGCCGATGTCAGCGGCAAAGGTATGCCCGCGGCGCTGTTCATGGCGCTTACGCGCAGCATTGTCCGGGCCAGCCTGAGCCTCTCCAGCGACCTGGCAGGGGATATTGGCCGGGCCAACCGGCTGATCTCTGCCGACGCTGCGGAGGACGGCACCTTTGTCACCCTCTTCTACGCCTGCCTCGCATCCGGCACAGGCGACGTCTCCTACGTAAACGCCGGCCACAACCCTCCCCTCCTGGTCAAGAAACATCCAATGGGCCAAGAGTCGGCCGTGGTCGAGCTGGCACCGACCGGCATGGCCCTCGGAATACTCGACTCTGCCCGCTTCGAGCAGCGAAGGGTGCACATGGAGCCCGGCGACCTCCTCCTCTTGTACACCGATGGCGTGACCGACGCCTTCCGGGACGGCACCGAGCGATTCGGCCTCCATCGCCTGCGGCGTGCAGTCATGGGTCTCAGGGGAGAGCCAGCCGAAGGTGTCGTCGCCGCGTTAGAAACAGAGGTGCTCCAGTTTGCTGGGACCGACCAGCAGTTCGACGACATGGCCATTCTCGCCGCCAGGCGAGTTGGCCAGGGTAGGAAATAGCACTGATGTTAGGCGAGCCGCTGAACAACCGCTATCGCCTCGACGCTGAGACTGACAACGCTTGCCCTCCCCCTTCAATTCCGCTATAATAGCCCAGAGCTGCAAGGAGGCGCGATGAAACTATCGATCATCATGCCGGTCTACAACGAGTCTGCTACCCTGAGCGAGATCCTCAGCCAGGTGCGCGCAGTCGAGCTTCCGGGCGTGGAAAAAGAGATCCTGGCCATAGATGACGGCTCCACCGATGGATCCCGCGAGATCCTGGAGCGGGAAGCGCAGGCCGGCGACGTCCAGGCCCATTTCCACAGGGAAAACCGTGGCAAAGGCGCGGCTGTGCGAACCGGCATCCAGCATGCCACGGGCGATCTGATCCTGATCCAGGACGCCGACCTGGAATACGACCCCCGGGACTATCCCAAGCTCATCCAGCCCATCGTCGAAAAGCGGGTGGCCGTGGTCTATGGCAGCCGCTTCCTCGGCCCGCGGAAAGCGATGCTCTTCTGGCACATGATCGGCAACAAAATCCTGACCCTGACGACCAACGTGCTCTTTAACACCATCCTCAGCGACATGGAGACCTGCTACAAGTGCTTCCGTGCCGATGTGGTCAAGGACATCCCGCTGCGCTCCAGGCGATTCGAGTTCGAGCCCGAGATCACGGCCAAAGTGCTCAAGCGCGGCCACCGCATCTTTGAGGTGCCCATCTCCTACTATGGACGCGAGTTCCACGAGGGAAAAAAGATCACCTGGCGCGATGCACCCGTGGCTTTCTGGACCCTGCTCAAGTACCGTTTTGTAGACTGACCGTGCGCGAACACGCAGCGTGGCAGCCTTCCAGAGCCTGCAGGCACCGCTCGTAAAGGCTCGATCTGTGGCTCACAGCAAAACACCAGCCTTCGCCCTGGCAGCCATCCTGCTGTCAGCCCTGGCCCTGCGATTGGCTCCCTGGGGTCAGAACCGCTTCCTGGAGGATGAGGCCCTGTACAGCTATTGGGGCCTGCAGATTGCCACCGGGAGCGACCCAATGTTGGACCTCGAGCCAGTGGACAAGCCTCCGCTCTATCCCTACACCCTGGCGCTGGCCTTCCTGGCTTCTGGCACGGGCACCGGCGGCCTGAAGGCAGAAGCCATAGCCCGGCTGCCGAGCTTGTTGGCCAGCCTGGCTGCAGTTGCCCTGACCTATCGCCTGGGCCGGTCGCTGTACCGGGAGCCGGCCGTTGGCCTGCTGGCTGCGGCCCTACTGGCCCTCTCCCCCTTCGATCTGCTCTTCGCCTCCACCGCCTTCACCGACCCGCTGCTGGTCGGTCTCGTACTGGCGGCGCTGGTTGCCGCGGCCCGGTCACAGCTGGCCATCGCCGGGCTGCTCGCCGGCCTGGCCGCAGCCACCAAACAGCACGCACTGTTCTTCCGGCCCCTTATTGTCGCCGTGGCTGCGCTGTCGCCATCGCGCATAAGCGGCATCCGGTCCCGGAGCCCCATGGCCCAGGGCCCCGTCGCCAG
>JAMJFU010000443.1 GCA_023544525.1 Anaerolineae bacterium | reverse complement strand
TCAAGATCTTGAGGGATGCCGGGTTTGCGCCGGAATGGATCGAGCTAGACAAGGCGGTCCGGGGCAAATTGGTGCGCGCGCGTCAGCTCCTGGCAGGGGAGTGGGAACGGTATCAGCAGAGGGTGCAGGAGATGGCAGGCCGGACAGAACTCTGGTCTGAGGCGGAGCGCAAGCGGACACTCGCAGGCTGGCAGCGGGCGGTGGAGGCTTTTGAGCAACAGGTCGCTGCCATAAATGTCGAGATACGCGATCTGAACCTCAAGGTCCCCGCGCCCCGGTTCCAGCGGGCCAAGATCGACCCGCTGCAGGAAGTGCAGCGCTTGCAGGAGGAGCCGGGTGAGTGATCAACCCGAGACCAGGGAGGAGCGGATCGCCGAGACGGTGCGCCGCATTGTGACGCGCCGGGAGCGCGCACCGCGGTCGCCTCGGATGGAGAGAGCGTTCAAGCGCCTGCTCTGGCGCTACACAGAGTTGAGAGCCCAAGCAAAGGATCGAGTAAAAGATGGGGAATAGAGGCTGGCTGATCGGCACCGTTGTCATCGTGGCGCTGGTCATTGTGTTGTTCGTGGGACTGGACCTGTACACCGACCTGGTGTGGCTGGATACATTGGGGGTGGCCTCGGTCCTTTGGAGGCGCCTGGTCGCCGAGAACCTGCTTTTCGTTGCGGCTTGGGTGGTCGCGACCCTCTTCCTGGCGGCCAACTGGTGGTTAGCACGCCGGATGGTCGGCGGTGGCCAGATGGCTGTGCCCTGGCTGGAGGGACAACGGACTCGGGCCGGCTACACCGCCGAGCCGACGGCGCGGGTCGTCGCGGCGCGGGTGGCGAATACCCTTTTGTTCGTCCTTGCGGTGGTTGTGGGCTTGTTCTTTGCCCTCCCCGCGAAGAGCATGTGGCTGCAGGCACTGATGAGCAGCAACGCGGTGCCCTTCGGCGAGGTTGATCCGATCCTGGGACGTGACCTGAGCTTCTACGTCTTTCGCCTCCCCTGGCTCCAGTTTTTGCAGGGCTGGTTCCTGTGGCTGTTACTCGCGGCGCTGGCAGGTGCCGCACTGGTGTACCTGGCCAGTTTCTCGGCTGAGCGATTGGCCAAACCGATCCAGGTTGTGGACGACGCCCGGCAGTGGTTGCGCCTGACGCCGGCAGCGCAGCGGCACATGCTGGTGCTGGGTGCAGTTGCCCTGGGATTCTTTGCCTGGGGCTACCAGCTGAATATCCCCAGCCTCCTGTACTCAAGCACAGGTGCAGCCTACGGTGCGGGCTATGCCGACGTGCACGCCCGGCTGCCCGTGATGCACGTCCTGACCGCCATCGTGGCCCTGGGCGCAGGTATCCTCCTGGCCAGCCTGTTCGTGAGGGTACGGTGGCTGCCGTACGCCGCCCTTGGCGTCTGGTTGCTCGTGGCCTTTGTCGGGGGGAGCATCTATCCCTCCGCTCTCCAGCGCCTGGTGGTTGTGCCCAACGAACTGACCAGGGAACGGGAGTACATAAGCCACACCATCGAGATGACCCGGGCAGCCTATGGCCTTGCAAGCGTGACTGAGGACGATTTTGAGGCGGCAGAGGAGGCAGTGCCCGTGGACCTGGAGGCCAACCAGGGCACCATCATGAACATCAGGCTCTGGGACTACCGTCCGCTCTTGCGGACCTATGCCCAACTGCAGGAGATCCGGCTCTACTATGCCTTCACAGATGTGGACATTGACCGCTACCATGTGGACGGCGACTACCGGCAGGTGACCCTGGCTGTGCGGGAGATCTCTTACAGCGAGTTGCCCGCCCAGGCCCAGACCTGGGTCAACCGGCACCTGGTATACACCCATGGCTATGGGCTGGTGCTGAGCCCTGTGAATGAGGTCCGGGAAGAGGGCCTGCCCGTCCTGTGGGTGCGTGACATCCCACCTCGGTCGCTGTTCCCCGAGTTGGCCCTCAGCCGGCCCGAGATCTACTTCGGTGAGCTGACCGAGGAATACGTGGTGGTCAACACCGAGGAGCAGGAGTTGGACTATCCTGCCGGCGACCAGAATGTCTACACTACCTACGAGGGCACGGGCGGTGTCGTCCTCGACTCTGCCCTCAAGCGTCTAGCCTATTCTATGCGACTGGGAAGCAGCCAGATACTCCTCAGCGGCTCGATAACGCCCGAGAGCCGGCTTCTGTGGCTCCGTGCGATTCGGGACCGCGTAGATGCCGTGGCTCCCTTCTTGGCCTATGACCCGGACCCCTATGCGGTCATTCTCAACGGTCGTCTGGTGTGGTTGTTGGATGCCTACACCACCAGCGACCGGTACCCATACTCGGATCCAATCTCGACCTCCTACGGGAGGCTGAACTATATACGCAACTCGGTCAAGGTGACCATGGATGCCTACGATGGCAGCCTGGCATTCTACCTGATCGATCCGTCTGACCCCGTGGCGGCAACCTATGCTGCTATCTTTCCCGATCTCTTTCATCCCGTGGAAGAGATGGATCCGCAGTTGGTCGCTCACTGGCGCTATCCCGAAGGGCTCTTTCGCATCCAGGCGGCCAAGTTCCAGAGCTTTCACATGACCGAGCCCCAGGTCTTTTACAACCAGGAAGACCTGTGGAGCTGGGCTGAGGAGCTGGCGGCGGACGAACGCATGCTGATCG
>JAMJFU010000442.1 GCA_023544525.1 Anaerolineae bacterium | reverse complement strand
TCCAAGCTTCCTGGAAGGTTCAGTCGTCCCACTTCTATCTGATTCATCCATAAGGGGGAGCTGTGATGGGACGCCAAGCCTGGGAATATTGTCTTCTGACCTGCACGCCCGTGACCGGATTCGACGAGGAGGGAGTCCGCATGGCGTACCAACTGGTCACACCCGAGCAGGTGGACAACCAGACGGTCCATAGCCAGGATCCCTCCCCCCTCGTCGCCATCAACCGGTTGCTGAACCGGCTAGGCAAAGATGGCTGGGAGCTGGTTTCCTACGACACGGCAACGAACCGCGGCGTGTTCAAACGGCCCAAAACCTGACAGGAGGTAGCCCTTGCTCCGAGATATCCCATTGCGCGGCAACGAAGAGATCGAGCTGTATATACGGACCTACTATTCGCTACTGAGGTCGACCAGCGACATCCGCGTGCGCTCGCTGGAAGAAACCCATTCGGCCATGAACTCCAGCCTGCACGTCGGCGCGGACAGCGCCACCCCCGACATCTCGGCCTTTGTCTACGGTGTCATGCGCCTGCCCCAATGCATGACCCAGGTCAAGTTGGTGCTGATGGGCCAGTCGGACGAGGTCTTTGCGCGGCGCGGTTATCCCGACGTGGAGAAATGGCAAGCAGTCACGACCCACTCACGGCGGCGCAAGATGTTCTTCGATGGCACGAGTACCCTGGCGGCCTTTATCGCCAGTGTCTCGGACATCGACGACCTGATCCCGATGTTGACCGCCTACCAGATCGAGTGGAACAAGCTGCACGGGCGGCTGATGGGTACCCGCACCCTGGAACGCATCCAGGCACACGTCTATGGCGAGCGGTCGATGGAGCCCGACGACGTGGGGCACGTGGCGACCACCCTGGGCATTTCGTCAGACGACTTTGTCAAGCTGCAGGCTGCGTGGGGGCCTGCCCTGTGGGCCAACCTTTTCCACGTTGGGCGTGAGCCCAAAGATATGGCCATCCGCCTGCTGGCGGGTTCGCTGACCGACTACCGGCGTGCCACCGACGGCTGGTGGTATACCATCTCGCGGGACGTGAAACGTTACCTGCAGGGAGACCTGTTTGACCGGCCGGTCTATTTCGTCTCCTCGAATACCCATAGCCTGGTCAACCTGCTGGGCGGCTATGCCCTGGCCATCGAGGCCGAGTTGGTGGCCTACCTCGAGGAGAATAACCCGGAAAACCTGTGGCACCATTATCAGCGCATCAAAGCCGGCCAAAGCCGCGATAGGCTAGAAGACCTCCTCTACTACACCTTGTCCCGCTATCTGCGCCACGGAGACGAGACGGTCCGTGCGGGCAAGCTGGCGGCGATGCACCAGTACCACAAGGAGCGGGGCCTGTACCACGTGGAGAATCCCCTCTACCTGGATGTGGCCGCCCAGGTGATCAAGTTCGACAGCCTCTGCCCCGAGTGCTTTGATCCTCGGGTCCGTGTCGACGGCCTGGAGGAGCTGGCGAACAGCCAGGCCGTGATCTTTAACGTCGACTATCCGCTGGGCATGGCCGCCTACCAGATCTTTAGCCAGGCCGCCACCAACCTGGGCGAGCTGCAGGGCGTCTATTTCATGGGCAAGGCAGCCACGCTCAACGGCCAGGTAGGCGACGTGATGATCCCCAACGTCGTCTATGACGAGCACTCCAGGAACACCTTCCTGTTCCGGAACTGCTTCATCGCCGCTGACATCGCCCCCTACCTCACCCAGGGCAGCGTCTTTGACAACCAGAAAGCGGTGACGGTCCGCGGTACGTTCTTGCAGAACAAGGACTTTGTGGGCATATTTTACCAGGAGGGTTACACCGACATCGAGATGGAGGCCGGGCCGTATCTCAGCGGTGTATACGAGGATATTTATCCCAAGCGCTATCCGGTCAACGAGATTGTAAACCTCTTTATCAACGCGCCTTACGATATCGGCGTGATCCACTATGCGTCGGACACGCCCTACAGCCGGCGCCAGACACTCCTGTCCAAGAGCCTGTCCTATTTCGGGGTAGATGCCTCCTATGCCGCCTCGATCGCCATCCTGCGGCGCATCCTGGGCCTGGAGGTGGCGACAATGGAGGCCCGCAAGGTCCGGGCCTAGGCATAGACGGGCTCGGGCGGCAATGCCCGAGCCCGGTTGGTGGTCTGAGGCACCCCCATCTCACAGCACGTCGCGGCGCGAATGACGTGATAGCCTTCCGCCTCCAGCTCGCGGGCAATGACCTGCGCCAGTTTCTGCTCGTCCTCGACCAGCAGGATCCTCTCCATGCCATCCCTTCTCTCTGCGGCATACTATACCATCATTGGCACGACGGAGCAAGCAGTCCCGCGCCGGTTCACGGTTACTGGGGGCCAGTGCCAGGGATCCGGCCCCGGGTCACGCCCGGCTGAGAGCTGCTGAGCTTTTTTCGGCCGGCTTGCAAAACGGCAGTTCATGTGGTAAAATTGCTGCTGAAGTTTCCGGCAAGTCGAGTAATGAAGCCTGGCTCGAATCTGGTCGTCGCTGCCATTTTCGAGGCCACAAGAAGAGAGGGGGACGCCCGTTCCCTTGGTGTGAGGCAGGGTACCAGACCCACAGCAACATACATACTACTACCCGTTAGACTCCACGAAGCAGCAGGCTGTGGTTCTGAAGCGGTCTTGGTGTAGCAGGTGGTCCTGTTGCC
>JAMJFU010000441.1 GCA_023544525.1 Anaerolineae bacterium | reverse complement strand
TGCGACTGCAGCCCAACAACATGAACGCCCTGGTGGCCTCGCGGGCGGTGCAGGCCTCGATCAGCCGGATCAGCAGCGTCGTCGATATCGCCAAGGCCAGCGTGGCCGAAGCAGAGCGGATCGCGCCCTTCGATTCTGCCGTGGCCCGCCAGGCCTACTTTGACACCTCATTGGAGCGTGCCCGAACAGAGATGAGCCAGGCCCCCGACCGCGTGTCGGTGGAGCAGGGGACCACGCCGGACCAGGTCGACTACGATCCCAGGGCCAACTCCTCAGCCGGGCAGTTGATCACCTGGGTCTTTATCCCGCTGATCGGCATCTCGGGCCTGTTCGCCATCGAGCGGCGCACGGGCACCCTGCGCCGGCTGCTGGTCAGTCCGACGCGAAAATCTACCTACCTGTTCGGCACGATCACCGGCCAGGTGGCCCTGGCCCTGGTGCAGATGCTGTTGCTGGTCGGCTTTGGGATTTTGGTGATGAGGCTGAACTGGGGTCACACGCCGGCGGCCCTGGCCGTAATGCTCCTTGCCTCGACGTTGGCCGCCGCTGCGCTGGGAACGACGCTGGGCACCTTTGTCGAGACGGAAGGGCAGGCCAACGGCCTGAGCATCATGCTGGGCATGGTCATGGCCCTGTTGGGCGGCTGCTGGTATCCGATCGAGCTCTTTCCCGAGTTCGTGCGTAACGTGGTCAAGGTCCTGCCCACGACGTGGGCCATGCAGGGCCTGCTCGACATTGTCCTCAGAGGGCAGGGGCTGAGTGGGGTGCTGCTGGAGGCAGGTGTCCTGCTCGGCTTTGCCGTGCTGTTTTTCGCGGTCGGCGTCTGGCGCTTCCGCTACGAATAGCCGCTGGACGTGGAAGGCCGGTACGGTCCCGGCATCAGTTCGTGCTGGCAATCTGCTCCCAGCACGCCCAGTGGCACTCCCAATTGTCCAGGTCTTTGAGGCGGGGGATGGTCGCAGTGGACGCCGCACAACACAGGCTGCTCTCCCTCCGCACTCCAGGCCAGGAGGACACTTGTAACCCGGTCCTCTTCCGGGCACTGGACGTTCCGCCTCTCCCACTGATACTGGATCGCCATTGACAAGCTCCTTTCAGGCTACCTGTACCGCGTCGATTGCTGGGTGGAGAAATGGTTTTGCCACATCATCGACGCGACGCAAACTCCCCTCACTAACATTATAGCACTCCCGGCCTGACCCGTCAAGCACACTCCCCGAGGCTTTCGGGCAACCGCATATGGCGCGTAGGGGGCGGGGAGACCCCGCCCCTACCGAGGGCAGGTAGGTAGGGGCACGGTCACCGTGCCCAGCAGGTGATGCACTCCCAAATGTGTCTGCCCTACTGGGGCTCCAGGGCTTTTCACTGACGGAACCGCCCCCGAGACGGGCCGTGAGCCGGCCAACCTGACAGGCACCCATCCCGCGCCTGCGATCTCGAGACGGATCGGTTGCCGCTAGCGCATCATCAACGGCAGAAACTCGTCCAGCCGCCCTTTTTCCGCTGCCACTTGCATCGCCATCTCGGCCACGGTTGCCGGCGGCTCCGCGACCGGTTCCTGCCAGAGCTGCATGCTCACTGCCCCAGCCTGGCAGGCGGTGGCGCACAGACCACAGCCGATACAGCGTCCCGTCTCCACCCGGGCCAGGCCGTCGCCGACCTGTATGGCTCCCACCGGGCAGCGCTCCTCCTCGCAGACGCCGCACCCCCGGCACAGGGCTGCATCCACCTGGGCGCGCCAGCGGCTCCTGGCAAAAGCGTTTGGCAGGTGCAGCTCGGTCAGCCCACGCAGGATCGTGCAACAGCAGGGGCAGCAGTTGCACACAAAGTTCAGCCGATCCTGGCTGTTGTTGGCCGTGTGCACCAGCGCGGTCTCCTCCGCTCGACGCAGAGTATCCTCTGCCTGGGCTCGCGTGATCCGTCGGGCAAAGCCGCGATCGACCAGGAACTCGGCCGTCCGGTCAAAGATCAGGCACACATCGCGTGGTTTGTCGCAGCCGCCCACGCTGACGCGGCAGGCACACTGCGCCAGGGCGAAGGTCTGGACCCTGTCCAGCATCTGGCAAAGCTGTTCGTAAGGCATGACCTCGATGTCGGCCGTCACCGTTTCCTCAACCGGGATCACACGGGCCAGCGGGGTCTGGCTCGCGGCGAACTCCTGGCCCATAGCCTGGCGGTGGTACTCTTGCCACAGCCTGCCCAGCCGCTCGTGCATGGGGGTTCCCCCGCCCCGCATAAACGGAAACTCAAAGACGCCAGGAATGGTGGGCAGGAGCGCGTACCCCATCTCGCCGCCCTTCTCCCGGCTAAAGGCGACGCCCTTGTTCGCCATCGACTCGCATCGGGCGCGGGCTTCCTCTTCCGGTACGCCGGCCGCCTGGGCGATGCTGGGGATACTCCGCGGGGCAAACCCCATCGCCAGTGCTACCTCCACCTCCTCCGGCGTGAACAGAATGCGCAGGATCTCGTCGAAAAACTCGGACTCGGGTGCGCCTGTAGGGTGTGCGTGCAGCACCTGGCGCAGGTCTCGATACCTTCCAGTCATCTTTCCCCTCTGTGCGTGGGATGAATGCTTGAGCCAGCGTCACTCTCCATCTCTCGTGATTCAATTCTACACCAACTCAGGGAAACTGGGAAGTAAGAAGCCCTGCTGGCGCTCAACCC
>JAMJFU010000440.1 GCA_023544525.1 Anaerolineae bacterium | reverse complement strand
CTCCAACAGCTGCCCGGGTGGGAGGTGCTGGAGCGAGAGGGCGTGCCACAGCTAGAGCGCACGTTCAAGTTCGCCGATTTTGCCCAAGCGCTGGGATTCACCAACAGGGTGGGCCAGCTCGCTGAAGAGAAAGACCATCACCCGACGATTGTCACCGAGTGGGGCAAGGTGACGGTCACGTGGTGGACCCATAGCGTCGGTGGGCTGCATCAGAATGACTTTGTCATGGCGGCCCGTACGGACGAGCTCTACGAGGAGCAGGCCTGAGATCAGCGGTTCCACATCTGCAGGCATTGACAATCCATGCTGAGCGTGGTATAGTAGTGGGCGCCCAGATGCAGGGGCGTTGATTTCAGGGGGAGGGAGGTTGAGCTGATGTGGCAGGCGCGCCCGCGTCCGCTTCTTGAGGCTGGTCTCTGAAAGGTTTTCTCCGCACACGGCAGCATGCGCTTGCCGCCTCGCGTTTTGTGTTTATTCCATCTTGAGGAACCTGGATTGTGAAGCTACAGATGGCCGGGCGGCTGCCCGCCTATCTGCGAATCTGACTATCCTGCTTGTGGAGGAGGAACCATGATACGACCGAAACTGGAATTCTTATCGCCCGAGACTGTCAGCCAGGCCCTTGACGAAGCCTATGAGCTGCTCTGGGATCCTGGGGTGCGCGTGCATTATGATGAGGCCTTGAGGTTGTTGGCAGATAGCGGGGCCACAGTGGACTTCAAGTCGCGTGTGGCCAAGATCCCGAGGGCTGTGGCAGAGCGCGCAGTGGACACCGTTCCCAGCTCGTTCTACCTGTACAGCTTGGAGGGGGAGCCGGTGGTGCACTATGGCGGCGATGATGTGCACTTTGACCCCGGCTCAGCTGCCATCGAGATTGCCGACTATGCGGCTGACCAGTCGCGGGTGCCCGTGACAGAGGACTGTGAGAACTTTGTACGGGTTGCTGATCAGTTGCCCCAGATCGATGCCCTGGCAACTTCGATTGTGTGCGGCGACGTGCCACAACAGATGGCGGACTGGTACCGGCTGTATCTCCTGCTGTTGTATGGGCGTAAGCCTATCGTCACCGGCACCTTTGCTATCGAGTCATTCAGCATCATGCACGAGCTGTTGGTGGCCGTTGCCGGCAGCGCCGAAGTGCTTGCCCAGAAGCCACGGGCCATATTTGACGTATGCCCGTCACCGCCCCTGCTCTGGAGTGACATAACCTGCGCAAACCTGATCGACAGCGCCCGGGCCGGCGTTCCCGCCGAGTTGGTGTCCATGCCGCTCACGGGCGCCACAGGCCCTGCCACTGTGATCGGGTCTGCGGTGCAGCACGCTGCCGAGTGCCTGAGTGGCATCACGATCCACCAGCTTGCCAAGCCGGGCAGTCCTATTGTCTGGGGCGGCTCGCCCGCGTCCTTCGATATGCGGACCGGCACAACGCCCATGGGCGCGATGGCGACGATGATGCTCGACTGCACCTATACCCAACTGGGCAAGGCGGTCAAGCCAGGCGGGTTGCCCACCCATGCGTACCTGGGCATGTCCGACACCAAGATCGTCGATGCCCAGACCGGGTTGGAATCGGCCTCTGGCGCGATCCTGGGTGCCCTGGCGGGTGTGAACATGATGTCGGGTCCGGGGATGATGGATTTTGAGAGCTGTTTCAGCCTGGAGAAACTGGTCATCGACGCCGAGATCGTGGGCATGGCCAAGCGGCTGGTGGCAGGCGTAAGTGACGCGGAGGATCCCCTGGCGTTGCACGTGATGCGTGAGGTGGGCCACGCGGGCAACTTTCTCAAAAGCAAACACACGCGCTTGCACTTTCGCAAAGAGGACTATATTCCGACCGAGGTCATCGACCGTGACTTCCGGCAGACCTGGTATGACAAGGGCGCACAGGACATCAACACGCGTGCCCACCGGCGTGTCCAAGAGCTGATCGCAACGTGGGAGCCGCTCGCACTGGACGCGGAGTTGGTCCGTGAGCTGGAGTCGATCGCCTCGCGCCATGCGCAGACGGTAGGGCTGGATCGCCTGCCAGAGAGGACGATCAAAGCATGAAGCATACTACGGAGAGAACGATGTCCGAAGAACTGTACAAGCAGATGGCCCAGGCGGTCATTGACGGTGATGACGAGGAAGCGGCAGCCCTCGCCCAGCGAGCACTTGACGAGGGTGTGGAACCGTTGGAGGCGATCAACAGGGGTTTTACCGCTGGCATGGATGTGGTGGGTGAGCTCTATTCTAGCGGCGAGTACTTTCTGCCCGATCTCATCCTGGGCGGCGAGGCTATGAAGGCCGCGCTTGGTGTGCTGGAGCCAGCCCTCAAAGCAAAGGGACAGGAACGCACGGTGTTGGGCAAGGTAGTGCTCGGCACGGTAAAGGGGGACATCCACGAGATCGGCAAGTCCCTGGTCGGATCGATGCTGGCAGCGAACGGCTTTGAGGTATTCGACGTAGGCATCGACGTGGAGGCCGAGGAGTTCGTGGCCAAGGCGCGGGAGTACGATGCGGACATTGTCGCCCTATCAGCGCTACTGACGACGACGATGCTCCACCAGCGAGATGTCATCGAGCACCTGTCGGAGGCTGGCATGCGTGAGAAGGTCAAGGTCATGGTGGGCGGCTCGCCCGTCACCCAAGCCTGGTCCGATCAGATCGGGGCCGATGGCTTTGCTG
>JAMJFU010000043.1:3368-21606 GCA_023544525.1 Anaerolineae bacterium | reverse complement strand
GATGGAGCCATCGCCGCCCAGTGTGACCACCAGGTCCAGGCCGGCTATCTCTTGGTTTACCGCTTCCTCATCCCACGTAGAGCCGAGCCAGGCATCGACTCCATGCGCCTGGCACTCGCGGGCCATGGCATGGGCAAGGGGCTGGGTGGCTGGAAGCTTGGGGTGATGTAGCAATCCGATTCGTTCCATATGGGCGCCCTCACCTGAAAGCGGATCTCCAATCGCTGCAGGGCTATTATAGCGCATCTGCGGCAGTGTGTCCAGACACTCAGGTGGCATGCCGCTTGGCATAAATCGCCGCCGCGATCCTCCCTCAGCCAGCACTCCCGGGCAGCGGCCTGTCCGCCACGAGTCAGGTTTGTACCATTGACGAATCTGTGATATCTGCTAGAATAGACCACGTCTGGGCAGCCCTGCTGGGGGGCCAGGACCAGGTTAGACTGGGACTGGTGAACGGCCAGGCCGGCAGAGCCGCATTGAGCCGCCCGTTGCGCCCGGCGATGGCGGCCCAGTGATGGTGAGTTCCTGCGACCCAGGTACCTGCTGCACATGCCTTAGCACCTGCCAGATCACCGGGCGGTCGGAAGGCTGCGATATCAGGTCATTACATGGATTGAACACACTATATCAAGTGATTCCAATCAAGTTCGGTGCTAGGCTTGTTGATAACGACGTCCTCGATTTGCACCCTGCTGATTTCTGTGTTATGATAGCCTGGACTTGGCCCTGGCCCGTGTCACGGCACACTGCAAAGCGCCCATGGAGTGGCTTGTGAGTTTCTACAAAGACCGATTCATCCAACTCGACCAGCGAACGGTGGTGCTGGCGGTCCTGCTTTCTCTGGTCACCCTCCTGGCGTTGGGGCTGCGCCTGTATGGCCTCGATGCCCAGAGCCTGTGGTATGATGAGGGATTCAGCGTCTACCTGGCCAGCATGGATCTGGCAGAGATCACGGCCCGTACCGCGGCCGATATCCAGCCACCGCTATACTACTACTTGCTTCATGGCTGGATCGCCCTCTTTGGCGACAGTGAAGTGGCCCTGCGCAGCCTGTCGGCGCTATTCGGAGTGCTGGCCGTGCCGCTCATATATGCTGTGGCCTTGAAGCTCTTTCGCAGCCAGCTAGCCGGGCTCCTGGGCGCCCTCCTGTTTGCAGTGTCTCCTCTTCACATCTGGTACGGCCAGGAAGTTCGGATGTATACGCTGCTCACCTTCCTCGCCCTGCTCTCCAGTTATCTCCTGCTGTTGGCCCTCCGGGCCGAAAGGTGGTGGGAGATGGCCGGTCTTTGGACTGGTTATACACTGGCCAGTGTTGCTGCCCTCTACACCCACTATTTTGCATTCTTTGTCCTGGCCTTCCACGCCATCTACCTGCTGGTGGTATGGTGGGCCCGTGGCTTTCGCCCGGCACACCTGTTATGGGGAGGAGTGGCCTCCGGGACCGTCACGATGCTGGCCTTTTTACCCTGGCTGCCGAACCTGATAGACCGCTACGGCGCTGATGTGAGCTACTGGCCGGGTCAGTTGAAGCTGCCCGAGATCCTGGTCGATATTGGGGTCTCGTTCGTCGGCGGGGAATCGGTCAGCGAGGCGGCAGGCCTGCTCCTGGCTGCTGGTTATGGTCTTGTCCTGGCGGTGTGTTTGCTTGCCCTGCTGTTCGATGCAGCCCGGCAGGATGGACGCAGGGCTGGCCGAGAGTCGGCAGCGCTGCCCTCGTCATATCACCCGCTCCTGTTTCTCCTTCTCTATCTCTTGCTGCCGCCAGCGCTGATCCTGGCCCTGTCGTACAATTCGCCCAAGTTCAACGCGCGGTACGTCATGCTCTCCCAACCAGCCCTACTGCTTCTCCTGGCGGGAGGGCTGGCTAGCCTGTGGAAGCGGGGGGCTGGGCTGTTGAGCAACGTATTTCGGGAGGCATTGTCGGTCCTGGTCCTGCTGTTCCTGCTATCCACGGCGGCCTATGCCGGGTACAATGCCTACACGGATCCGGCCTTTGCCAGGGCCGACTTTCGCGGTGTGGCGGAATACCTTCGCGACCACGTCGGGCCAGAAGAGACAGTAATCCTCACGTCGGGCCATGCCTTCCCGGTGTACGACTACTATGCCGCCGACATCGAGCGGCACTTGTTGCCTGACAGCCCAACACTGGATACGACCCAGATCCTGGACTATTCCATCGCCGACGATCTCAACACGTGGCTCAGCGAGCGCAAAGGGGTGTGGCTCGTGCTGTGGCAAGACGAGGTCGTGGACCCGGCCGGTTATCTGCCCACGATGCTTGCCGGGATCGGCGAGGAGCAGCCGGTGGACCGGACCTTCACCGAGGTAGAAGTCCATCACTATCGTCTGCCGGAGGACCCCTTCTTTCACGACACTCCCGATATCGCACACCCCGCTGACTTTAACTTTGGCAACAAGCTGCGGCTGCTGGGATATACCCAGACGGGTGAACGACAGGTCACGCTCTTCTGGAAGGCGCTAGAGGATCTTGACAAGGATTATCGCGTCTCGATCATCCTGCGTGATACGCTCGACCAGAGCTGGGGCTTGTGGGACGGCCGGCCTACGGCCTACTTTTATCCGACTGACCGCTGGCCGGTGGGGGAGGTCGTCTTTGGCCGCTACGATCTCTCGCTGCTACCAGGCTCGCCACCGGGTGACTATGGGCTGGAGGTTGGGGTCTATACCGAAGAGGATCCCGTGGGCCTGGACGTGCTGGACCCGGCCGGCGCTCCCCAGGGCAAGCGGGCCATGCTGGGGGCCGTGCGACTTGCTGTGCGTGCCGCAGCACCCGACGAGGTGGAGCTCTCCAACGTCAGCAAGCACGAGATGGGTGGCGGGCTGGTCCTGGAAGGCTGGGAATTGGGGCGAGAAGAGGCCCAGCCAGGTGACCGGCTGCTCCTGTCGTTGGTCTGGTCGGTGGCATCCCAGCCGGCTGGGGACTATCAGGCCCGGATCCTGATCACCGATGCTGCCAGTCAGACCCTGTCCGTAGGCACCTTTCTGCCGACGAGTATCTGGCATCCGACCAGCATCTGGTTGCCAGGGCAGGCATGGCGCGGGCAAATGACCTTTCGGCTGCCAGTACAAGTGCAGGCCGGTGAGGCGAGCCTTGGCATTCAGCTGGTCGACGCGAGTGGACAGCCTCTGGGCCCGCTGGCAGAGCTGACCACCATTCAGATCGTTCCAACCGACCGCGTGTTTATTGCGCCCGTGCCGCAAGCACCGCGACTCACAAACTTTGGCAACAAGATGGCCCTCCTGGGTGGTGACCTGGCGCCGAATCCCGTAGCGCCGGGTGGTACACTGCACATGACGCTATACTGGCAGGCCCTCGCCGAGATGGACGTGCCTTACACGGTCTTTGTCCATCTCCTCGGGCCAGAGGGCCAGGTCGTGACCGGGCAAGATGGCGAGCCTGCATTCGGGGCGCGCCCTACCACTGGATGGGTCCCCGGTGAGTATGTGACCGATCCGCACGAGTTCATCACCCCCGCTGACCTCCCGCCAGGGCAGTATGTGGTTGAAGTGGGTGTGTACGACGCCGGTGCACCCAACATGCCGCGCCTCCGGATCGTCACGGAGGACGGGCAAACCGAAGCCGACCGTGTGATTTTCACCGTGAAGGTGGAATAGGCCTGCTCAAGGCTCCGATGTCCTATCCGGCGCATCCGTTCCGTGTCCCGAAGCTTGGCTCGTCGTGGCCTGGGCCTCGTTCGCTCTGGGTTTTTGCAGCTGGGCCAAAGGCGTGTATAATAGGGGCCGCGATTGTAGGCAGTTGCGGGAGGTTCGAGGCATGCCGATCTACCAATACGAATGTGACACATGCGGCATTCGGTTTGAGCGATTGCAGCGGATGAGCGAAGAGCCGCTGACCGAATGCCCTGAATGCGATGGCAAGGTACACCGGGTTATCCAGCCGGTGGGCATTATCTTCAAAGGGTCGGGCTTCTATATCACCGACAACCGCCAGGTGTCATCACCGACGCTGACGCCACCCAAGGACTCGGGCAAGAACTCGGTGGACAAGGCATCGACTGATAAAGAGGCCAAGCCGGCGACCAGCACCCCGGCCTCGACAGAGAAGGGCGAAACATAGTCTGGTAGGAGATATCTTGTCATGCCGGGGCGGGCCCTAGGAGTCAGGGCCCGTTTTTCGTTCACCTGGGGAGATATGGATCAGGCTGGTGGATAGATGATAGCCCCTTTGACGGGGAAGGCAGCGCACCCTCTCGAGCGCTGTGGGGCCGGCTTTCGGGCATCGCGACCAGCCGGTTCCATGGGGACCGCCCGGCCACAGTCTTGCCCCTACATCTGGAAACGTCCGCTGGCGGGGATCACCTTGTACTTGAAATTCGTCACATATTCCAGCAACTGATCCCGCAGATCATCCCATTCATCGCTCTCCAGGATGACGCGCATTTCGTCTACGGTGTCGGTCACGCCAGCCGTCATGATCTGTGGCGCCTCGCCGTACAGCGTGTACCAGGCCTCGGTGGGCTGCCAGCCCATCTTCATCAAGGCTGGAGCGAAGGTCTGCATGGCAAACTCAAAATAGGTTTGTTCCTGACCGGGCCGGATATCCCAGCTCATCAACAGTTTTACTGACACGAATCCTCAGTCCTCCAGACTAACAAGATCTGACCCTCATCTTCAAAGCTCGGGTCTAGAAGTGAACGAGCTCGCGGAAACGGTCGCCATTGTCGGAAAAAGGTCCCACCACTGCCAGGTTCAGCCGGTCCTCGCGAAAGATAGAGCGGGCCAGGCGCTGCAGGTCGGACGTCTGAACCGCATCCAGGCAGGCCATGGTATCTGCTGGTTTCAGCACCTCGGGGCCAAGCAACTGCTGTCGCGTGTACCATGCGGCCAAGGTGAACGAGTCCTCAAGCGAAAGGGACAAGCGCCCGCGCGTGAACTCTTTGGTGCGGAAGAGCTCATCCTCTGTCACGGACTCCTGGCGCAGCTGGTCGAGTTGCTTCAGAATGGCCTGGATGGTCTCCTCTGCGCGGTGCGCCGCGACACCGGCATAGATGCTGACTGTGCCGGTATCCTGCAGGGTGGCAGCATACGAGTCGACGGTGTAAGCCAAGCCCAGGCGTTCGCGGATCTCTTGGAAGAGGCGGGAACGCATGCCCTCACCCAGGATGACGTTGAGCAGGCGAACGGCATGCCTGTCTCGGTCCTGGCGAGAGGGCCCGGCGAAGCTGAAGGCCACGTGGGCTTGCTCTGTGTCTTTGACCTCCACATGGACGTTGGGTCCATCTCGTTCGGGAGGGGCGGGCTCCCACGGCACGGCCGCGGCGGGTTGCCATTCTCCCAGGTACTTGTCTGCCAGGGCGACGGCGTCGCTATGGCTGACCAGGCCGGCCAGGCCGAGGATCGTTGCATCTGGCCGGTGATGATCAGCCATAAAGGCCAGGAGGGCATCACGTTGCATCTTGGCTACTGTCTTGGGAGTCCCAGCTACATCCCGGCCGAGGGGATGATCGGGCCACTGCATCCGGTTGACCAGGATCTGGGCCAGGCTGTCCGGCGAGTCAAAGATGTAGCTGATCTCTTCCGTGATGACAGCCCGTTCCTTCTCCATCTCGACTGGGTCGAAATTGGCATGCAGCAACATGTCGCTGAGCACGTCGAGGGCTGCCGGCAGGTGAGTTGCCGCGACCTTGGCCCAGAATAGGCTGGTCTCCAAACCGGTGCTGGCGTTAAAGACACCGCCTTTGCCCTCGATCGCCTCTGCGATATCGCGAGCCGTGGGCCAGCGGGACGTCCCCTTGAAGAGCATGTGCTCGATAAAGTGGGACGCGCCCGAGATCTCCTCGGGTTCATAGCGGGAGCCCACGCCCAGGAAAAAGCCCAGGCTGACGGACTGCACATATGGCAAGCTCACTGTGAGTATTCTGAGTCCATTGTCTAGCGTTGTCATCTCGTACATTTATTGACCCTTAAGTCGTTCAAGATATTGCTGGGCCAGGTCGCTGGCGAAGGCATCCTGCCCTGCATCCAGTTCCTGGAATTTCTCGAAAGCAGCGATGGCATCTTCTGGCTGTCCCAATCCATCGTGGATAACGCCCAGGCCAAAGTACGCCTGTGCCAGGTTGGGATCCAGTTCGATTGCCCGTTGGTATTCCTCCAGCCCTGCTTGCAGGTCTTGTTGCTGGACGTAGGCCGCACCCAGGTTGGAGTGGATGTCGGCGTCGTCCGGCGCGAGTTCTAGTGCCCTGTTGTACTTTTCGACGGCTTGATCCAGCTCTCCCGAGTTGTAGTAGGCTACGCCGAGGTTGACCAGGACTGAAACGTTGTCCGGGTCCTCTTCGAGCGCTGCCCCATACTCGTCAATGGCCTCCTCGAACTTGCCTTGATCAAAAAGCTCGTTGCCCTTCTGAAAGTGCTCGTCGGCAGCCTGGGAGGCACCCGCCGTGGGCGCAGCAGGGCTTGGCTGCTCTGCACCGCATGCTGCCAGCAGGGATGAGAGCAGCACGGCTACGATGAGGACAACACGCCCTCTCTGTCTCTTTCTCACTTCCTCCCTCCAACTCCGCTGTTCCGGTGAACGGCCAACGACCAGACACCGTCGAACTGAATACGTGATCGGGCCGGGCAACTGATCGTTTTCTGGCAATCAGACGATACGAAATGCGTCGACCAACACACAGCGCCGAACTCGGGTAAAGTCGCGGGCGCTGGTGAGTCCTTCTCCGGTTGGACTGGCAATCGAAAACGAGGTAAAGCCTTCGCCCCCGAACCCCAGACCAGCCAGGCTGGGCCCATTCTTGACAAAGATGCTGGTGTTTATCTCGCGTGACATGCGGCTAAGGACGTCCAGGTTCTTGGAGTGCATGACCGCAGTGTGGCCCATTCCCTGTTCTACTGCCTTGGCCAGGTCAATGGCCTCATGGGCATTTCGCACCCGTACCAGGGGGATGATAGGCATGAGCTGTTCGGTCCACACCAGTTGATGCTGCGCATCCGTCTCGACTACGGCCAGCCGTACACCTTCGTCCACACTCATGCCTATCTCACCCAGGATCCGCTTGGGCGATTTGCCCACAAAGTCCTTGTTGACGACGCCATGTTTTCCGGGGCCATGATCCTCGGCGAGGATGACCTTCATCAATCGCTCGAGCTGCCAGGGTGTGATCTTGACCGCTCCACGCTGTGACATGACAGCCATTAGCTGGTCGGCGATGGCGTCAACGGCGATAATCTCTTTTTCCAGGATGCAGACAACATTGTAGTCGAAGGAGGCTCCCTTGACAATGTCCCGTCCTGCCTGTTCCAGGTCTGCGGTCTCGTCGACGACCACGGGTGGGTTGCCCGGTCCGGCACAGATGGCTTTTTTGCCTGATTTCATCGCTTCGCGCACCACACCGGGCCCGCCCGTGACGACCAGTAGCCGGATGTCAGGATGGCGCATCAACTGCTGTGCGCTTTCGATGGTCGGCTCAGCAGGGCAGGTAATCAGGTCTGGCGGGCCGCCACTTCGCTGGATCGCCTGGTTGAGCGTGCGTATGGTCTGGGCCGAGCACTGTTTGGCGCCGGGATGGGCATTGAGCACGACCGAGTTGCCCGCGGCAATCATGCCGATGGCATTGCAGATGATGGTTGAGGTAGGATTGGTGCTAGGCGTGATGGCCCCGATCGTGCCGTATGGGGCGACTTCTACCAGGCTCAGCCCACGGTCGCCGGTCCAGGCCTGGGCTTGCAGGGCCTCAGTGCCCGGTGTGCGCTCGGCAACCAACAGGTTCTTCTCGACCTTGTCTTCGTAGCGGCCCATCCCGGTTTCCTGCCAGGCAGCACGCGCGAGAGTAGGTGCCGACTCGGTCGCGGCCTGCCGCATGGCGGCGACGAGCGCTGCCCGCCGCTCCAACGGAAGGTTCATGAGCCGCTGCTGTGCCGTCTTGGCAGCGGCGATGGCCGCACCGATATCGCCGTAAACCCCTTCATCGCCACCTTTGGGTGCCGCGGATGGACGGCTGGGTGCAGCGGGCGGAGCCCCATGCACCGGAGCTACTGGTGTTCGACCGTCCTCCAACCGCAGGTCGTCGACGACCCGTTTTACGATCTCGGCAATGCGATGTTCGTCAACTGACAAGGTCATGAAGCCTGGTCCCTGAGACATCTGCTGAGTGTTGTTGGCGCGGAAAGCCCGCCACCTCCCGCTGTCCGTCCAGTCCAAGAAGCGCATAGGCTGTCACCGCGGCGGTCCTGCCACGCACTGGCGTGGATCCCCTGCTGTCCACCCGTACCTTGTCGCGGACAAGGTGCCAGGTGTTCTCCGTCAGCAGGATCTCCCCGCCCGCTGCCAATTCCTCCAACCGTTGCGCCAGGTTCACCGTGTCGCCTACGGCTGTATAGTGCAGCAATTCCCCGGCACCGATGTTGCCCACCAACGCCTCACCGGAAGCGATCCCTACCCCAAAGTCCATCCGCAGAGGGTCTGGCAACCGCTGGTGGTAAGCCAGGAGTCCCTGCTTGAGCTGCCAACCGGCGGCGACCGCCCTCAGGGCGTGATCTGGCTGGGGCAGAGGTGCGTTAAAGATGGCCATGATCAGATCGCCGGCGAATTGGCTGATTGTGCCCTCGTAGGCCAGGATGGCCTTCGCTGCCACCGTCAGATGGCCGTTCAGCACATCTACCAGCCGCTCTGGCGGCAACACCTCTGCCAGCCTGGTAAAGCCCCGAAGGTCGGCAAAGAGCACCGTGACCCTTTGCTGCTGCCCGCCCAGCCTGACCTGGGTGGGGTCCAGGAGCATCCGCTCGACCACGTGGGGCGGCACGTACCGCTCAAAGGTCTCACGGATCGTCCGCTGGGCCAGGCGCAGGCGATCTGTTTCTTTTTTGGCGCGGATGCGGGCTTGAACCCGGGCCAATAGCTCGGAAGTGTCGAACGGCTTGATCAAATAGTCTTCCGCTCCCAATTGCAGTCCTTTGACGCGCTGCTCCGGCTCGGCCCAGCCTGTCACCATGAGCACGGGAATCTCGGCGGTCTGCGGATCTGCTCTTAACTCGATCATCACTTCATACCCGTTCAGGCGAGGCATGTTCAAATCCAACAATACCAGGTCGGGAAGATGGGCCCGGATCCGGCTGAGGGCCTGTTCTCCGTCGCAGGCGGTCACAACCTTGTAGCCTTCCATGGCCAACAGGTCGCCGATGAGTTCCACGCTATCGGCCCTATCATCGGCAACCAAGATCAGCGGTGCCTCGCCCATGCCGGTGCCGGCCTATTCCTTTTGGTACTTGGTCGCGCCATCGACTTCCCAGGTGTCGACGATGGCCATCAGTACGGCATCGCAGGGCTTCTTGTCGGTAAGCACGGTCTGTCGTGCCGACGAACCTGTGGCATAGAGCACTACATCTCCGATGCCCGCCTGCACTGCGTCGGCAGCAATCACATAGTCTCCGGTCTCCTCACTCTCGATATTCAGGCGCTTGACTACCAGGAACTTGAAACCCTGGAGCTTTTCGTCCTTGCGAGTGGCAACCAGGGTGCCAACCACTTTGCCTAAGAGCATAGGGCCTTCTCCGGTTCACAGCCAATGGCTGCTAGATCAAGGAATCGGCAAAAGCGCGCACCCGCTCCCGGGCGTTGACCGAGAGCGGCGGACCGTGTCCGAAGCAACATATTTCGAAATCCAGGGCAGCGATCCTCCGGATAGAGGCATGGGCTTGACCCATATCGCTCGTGAACATGGGCGGTGGCGCTCCCAGCCTGCCGCGGCGATGATTCAGAGCGTCCCCCACCAGGAGAATGCCACGGCTCGGGTGATGAAAACAGATACTGCCCGGAGTGTGCCCCGGCGCGTGAACCACCTGCCACCCGCCCAACGCCTCGCCGTCTCCAACGGCGCGGTCCACCGTCGCTGGACGGAACATCCTGCGGACGACCCAATTGAAGATGCGTTGGTAAGCACCAGACAGCGGCAAGGGCCCCAGTTGCCGGTCCGACAGCCCCTCCACCAGTGGTACGTCGGCCCTGTGTGCCACAACCTGTGCGCCCGAGTCCGACTGCAGGGCAGCCACGCTGCCCATATGGTCGATATCGGCGTGCGTCAGCCAGATCTCGTCCACGGCCTCTGGTGAATAGCCCAGTGACGCCAGGTGGGCCCACACTGCCCCGGCCCGTCCCGGCGTGGCCGCGTCGACGATGACGACTCGATCGCCCTCGACCAGGATGTACACCTTGGTGTCCCAAATGCGCTCCACCCAATGGAGGCCGGGCACCACCTCCATCGTTAGCCCTCCTGTGATTCACCGGGTTCGCCAAATCTCGACCGGTAGGAGCTATTCTCCGATCTCTTTGAGGACTTGGTCGCGGCGGCCGAGCGGCAACACGAGATCGATGTTGACGTGTGGCCTGGGAATGACGTGCACCGATACCACCTCGCCGACCTTCTCGGCACCGCGAACCCCGGCTTCGACTGCCGCCTTGCAGGCGGCCACGTCGCCCCGCACAATGGCGGTCGTATAACCGCCTCCGATTTTCTCATAGCCCACCAATTCGACCTTGGCTGCTTTGACCATGGCGTCGGCCGCCTCGACCATCGCCGCAAAGCCCCGTGTCTCGATCATGCCCAGTGCTTCAGCCATTTGCCGTTATTCCTCCCTTGGTTAACGTTTGACGTCAATCTTTGCGCCTGGATTCCATGACCCGACCAGTGATGTCCTCAATAGCCTGTACAGCGGCTGTATAGCCGGCCATGATGTCCCGTTCCTCGCCACCCAGGTACACTCTCCCAAAGCTGCCAAAGGGACGTACCTCGACTATGTTGATATCGGCGGCCTTTTCCGCTTCATTGGCAGCCAGAACAGCGTAGGCAGCCGGCTCGACCTCCATGACGTATAGGGTCTGGTCGGTGATGAGCATCATGCCGTTGCGATTGCGGTTGATCAGCTGGGCCTGGTGGGCATCCACCCTGCGGATGATCTGGCTGGAATGGATCTGGGGCTTCCAGCGCTCCTCGGGCCGTACTTCCAGTGCCTCGAGGATGGCCGCACCCGCGGCCCGCACCTCGGCTTGCTCTGGAGCATGCACCTCCAGCAAGCCGAAAAGCCTTTCCACGACCTGCAGTGCGGGCCGCACCCGGGTCGATTTGAGGGCAATGTCGGTGATGCGATTGATCTCAATGCCGGGCGAGATCTCGACCCACAGCGAGGCGTCGCCTGCCAGCGGCAGGAATCCCCGGGCGGTGGAGCCAATAAAGGCGGCCATCTGTGGTTGTAGGCTATCCAGGAACACATAAGAACGCAACTCAACGCTCAAGGCTCTATACCTCCACGCTGTACCTTTCTGTCCAGGATCTTTCCCGTCCTCAATTCGCTTGACAATCAAAGGACACGGTTCAGGGGATGAGTGGGGCTACCGTGTCCCAGATCCTCCCCTTGCTTGCCCGACGATCTCGACGCCAGCGCTCGCGCCGATGCGGGTAGCTCCCGCAGCGATCATGGCCCGGGCATCGTCATACGACTTGATACCGCCGGCTGCCTTCACACCCAGCGCAGGACCGACGGCCTCGCGCATAAGGGCCACGTCGTGGACGGTCGCCCCACCCGGTCCAAACCCGGTGCTGGTCTTGACATAGTCGGCGCCCGCTGCCTTGGCCAACTGGCTGGCGATCACCTTCTCCTCATCCGTCAGGAGCGCTGCCTCGATGATGACTTTGAGTAGAGCCCCGCCACCATGGGCAGTCCTGGCCACGGTGGCGATGTCCCGCTCGACGAGGGCATAGTCTTTCGACTTCAGTGCGCCGACGTTGATCACCATGTCCACTTCGGTTGCACCATCATCGATCGCCTGTTGCGCCTCGTAGGCTTTGACCTCCGGGGGTGTGGCCCCGAGGGGAAAGCCGACCACGGTACAGACCGCGACGGGCGTATCTTTGAGCAACTGCGCGCATAGTTTGACGTATGTAGGATTTACACACACAGCGGCAAATCCGTACTTGCGCGCCTCGAAACACAGCTGGGCGATCTGGTCCTGACTGGCATCCGCCTTTAGCAGCGTATGGTCGATCATCCTGGCCACGCCCGCCCCGACGTCTACCTTTCCCAGGGTTGATGTCAGGCGCGAAGCACCGGCATCGACCACCCGTTGGACTTTGTCCTGGCATTGTACGACGCACTGCCCGATGCAGTCCTCACACCGGCTGCCATTGTCGCCAGCCTGGTCGCGGACGTCCTGCTCACGCAGCAGGATCAGGACCTCCCGCGTGATCTGCTCCACGAGGCGTTCGATCGTCTTTTCGTCGAGTCTCACAGAACTCCCTTCAAAGCCGGCTGCGCAGCGCGACCCGTTACTTGCGCAGATACCGGCGCTCGATCCCCATGATCTTGTCCACGCGGCGGGCGTGGCGACCAGCACCAAAGTCTGTCTCAAGCCAGGCTTTGACAATCTGCCGGGCGAGGCTCTGACCCAGCAGCATGCCACCCAGGCTCAGCACATTGGCATCGTTGTGCTCGCGGGAATTGACCGCTGTGGCATGGTCATAACACATGGCTGCGCGGACGCCGGGAACCTTGTTGGCGGCCATACAAGAGCCAATGCCCGCACCGTCGACCACGATGCCCCGCCAGGCCCGACCCTCCGAGACCAGCCGGGCCACGGCGTAGGCGAAATCCGGATAGTCCACCGAGTCGCTGCTGTGCGTGCCACAATCGGTGACCTCGTATCCCAGCTCGCCCAGGTAGCCCTTCAGGTTCTCTTTCAGAGCGTATCCACCGTGATCTGCGCCAATAGCCACGCTGCGCCGGGTCCCTGGGCTGGGCAGGCTCCGGGCCGCCGGCACCGGTACCTGGTCAGGCTCTCGCAGCAGTGCCACGTTGCGATCCAGCGCTGCGTCCCGAGCCAGCGGCGTCACCAGGGCCTGCGGAGGCACGCTGAGCTGGCCTCCATGGGGGACAGCCAGTACGTCGGCTTCTGTTACGGTCGCCCTGGTGGGTTGGCTGGCCGGTTGTTGGCCCTGCATGCCCAGGGTCCGCAATAGGACGCGACGTACAATTGCCCTGATCTCGTTTTCTGAATAGGCCATGGCTTATCCTGGCGCCCACTAGGGCGCAATGGCATACTCTTCGTGCGGGATCAAACCCCAAAGCTCGGGCGGCCAATAGCTGAACCACGCCTTGCCCACGATGTTCTCCTGAGAGAGCGTACCCCAGTTGTGGGAATCGCTGGAGTTGTTCCTATTGTCACCCAGCACAAAATACTGTCCTTCAGGGATTGGTGTTGGTGCTTGGGAATAGCGGGTTGGGGTCCCGATGTAGGCTTCCTGGATCGGCCGATCGTCGATGATGATCTGGCCGTTTCGGGTTTCGACTACTTCGCCCGGAAGGCCGATGATGCGCTTGATGAGTTTGCGGTCTGCATGTTGAGGATCGCGAAAGACGACAATGTCTCCTCGCTGTGGTTCGTGCAGCCGGTACACTAGCTTGTTTACCACGAGGTATTGTTGATCCTCCAGTGTCGGATCCATGCTGTGACCCACAACTCGATAGTTCTCAAACAGAAAACTCCGGACCAGAACGTAGATGAGTAGGGTTAAGAGCACGGTCTCCAGCATTTCCCGGAGAGCCGAGCGACCTCGCGACTTTGGTTGCTCTTCAGTTTGCATGGACATACCTTGGCCCGTTGTGTTCGGTCTGATGCGGAGGCCGCAACCAGGGCCCGAAAAAACACGCGAGCATTATAACCCAAGTCGTAACGCATGGCAAGCCGACCCATCGGGGCGGAGATGGCCTGTACAGAGCAGCTATGCGTCCGAGCGGGGTTTCGCAAAGCCTTGACAAAACGACCGCTATCGTGTATATTGGGTGTGTGGCTCCGGCACAAGGAGCTGCCGGCTAGCTCACGTTGGCCAAGGAGATGGGACTATGAGAGCCAGGAAACGCAGGTTGGCGCTTCCCTGGGTTATTGTCGCGCTGATGCTCACGCTGTTGACGCTGGGAGCCTGTGCCGAGGTCAACGTCGTGGATATCACGCCCGATGCCAGCAGACACAGTGTCTTTGTCGGTCCGCCGGTCAGCGACCCAGGTCGACATGATCTGGCAATCTTGGCCGTCGATTTTGATCCCCCCCTGGATTACAGGCAGCGCATCTTCCAGCAGCGGTCCGTGGCCCTCCTGGTGGTCATAGAGAACCTAGGGACGGTCACTGAACGGGACGTAGGCGTCTGGGCACAACTGAGTGCCCCGGAGGACGAAGATCTGCTCCTGAGCCAGGATCTGCGCGTCGGCAGCATAGCTCCCGGCGAGATCCAGATGGTCCGCTTCGAAGGCCTGGGCAAGATCCCTTTCTACGATACGTATCACCTCAAAGTCGCCGTGCAACCCGTAGACGGTGAGAGCGACCCAGGCAACAACCGCAAGGCGTTTGACATCGAAATAAACCGGGAGTAGGATCTATCGCTGGCCACTCAGCTGCTGAACGGGATCGGATTCTGGTGGTCCACTGTATCCGCGGCTGGGCACGGTGACAGCCACAGCTCCCATGGTCGCATCCCGTGGTTGCAGGGGAACTCGGGTTCTCGGGTGACGTGCGTCCTTTTGTACATGCTGGCGAGGAAAACAGGTTGTCCCGTCGAAATCAAGAAATGCTGCGCAACTCCTCCCTGTTATTAGCTGGCCTCATCCTGGGCCTACTGCTCGCGCTCGGCTGGAGCAGCCAGGCCCCAAACTACGCTGCTGAGGTTGGCCGGCAAAGCAGCACGGTTCGGCTGAGTATAGAGAAGCTGGAGAGGGAGCAGCAAGATCTCAAAGCTACGCTGGCCATGCTGCGCGAGGAACTGGCCCAGCAGCGGCTAGCCGCGGCTGCAGACACAGACCGGCTCGAAGCGCTGGGTGCTGAGCTGGAACGCCAGCAATTGCTGGCCGGATTGGCACCGGTACAGGGTCCCGGCGTGACGGTCATTCTGGATGACAGCGAGGCGCAGATCCCGGTCGCAGGCGACCCCAATGCGTACATCATCCACGAGCACGACCTGCGCGACATCGTCAATGTGCTGTGGATGGCAGGCTCGGAGTCGATCGCCATCAATAACGAGCGTTTGGTTAACAGCAGCTCGATCTATTGCGTGGGCAGCACGGTCATGGTCAATGACACTCGGCTATCGCCTCCGTACCGGATCCAGGCCATCGGCAATCCTCGCGTGCAGCAGGACTACCTGCGCAACCCATCCTACCTGCGCAGCATCAAGGAGAAGCAACGCCTGTACAGCCTGCGGTTTGAGGTTGAGGCCAGGTCAAGCTTGACGCTGCCGGCCTACGACGGTGGCTTTCTGGTGCAATACGCCAGGCCAGGGGACTGACTGCGATGCTCTGCCGAAAGTGGGTCACGCAGCTATCTCTTACGGTCGTCTGCCTGCTATTGGGCTTGCTGTTGGTTGTTCAATTTCGCAGCCAGAGCAACACCCGCCCAGTTCAGGCGTCTGAGGACTGGGAGCGCATAGTCGTAGACCTGATCGACAACAACATGCGCCTGCGGGAGGAGATTCGAGAGCTCGAGGCTGAGCTGGTTGGTATCAGCGAGATCCAGGGACGGGGTGCCCTCCTTCAATCATTGGTGGACGAGGCCAACCAACTGCGGATCGCCAACGGCATGGTGGAGGTCTCTGGCCCGGGAGTCGAGGTGGTGATCGACGGCCCCCTCACGGTGCTGGACCTGCAGGACCTTGTCAACGAGATTCGGAACGCGGGAGCGGAGGCACTGGCCGTAAATGGCCGGCGGATCGTAGCCTGGTCGGCGATCAGTACCGATGGTGTGTACGTGACGGTGGATGGCCAGCCGGTATTACCACCCTACAGGCTGGAGGCCATCGGGGACGCGGAAACCATGAGCACCGCAATTGCCCGTCCAGGGGGCCTGGTTGATCTGCTGCAGCAAGCGGATGAAAGGGTCTTGATCGGCGTCAATGAGCGCCAAAAGATCACGCTTCCGGTCTACGACCAGCCCTTCCAGTTCGTCTACGCCAAGGCAGCGGAGTAAGGCGGGCCTTGGCCCGGGCGCGCCTGATGTCAGATCAGGTCCAGCATCTTGCCGACCTTCTCGAACTTTTCCAGGACAAAGGCCATCTGGTCGTCCGTGTGGGTCGCCATATAGCTGGTGCGCAGCAGTGAGAGGTTGGTCGGCACGGCTGGCGGGATCACGGGATTGGTATAAACCCCTTCTTCAAACAGCAGGCGCCAGGTCAGGAACGTAGCGTTCTGGTCGCCAATGATGACGGGGATGATGGGCGTCTGGCTCGGGCCCGTGTTAAAGCCCAGCTTGCGGAACTCGTGCCGCATATACTCCCCGATCTGGTTTACCCGCTCTATTCGCTCGGGTTCCTCTATCATCACGTCGAGGGCAGCCGAGACGGCGGCCACGTTGCCGGGCGGCATAGAAGCGCTGAATATCAGTGAGCGGGCGTGGTGCTGGATATAGTGGATCACCGGTTCAGAGCCGGCGATGAACCCTCCCAGTGAGGCAAAGGACTTGCTGAACGTGCCCATCACCAGGTCGACGTCGTCGTTCACCCCCAGGTGGACTGCGGTCCCCTTACCCCCGCCCAGGACACCGATGGCGTGGGCGTCATCGACCATCAGGCGCGCGCCATATTCCTTGCAGAGTGGAACGATCTCGGGCAGGTGCGCGATGTCGCCACCCATACTAAAGACGCCATCCACGACGACCAGTTTGCCAGCATCCGGGGGGATGCTGGCGAGAACGCGGCCCAGATCGCGCATGTCATTATGCCGGAACCGCTTCATCGTCCCAAAGGAGAGCCGGCAGCCATCGACGATACTGGCGTGGTCGTCCTTGTCGGTGATCACATAGTCGCTACGCCCCAAGATAGAGGAGATCGTCCCCAGGTTGGTCTGATATCCGGTGCTGAAAACCAGCGCAGCCTCTTTCTCCATATACTCGGCCAGGCGCTTTTCCAGTTCCAAGTGCCAGGCCAGGGTGCCGTTCAGGAAGCGGGAACCCGTACAGCTTGTGCCGAACTCTCGCGTGGCTTCGATGGCTGCGTTGCGGACCTTGGGATGGGTCGTCAATCCGAGGTAATTGTTGGAGCCTATCATCACCAACCGTTTGTCACCGATGGTCACCTCAGTGCCTTCGGTCTCATCCAGCGGCATGAAATACGGATAGAACCCGGACTCGATCAATTCCTTGGCCTCGGTCCAGTTCCAGCACTTCTCAAAAAGATCCATAGCTTTCCTTTCCGCTGCTTTTTTCCCGCGGGGTTGGCTGCCGGCTGGGCGCGGTGCGTCAGTGGTTGCAGGTGGAGCAATGGGAGCCGGCACAGGAGCCGCAACCACCCCCGGAGCCCTTGACATGGCGAGTCTCGCCGTTGCTCTTGCGGCTAACGACCGCAAACAGCGAGATGCCACGGGCCGTGTGTTGTCCACCACACTGCGCACAAGGGGCGGGTGCATCCGCCTTGCTCATGGGGCGTAGCATTTCAAAGGTTGTGCTGCAATCCGCACACACGTATTCATAGATCGGCATCGTCTAAACCCTGTTCTAGCGGGTCCTCCGAGTTGAGTGCTCTTGTCAAAAAGGCGCCGCCAACGGTCGAACGGCAGCCTCAATTCTGGCCTAAAAACGGGCCTTATTGTACAATGCTTTTGAGATTCGGTCAAGGAACGGAGGAGATTTCGATGGTCGAGACGATGATCTTGGCTGCCATCCTGGACAGCCTGAAGGACCCTGTTCTCTTTGCCGACACGGCTCACGTGACGCGGTACATGAACCGGGCAGCCGTGGCATACTACAAGGAGGGGGAAACACTGATTGGCCGCTCGCTCCTGGACTGTCACAACGAGAGATCTCAACAGATGATGATCGATATCCTGGCAGAGATGCAGGCGGAGGGTCTCGAAGAACGGCTCATCACCGACAATGAAAAGCACCGCATCTACATGCGGGCTGTCCGTGACCTGGCTGGCCAGGTGCTGGGCTATTATGAGCGCTACGAGCCACCCGTGGTAAAGGAAAAGGCCTGAGATAGGCAAGGAGGTGGGGCTTTGAAAGAGCTTACGGATCGAGCCCTGAACCTGGCACAGGTACAGGGCGCAAGTTATGCTGATATGCGCGTGGTGCAACGACGGACGCAGAATATCAACGTCAAGAATGGCGTGGTCGAGGGCTTGTCCGATAACGAGAGCCAGGGGTTCGGCATCAGGGTAGTGGTGGATGGCGCCTGGGGGTTTGCCAGCTCGGCACGCCTCACCCCGGCGGAAGTGGACCGGATAACGGCCC
>JAMJFU010000043.1:0-3358 GCA_023544525.1 Anaerolineae bacterium | reverse complement strand
CACCTGGAGCGGGACATTCTGAAAGAGATCAACAGTCTCGGCATCGGCCCCCAGGGATACGGGGGACGGGTGACGGCCCTGGCCGTGCAGATCGCGCGGGCCAGCGCGCTGTTCAAAACCCACGATGTCCGGCTGGGACCGCCAGTGTCCCACACTGGCACATATCGGACGCCGGTGTCCGTCGATCCCTGGGATGTGTCCTTCGAGGACAAGATCGACCTGTTGTTAAAGGCCGATGCCGGCCTGCGATCTGCGCGTGGGGTCGCAGTCGCCAATGCCAGCCTGGCTTTCTGGCGTGAACACAAGTTCTTTGCCAACAGCGAAGGCGCTTTCCTGGAGCAGGAGCTGATCGAGTCGGGCGGTGGGATCGAGGCGATCGCGGTAGATCCCGGGACGGGCGAGGTGCAGAAACGCTCTCATCCCAACTCCTTCGCGCGAGACCAGCGCCAGGAGGGGTGGGAGGCCATCCTGGCCATGGACCTGGTGGGCAGCGCTCCGCGGATTGGCGAGGAGGCCGTGGCCCTGCTCAAGGCGGATCCCTGCCCCAGTGGTGTGACGACCCTGATCTTGGGGGGCACCCAGCTGGCCCTGCAGGTCCACGAATCGTGCGGCCATCCTATCGAGCTCGACCGGGTCTTTGGCACAGAAGCCAGCTTTGCCGGCACCAGCTTCTTGACGCCCGAGAAATATGGTGGCTTCCGCTATGGCTCGGACCTGGTCAACATGACGGCGGATGCGACGATCCCCGGCGGGTTGGGCACGTTTGGCTGGGATGACGAAGGCGTGCCTGCCCAGCGGGTGCCCATCGTGCGCCAGGGCATGTTCCAGGGATACCTCACATCCAGGGAAACAGCTCAGCAACTGCGCGAGATCGTCGGCGAGGAGGCACCCGCCAGCTCTGGCGGGGCCATGCGCGCGGATGGCTGGAACCGCATCCCACTTGTGCGCATGACCAACGTGAATCTCGAGCCTGGGGAGTGGGAGTTTGACGACCTGATCGCCGACACCGACGAAGGGATCTATATGGAACTCAACAAGAGCTGGAGCATCGACGATAAGCGGCTCAACTTCCAGTTCGGCACCGAGATCGCCTACGAGATCAAGGGTGGCAGCCTGGGTCGTATGCTCAAGAACGCGACCTATACTGGCATCACGCCCCAGTTCTGGCAGAGTTGCGACGCTATCTGCAATGCAAACCACTGGCGCGTATGGGGTACGCCCAACTGCGGCAAGGGCCAACCCGGGCAGGTGGCCCATACGGGCCACGGCACGGCACCGGCACGGTTCCGCAACGTTCAGGTCGGCGTGACCGGATAGGAGGATAGGACATGTTAGGGCAGAAGCGGATCAGAGACATCGGCGAGTCGGTCCTGGCCCATTCCAGCGCTGACCAGACAGAAGTAGTGATCATGGCAGGTGAGAACTATCTCACGCGGTTTGCCAATTCCAGCATCCACCAGAACGTAGCGGAGGCCGACACTGAGGTGCGCATCCGCGTGGTGCTGCGCGACCCTGGATCCCAGGGCGCGCGAGTAGGTGTGGCGACGACCAACAATCTGGGGGACGAGGCCCTGGCTCGCACGCTGGAGAACGCCCTGGAGATTGCGCGGTTGCAGCCAGCTAATCCCGCTTTCCGGTCCCTGCCAGGACCGGATCGTCCTCTCGCCGAGGTGGATGCCTTCAGCGAGGTAACGGCCAGTTGCACGCCGGAACAGCGTGCCCGGGGTGCGGGCGAGATCTGCCTGATGGCCCGTGACGCGGGCGTGGTTGCCTCCGGGGCGTTGACGACGTCGGTCCTGGAGCTGGCGGTCATCAACTCGCTGGGCATCCGGGCCTATCAATCGGCCACCCTGGCCGACATCAACACAGTGGTCATGAGTGATACTAGTGCGGGCTATGCTGCGAGCCTGGCCATGGATTTCGACACGCTTGACTTTGAAGCGCTGGGCCGCGAGGCTGTGGAAAAGTGCCTGCACAGCCAGAACCCGAGGGCCCTGGAGCATGGCGAATACACCGTCATCCTGGAGCCGTATGCCGTGCAAGACCTGGTGCAGATGCTGGCCTATACTGGCCTTGGGGCGCTCGCCTATCAGGAGGGCCGGAGCTTTCTGACAGGCAAGTTGGGCGAGCAGATTGTCGATGCCCGGGTGTCGATATGGGACGATGGCTTGAGCAGCGATGGCATTCCCTGGAGCTTTGACTTTGAGGGTGTCCCCAAGCAACGGGTGGACCTGATCGAGAAGGGCGTCGCTAGGGGCGTGGTCTACGATTCCTACCGGGCGAGCAAGGAAGAAGGCAAGCAGTCCACAGGACATGCGCTACCAGCACCGAACAATATGGGACCTTTCCCCTGGAACGTGTTCTTTGGCCCGGGCGACGCAACCCTGGACGAAATAGTTGCCAGCACCGAGCGGGGAATCTATGTCACGCGCTTTCACTACACGCGACCTGTTGAGCCGAAAAAGGTGGTAATCACCGGCATGACGCGCGATGGGACGTTTCTCATCGAGAATGGCGAGATCGCGTACCCGCTGAAGAACTTGCGGTTCACGCAGAGCTACCTGGAAGCCCTCAACTCGGTCGAAATGATCGGCAACAAACTACGCCTCCTCAGTGGGATGGGGAACGTCGTGCGAGACAGTGTACCTGCCCTCAAGCTGGGTAGATTCCGTTTCACAGGAGCGACAGAGTTCTGAGACGATGGCCTCCGGTGAGCCGGATGGTTTTGCGTTGGACAATGCGTCGCAGCTCGAGAACCTGGTCGCCGAAGAGAGTTAACATGACCTGGCTTGGGAGTCGGATCTGGTGGTGAGTTCGAATTCGCGGGATCCCTTGGGTATCCGTCAGGGTGCTCGCTTCGTGGCCGGCGCCAGCGCTCAGGTGGACATAGACCACGATGCGCTGGCTGCCTACTGCCGCGCACTGGCCGAGCATCCACAGTTTCCGAGAGCGGAATGGGAGTCCGAGTTTCATTTTGCGGGGGAGCAAGAGACGACGGTTGCCTACGTCTTTATCCTGGACACGGTCAACTTCTGTTTCTGGGGGGACCCAAAATGGCGGCGGCCCCATGGACAGCAGTGGCTGGATGGCTACTGGGCCCTGGCTGCGGCCCTGACACAGGAGCTGTCGAGGGATCCCGGGTCTGCCGATCCACACAACCTGGCCCAGGTGGATGCGGAGGGGCTGGCTCGCGTGCTGGACGGGGTTCCGACGATTCCCCTTCTGGGTGAGCGAGCTGAGAATCTGCGCGAGTTGGGCCACTGGGTCGTGACCCGCTTCGGGGGACGATTCTCAAACGTGGTCCAGGAAGCGGGCTACGATGCCATCCAGTTAGTGCGGATGGTGCTCGATGGGCTCA
>JAMJFU010000439.1 GCA_023544525.1 Anaerolineae bacterium | reverse complement strand
GAGAGCCCGGTGCAAGCCCTGTGACCATGGCGTTCTCCGGGTCGGCCACGGCGGGTGCCCCGAAACCCATGGCCAGGGCAAAGAATGCCACGGCAGTGACGAGGTTCATCAGAGCTCCGGCCGATAGCACAAAGGTGCGGGCCACCTTGCCCTTGCTGGCCAGGCTGCCGGGAGAGGTGGGATCTTCTTCACCCCGCATTCTGGCAAACCCGCCAAAGGGAACGGCGTTCACGGAAAAGATCGTACCCGGATCCAGGTACTCGACGGCCGATGCCTGTGACGCTGCCTCGTCATCTGGCTCGACCTCACGAAGATCGGTCAGCCACAGACGTCCCCGGTCATCACGTTCGGCCTGGTAGACAACAACCGATCCAGCCGCCAGCTCTGCGGGCAATTGGAACCGGCGAGGCACGACGATCTCCTCGCCGTCGATCAGGATCTTGCCCCGGGTACTCCAGAAGGTGAACAGGCGTGGCGGATAGCCGAACCCAAATTCCTCGACGACCACGCCCATACGCTTGGCTGACAGATAGTGGCCCAGCTCGTGAACAAAAACCAGGACGCTCAGGGCTATGATAAACGAAACCAACGTTACGAAAAACATCGTGCTTCCAGTACCTCTCTCTCAGGCTGACCGGACCTCGTGCCAGGCCATTTGGAGCTTTTCCAGGTGGTCCTCGCCGACGGCATCCGGGTCATCATCGAAACCGGGCAGCTGGAGAATCAGCTTGAACACCTTGGTCATGGTCAAGTCCAGTGGCTCCAGATCCGGATAGGCCGAGTTCAGAGCGCGGACCATCCGGGCAAAGTCGTCCCACTGCAGGGGTTCCTGCGCCTCTTCGGACTCGGCCGGCTCAACGACGTCCTCCTTGAGAAGGTCAGCCGCCATCTCCAGCTTGCCCTGGCGCCGGTAGTAGTCGGCCAGGCTCGCCCGCAGCGCCTCGGCTGCCAGCACGGAACAGTGCATCTTGATAGGCGGCAGGCCGTCGAGCGCTTCGGCGATGGCCCGGTTCGTGATCTCGAGCGCCTCGTCGATCGCTTTGCCCTTGATCAGCTCGGTGGCCATGGAGCTGGTCGCGATAGCTGCCCCACAGCCAAAGGTCCGGAACTTGATGTCGCTGATGACGTCCTCGTCGATCTTGACCGACATCTCCATCAGGTCACCACAGACGGGGTTGCCGGTCCGGCCTACGCCGTCGGCATCTTCGATCACCCCCACGTTGCGCGGATTCATAAAGTGATCCATGACCTTGTCACTGTATTCCAAGTTGAAACCCTCCAACCAGAACTTGCCGGGCCGCTGCCGGGCCGACTGCGTGCCGGACCTCCACGAGCTGAACAATCAGAACAGGTGGTAATCCACCAACCGTACACCAGCGCCGGGCCCACTTACCAGGACGTCCAGGACACCCGGCAGGTTCCGCAGCCGTTCAACCAGCCGGCCGGCGTCCTCCGCGGCACAAATGCAGTGGACGTTAGGACCCGCGTCCAACGTAAAATAGGCGGCCAAGCCCCCTTGCCGTCCAGAGCGCACCGCCTGCATGACAACCAACGTGGCCGGCAGCCAGTAGAGCAGCGGTGACCGTGACGTCATCATGACACCGTGCATGGCCAGCGCATCGATCTCGGTCGCCTGGCCAAGGGCCGCCAGGTCCCTGGCCCCAATGGCCGCCCGGACCGTGGCCAACAGCTCAGGAACGGCGGCCAGACGCGCCGCGTGGAACAGGCTGGTCGGGGCCAGCGCATGGCCGGCCTGCGAACCGACCCCCTTGTGCTCGCGGCTGACGACAGCCATGACGTCGACCAGCGCCCAATGCGACGGTGGTGCCACCTGCCGGGCATAAGAATCTCCGTCGGCACCACCTTCCCACAGGGCAAATCCACCTGGCACGGACCGGCAGGCCGAGCCCGATGCCAGCCGGGCGAGACGGGAGAGGGCGGCTTCGTCCAGGGTCAAGCCCGCGGCCCGCGACGCAGCCAACGACAGCGCAGCGAAAGCGGACGAAGAGGAAGCCAGCCCCGTTCCTGCTGGAAAATCGTTCCGGCTGGCGACCCAGGCCCGCTGCTCCACGCCGGCCATCTCCCGGACCCGATCCAGGTGTGTTACCACCCGCTCACGAGCCTCTCCAGCGACAAGCTGGCCATCTATGGTCACCGCATCGCTGGGCTGGCCGGGCCGGAACTCTACGGTGGTCACCGTCGTCAAGCCTGCCAGGTTCATGGACAGCGACGGGTTGGCGGGAAGGTTCAAGGCCTCGTCGGCCTTGCCCCAGTATTTGATGAAGGCGATGTTCGGATTCGCCACCGCCGTCGCTTTGTTCATGAACAGTGCGTGCCCTCCAACGCGGGCCTATCATAGCACCATTTGGGGGATCCAGCAAGTTAGCTGGATTACGTTCCCCTGCGAAAATGGGCTGCGGCTGCAATATAGGGGGCGACCTGGCCAGGCAAGGCCGCAGACGTAGGTGGCGCCGGCCTTAGCGAGGCGTGTCAAGCCTGCTCGATGCGCGTGCCGCCTACCTGCTGCCCAGGGCACAGCAGAGCTGCCTGTAAGGCCCCGGGCCTTTCGCCAGAGAAAACATGCGCTGTCAAGCCAGGCAACTCGCGCACCAATTCAAGAAGGGCCTCGACCTTGGCTGCCATACCGCCTGTGACGTCTGTGGCGTGCGAGCCCCCGAG
>JAMJFU010000438.1 GCA_023544525.1 Anaerolineae bacterium | reverse complement strand
CCCGTCCGCCGGGGGTGCCTTGCTGCTCTTCGCGGCCAACGTCGTCTGCATCAACCTGGCTGGCGTAGCGACCTTCCTCGCCCAAGGGGTGCGGCCGCGCACCTGGTGGGAGGAAGAGCGGGCCAGGCGAGCCAGCCGCACGGCCATCATCACCTGGTGTGTGTTGTTGGTCGCGCTGCTGGTCATGGTATACATCACGCAAACCTCTGGCTCCCCCAGCCGTTGACAGCTGGCTGGCTCCCGGCTCGGCACCGGCCAGGAGCGCTTGGGACAGGGCTAATCGTCAGCTGCTGGCGCGTATTCGACTGCCGGCTCCTGCTGGATCCGGCTCGGCGAAATACCGATGCAGGGACTGGACAGCGATTGCGCCCTCCCCCACGGCTGAGGCAACCCTCTTGACGGAACCGTGCCGTACATCGCCCGCGGCCAAGACACCGGGGAGGCCAGTCTCTAGCAGATAAGGCATGCGTTGGAGAGGCCAGGTATCGGGAAGCCGGCCATTTTCCAGCAAGTCGGAACCCGTGAGAAGATACCCGCGGCGATCCCGCGGGATCGTTTCAGGCAGCCAACCGGTGCGTGGCACAGCGCCAATCATCACAAAGAGCGCCGCCGCGGATACCGTCTCGCCCTCGTCGGCACCCCTCTTCCGAATGACAAGCCGCTCGAGCCGGTAGTCACCACCGCCGTCGATCACCTCCGTTTGCAGACGCACCGAGATGTTCTCACGGGCCTCGATCTGCTCGATCAGGTAGTCCGACATCTTGTTGGAAAGCGACGAACCTCTGACCAAAAGGGTCACCTGGGCCGCATAGTTGGCCAAGTGGAGGGCAGCCTGTCCGGCGGAGTTGGCCCCGCCAACCACAAAGACCGGCTGCCCCTTGAGGGCCATCGCCTCTGACCCAACCGCCCCATAATAGACCCCCGCCCCCACCAGGCGCTCCAGGCTGGGGATCTCGAGACGGCGGTAGGTTGCGCCTATGGCCAGAATCACCGTGCGAGACGGAACCTCGGAACCGTCAGACAGGACGATGACGTGCTCTCCATCCCTTGTCTGCAGGCTCGTCGCGTTCTGTGTAAAGACAAAATCCGCTCCGAACAGGGTCGCCTGTTGGTAGGCCCGGGCTGCCAGTTCGTCGCCCGAAATACCAGCAGGAAAGCCCAGGTAGTTGCGGATTCTGGCGCTCATGCCTGCCTGGCCCCCCAATGCCTCACACTCCACGACCACCGTTCGCAGGCCCTCTGAGGCCGCGTTCACGGCCGCGGAGAGCCCCGCCGGTCCAGCCCCCACGATGGCCACATCCGCCACCGCCTTTTCCTGGCCGGCTGAGGCACCGTAGTGAGTGCGCACACCCAGCGCCTCGGCGAACTCGGCATTGCTGGGATTGCTCAGGACCAGCCCATCGAAGCGGATGAAGACGGGCAACGTCGCGCCTACGGCCCCCCTGCCCTCCAAGAGCGCCTGGCCCGCCTCCGAATCCACATCGTAGTACCCAAAGTGGATGCCGCTGCGGTGCAGAATGTCGCGCAATTCATGGGCCCGCCTCGACCACTGCTCACCAACAATCGTGACCACTTCGAACTGGGCCCTCTGCTCTTTGGTCCACAGGGCCAGTAGATCGGTGACGAACTGGTGGAACGCTTCGTCCGGGGTCTTGGTCGGCTTGGGGCTATAGGCGTCGACGATATTGAGCGCCATGGCGTGCAGGGTGAGCTCTGTCGCCGAGGAATCGCCCCAGTCAAGCAACAAGCCGCCCTTGGCCTGGGGATGCAGCCTGCGAACAAGCTGGAAAAAGTCGGGACCGTCCATGCCCGGCATCCAACAATCGGCCAGGACGATGGCCACTTGAACGCCCTCTGACTTGAGCACTTCCAGCCGCTCGAGTGCTGTCTCGGGCGAATTCAGGGCAATGATGTCATACTCGGCAGCATACCGCTTGCCGAGCTCTCGCTCCAGGGATTCCAGGGAATCAGATTGGTCGTCTACCACTACGATTGCGGGCCGGTCCATACGCATCACTCCTGAGCGTTGAAATCCGTCACGCGGACTAGGCAATGATATCTCATTCACAGTCCGCGCCCTGCTCCAATTTCTATGATTCTTATCATATTATAACACCCAGGGAGCATACTGTCAAGGGGACAACTGAAGCCTACGTGCTTATGTAAATACCAGCGACTGAAGTCGTTACTACATGCGCAATTCGCCCGTCGGTACTATGAACGTTGAGTGCGAGGGCCAGGGTGGTAGCGGGGAGTCCCTCCGCCAACCTGGCCCCCGCGACTCGTAGTGGATGCCGCGTGTCAGCCCCTACTCCGGCGGCGGGACGAGGCCCAGTTGCTGCATAATGCCTAGCCAGTCACCGGCGACCCGGCGTTCTGCAATCTTGCCGTCACGGATGCGCTCCACAGAGATCCCCGAGACCTCGAGCTCCTTGCCGGTCGGCGGGACCCCCTGCCAGTCTCCCTTGCTGTGGACCGCGCTCAGGGTGGTCCGCGTTGCGACCCTGTCTCCTTCAGCGATCTGATCTTCGATGGTGAATTCGGTGCCGTCAAAGGCCGCATTCCACATCGCGATCCCCTGCAGATGCGTATCGCGGTTCTGCGGACCGGGCGCCCCGTGCGAGTAGGCTACAAGGTCGGGTACGAGCAGGTCTTTGAGCCTATTCACATCATTGGTCTCGAAGGCTTTGTAG
>JAMJFU010000437.1 GCA_023544525.1 Anaerolineae bacterium | reverse complement strand
CCAAGCTTCCTGGAAGGTTCAGTCGTCCCACTTCCATCTGATTCATCCATAAGGCATCTCTAGTCTCGACAAGGAGCAAACCATGACAGAGGAATCTACCTTTTACGCCCGCGCCGAGAGCTGGCTAGACCGGCTCTTGGAGCTGAATCCGGTGGCCGCCACCCAGTTCGGCGACCACCGCTGGGACGACCGCCTGGCGGACCGCAGCGCAGCGGCCATGGATGCCGAGCACCGGGAGGTGGTCGAGGCACTCGCCGAGTTTCAGGCCATGGACCCCATCGGATTTTCCCTGGACGGCCAGGTGGACCACCAGTTGACCGTTCACATCTTTGGCCAGTTCGTCCGCGAGTACGAAGGGGTCCGTTCGCACCTCCGCAATCCCGGCGTATACCTGGACGAGGCGCTGAGCGGCGTCTTTTTGTTGATCATGCTCGAGTTCGCCCCTCTGGCCGAGCGCCTTCACTCTGCACTGGGCCGCGTCCGCGAGGTACCCCGTGTCCTGGCAGAGGGCCGTGGCAACCTGATAGCGGCTGACGTGCCCCGCGTCTGGGCCGAGACCACCCTGGAGCAGGCCCAGCAGGCCCCAGGGCTCTTCGTCGGCCTGCTGCCTGCCCTGGCCGCCCAGGCTGCACCCGAGCTCGAAGCCGACTTGAGCGAGGCCGGCCAGGCTGCAGCGGCAGCCATCGACGAGTACATCACCTTCCTGAAGGACCAGGTCCTGCCCCAGGCAGCGGGCGACTTTGCGGCCGGGCGCGAGCTGTTCGACGAAAAGCTCCGCGAGGAACACATGGTCGCTTATGATGCCGACCAGCTCCTGGCCACCGGCTGGCAGCAGTTCCAGCAGACCCGGGAGCGGATGGAGGCGCTCTCCCACGAGATCGACCCGGGCAGCTCGGTCCAGGAGCTCATGGAAGGGGCCAAAGCCGAGCACCCGACCGCCGAGGGCCTGCTGGATGCCTATCGGAAGGAGATGTCGACCATCCGCGAGTACGTCATCCAGCAGGAGATCGCGTCCATTCCGGCCGGAGAGACGCTGCGCATCGTCGAGACGCCTGTCTACCTGCGGCCCATCATCCCCTACGCCGCCTACATGTCGCCTGGCATCCTGGAGAGCAAGCAGGAGGGCATCTTCTTGGTCACACCGGTCGATCCCGAGGCGCCGGCTGAGGAGCAGGAGCAGAAGCTCAAGGGCCACTATTGGGCCAAGCTGCCCATTACGTCCCTGCACGAGGCCTATCCAGGGCACCACCTGCAGCTCGTGTGGGCCAACCAGCACGCCAGCATCCCGCGCCGCCTGGGAAGCATCATCGCCACCCTGTTCATCGAGGGCTGGGCCTTCTACTGCGAGGAGCTATTGGAGCAGCTGGGCTATATTACCGAGCCCATCCAGCGCCTGGGCCGGCTATCAGACCAGTTGTGGCGTGCAGCCCGCATCATCCTGGACGTCTCGCTGCATACCAAGGGCATGCCGGTGGACGAGGCCATCAAGTTTCTGGTCGAAGAGTGCCGCCTCGAGCCAACCAATGCCCGCGCCGAAGTCTTGCGCTATACCCAGTCACCGACCCAGCCCCAGTCCTATCTCATGGGCAAGCTGGCCATCCTCGAGATCGTGAACGACTACCGGCAGGCGCACCCGCACGCCTCCATGCGCGAGATGCACGATGCGATCTTGGCTTGCGGTTCACTGCCGCCGCGGTTGATGCGCAAGCAGCTCGGACTGGACGGCTAGGGCTGTATGATATCCACATGGAAGAGAAGCTGATCCCGGCCCGCGAGGCACGCACAGAGATCGAGGTGCTGAACTCGCGCTTTATCGCCACCGGCGCGCCCGCCTTCAGCGTCGAGGAGGCCCGGGACGTGATCGCCCGGGTCAAGGACGAGTTCTCTGACGCCACGCACAACGTCCCCGCCTTCCTCATCGGTCACGGCAGCTCGGTCATCGCCCACTGCCACGACGACGGCGAGCCGGCAGGCACGGCGGGCCGTCCGGCGCTGGCCGTCCTCCAGGGCAGCGGCCTGGGCGACGTAGTCGTGGTCGTAACCCGCTACTTTGGGGGCACCAAGCTGGGCACCGGCGGCCTGGTCCGGGCCTATGGCGACGCGGTACGCGCCCTGCTCGATGCCATGCCGCGCGCTCAGAAGGTGCCCACCCACACCGTGCTGGTCGTGGCCCCCTACGCTGCCTACGAGAGGGTGGCCCAGGCCATCGAGGCCCACGGCGGCGAGATCCTGGACCAGGATTTCGCCGCAGACGTCACCCTCACGGCGCGCTTGGGCGTTGACCAGTTCAAACCCTTCCAGGCAACACTCCAGGAGCTCTCCGCCGGCCAGATCGAGGCCGAGGTCATCGATACGCAGCCAGCCACCATCATGCCCCTGCCCACCTCCCAGTCCTGACCCTCCCAGGTCTGTCATTCCGACCGAGCGCAGCGAAGGAAGGAATCCCCCATCCCAAATACCTGTCACGCCGCCCAGCCTGACCACCACCCAAACCTGTCATTCCGACCGAGCGCAGCGAGGGAGGAATCTCCCCTTGCCCACCCGCACGCCACTGCCCCAGGGCCAGAGTCCAGCCCCTTTCTTGACAACAGCCATCCCTGGCGGTACACTGTACGGCAATGATGACCTATCTCTGGATCGCCCTGGTCCTGGGCGTACTCGCCTTTCTGGCCTGGCGGGCCGCGCCCATCTGGCAGGCCAG
>JAMJFU010000436.1 GCA_023544525.1 Anaerolineae bacterium | reverse complement strand
CTTCGAGGAAGACCCCGACACCGGCGAGCGGATCTGCGTGCATCGGGTCATCGGGGCACACGAGGACGTGTACCGCCAACCGTGAACCAGGGCGCGTAAACCGAACCGGCCCCGCCTGGCTACAGAGGCCAGCAGGTACTGGATCGAGCCGGTCGCGCAATGTGACATTTACCGGCAAAAATGGTATAATTCCGCTCAACTCGACTCAAGGAGTCTGGCAACAGGATGGATTTTGAGAATATACTGAGTGCAGTGCAGCCCTTTGTAATCATGTTCGCAGCCCTCCTCGGCGCGTTCCTGACCGCGATGTGGATCGCCGTCGTGATCTGGGCCTTCCGCGACATCCGTTCCCGCTCCCGCGACATCTTTGCCCAGATCCTGGCAACCCTGATGGTGCTCATCTTCTTCCCGCTCTTTCCGCTGCCCGGCCTGGTCCTGTACATGATCCTCCGCCCCCGCGAGACCCTGTCCGAGATCTACGAACGTTCCCTGGAGGAGGAGGCCCTGCTCCAAGGGATCGAGGAGCGAATGGCCTGCCCTGGCTGCAACCGGCGTATTGAAGAGGAATTCATGATCTGCCCCACGTGCCATACGCGCCTGAAAAAGGCCTGCCCGGCCTGCGGGCGACTCCTTCATCTGCGCTGGAACATCTGTGCCTACTGTGGGGCCGTGCAAACGGCCGCCAAGACCGCACCGTCGCTGGCTGAGCCGGTCTCACTAGCGGTCGAGGCACCGGCCAGCCCGCTCAGGCTGTCTGAGCTGTCTGCCTCACCAGACGGCGGGCTGCAGGCTCAGCGCGAGGCCGACGCCAGGCCCGGGCCAGACCTCCAGCCGCAGGATGAGCCCTGGGATGAGCCAGAGGCCCGACCATGGGCAACAGCCCAGACCCGGGCAGAGCCTGAAGAGGTCGAGCCCGTGGAATCTGGAGCGGACCCGGGCGCAGAAGTCGCGCCCGAACCAGGGCCAGGGCAAGAGCCCGAGGTCGAGGTCGAGCCTGCCGCTGAGCCGGAACTGCAGTCACAGGCCGAAGCCGAAGCGGACGAAGAGTGGATCGAGCAGGACGCTCAGCCAGACCAAGAGGACGAAGCAGAGACGCTGTCCCAAATATCCGAATAGCCGGAAAACCCGCAGGCGCGGCGCACCGCTTGTGCGCCGCGCTTTGATTCCCGCCCCAGACAGGGGGCAACGAGGATAGATGAGACAAACTCTCAAGATCTTGGTCACGGCGGTCGCCGTGCTCACCATCGCCGGTTGCGTCCCCGGGCGCTCCAGCCCGACGGCCATCCCGGCCTCACCGACAACCCAGCCTATCGAGGGAACACCCACGCAGGCCGCTGCCGTCCAGCCCAGCCCGACCCCATCGCCGGTGGTCACGCCCAAACCGAGCCCAACGTTGGTCCCCACCGTCACGCGCCGGCCACCCCCTACGCCAACGTCCGAGCAGGTGGCGACGCTCTCGCCTGAAGTCGTAACGGCGATGGAGACCATCGAGCTGGAAATGGAAGCGCTTCGTGGCCTGGACGAGAACGAGCCCATCAGCCGCACCCTGGTGAGCCGTCAGGAGCTGGGTGCCTACCTGGACCAGCAGTTCCTGGAGGACTATACTGCGGACGAGATCGAGGCCGATGTGCGGGTATTGGCTGCTTTCGATTTCGTCGAGGTGGGCTATGACCTGCGCCAGGTGCTGCTAGACGTCTACTCGGCCGAGGTGCTGGGACTTTACGAGGACGATGAAGACACCCTGTACGTCGTGACCGAGGGCGGGTTTAGCCTCTTGAACCAGCTCACGTTCGCCCACGAATACGTGCATGGCTTGCAGGACCAGCATTTTGACCTGGACACGTTTGTCGACGACGATCGACTCAGCGACGACCAGGTATTGGCACGCATGGCATTGGTCGAGGGCGACGCCAGCCAGGCGATGAGCCAGTACCTGATGCTCCACATCTCGGACCTCACCAACCAGGATCTCCAGGAACTCACCGAAGAGGCAGACAGCAGTGATGGAGCAGCCCTGGCCAGCGCACCAGCCATTATCCGCGAGACGGTGCTCTTTCCCTACACCTACGGCCTGGAGTTTGTGTTGGCCCTCTACGAAGGTGGCTGGCGAGCAGTGGATGCGGCCTTTGCCCAGCCACCCCAGTCGACGGAGCAGATCCTGCATCCACAGAAATACCTGGACGGGGATGAGCCCCAGATCATCGCGCTGCCGCCACTGACAGATACCCTGGGCAGCGGTTGGACATTGCTCGAAAGCGAGGTCCTGGGCGAATTCCAGACGTCACTCTATCTATCGCAGCAGGTAGCCCAGGAGACCGTGGAATTGGCCAGCGAGGGCTGGGACGGCGACCGCTACGTCGTCTACACCAGGGACGGGACAGATGTCCTTGTCTTTGCCACTGTGTGGGACACGGAGGCCGACCGCGAAGAGTTCGTCGATGCCTACCGCCAATATGCCGAGGCCAAGTACAGGGGCGTGGGCCACGGCACAGGGGAGGCAGAGATGCGCTGGGAAGCTCCCGGTGAAGTCACGCTGCTGACCTGGAAGGGTGACCGGGCGTTCATCGTCGTCGCCCCTGATGCAGCAACGGTGGACAGGGTGCTTGGCGCCCTCGATCTCTAATGCCTCCCCCAGAGAAGCTGCCCATCGAATCTGAAGCAGATCGCCTGCAGAGAGAAGGCCCATTGGAGTCCAAGTTCACC
>JAMJFU010000435.1 GCA_023544525.1 Anaerolineae bacterium | reverse complement strand
CGAAATCTACACGGCTGCCGCCGACATACCGCTTCAGTGCCTCGACAGCGGTATCGAGCCCGATCTTGTTGCGGTACTTGAAGCAGTCCGCCACTGTCTTGGCCGGGTTGTAGACGCGAACGTGTACGCCTTCTATAGAATGCTCTTCCACGCCAGCCTCAAGAGTGCGCTCAGAGAAGCGAACGAACCGAAGCGGTGGGTAGTCGACCTGCGGTCGCCACGCCTTGTTCGCGATAGCAAGCCACACCTCAGAGGGAGACTGGGTGGTCAGTCCGTGAAATCGGAGGGCCGACAGCAGGCATACCACACCATGTGGAACCCGTTTTCCTGCCTCCGCCAGCGTATGGTGCTCGGAGACGTCGGCATTCGGTAGGACATAGAGTCCTCGCCCCACGCGCTGGAGGAGACCACGCTCACACAGGCGACTAAGATAGATACGCGGGATTCCATGCGCGTCCAGGTCGCGGGGACGGAGTACACCTGCCTCCGCCACGATTTCCAGGATCTGCTGTGTGCGGTCCATGGCTTGGCCCTCTGCGCTCATGTTACAATACCTAGGTATTTATAGATATCTTGCGATATATTGTAACACAGGGGCATCAATCTGTCAAAGGCTGTCCGTTTTGGATCTATTGCTGTTCGGCGGTGTTTTCAGCCTCGCATGGGTGCTGACATGGCGTGCATGCGAGGTCCCTTGGGGGCACCTTCTATATCCCCTCCAGAAACCGAGTTCACTTGGTGAGCCGGCCTGCGGGCCGGTCATCCTGATCATGGACGAGTTCTCCTATGCCGCTGAGTCCGACTCGGCCCTGCCGTCCAACTTGCAGGCAGCCTGGGATCATCTGTTCAAGGATCGTAATGCGACCATCGTGTTGGCCGGCTCTCACATCGGGATGATGGTTGAATTGATGGGCTATCATGCTCCTCTTTATGGGCGCTTCACGGCCCAGTTGCCGGTCGATCCCCTTCCTTTCCCTGCCCTGCGGGACTTTCTGCCCCGCTACCCGGCTGCGGAGCGAGTGGCCGTCTATGCTGTGACCGGAGGCATTCCCGCCTACCTGGAACGGTTCGACAGCACGGAGAGCATCGGGTCCAACATCCAACGCCTGTTCATGCGGCGGACCGGCATGTTCCGTAGCGAGCCCTTCCTGCTGGTGGGCGACGTGATCCGCCGCGAGACCCAGACCTTCGAGGCAGTCCTGAAAGCGGTGGCGTCAGGACGGCGCACGCCGCAGGAGATCGGCTCCATGCTGGGGGTGACCTCTTCCTATCTGAGCCCCTATCTGAAGCGGTTGGAGACCCTGCACCTCATCGACCGCCGCCTGCCGGCGACCATTCCTCCGGATCGGCGTGGCAGCAGCCGCAGCAGCCGCTATCACCTGGCAGACCCCTACTTGCGTTTCTACTTCCGCTTCATCGCGCCCAACCTGGGCCTGGTCGAGCAGGAGCTGACGGGGCTGCTCTGGGAGCGGATGAGCGAGCAGTTCCGCGCGTTTGTCGGAGAAACCGCCTTTGAGGAGTTGTGCCGGAGCTGGATGCTGGCTCAAGCCCGTGCGGGGAGGCTGCCGTTTGTGCCGGAGATCGTCGGCAGCCACTGGGCTCAGGACGTGCAGGTGGACATCGTGGCGCTCAACTGGCGGGAGCAAGCCATCCTGCTGGGTGAGTGCAAGTGGGGCGTGGACGCCGTCGGCCGATCGGTGGTGCGCGAGCTAGTCGAGGAAAAGACGCCGAAGGTGCTCCAGGCATTGCCTGATGCAGGGGAGGGGTGGACGACCCATCACGCCCTGTTTGCCCGCGCAGGCTTCACCGATCCCGCGCAGGCGGAAGCCCAGTCCCACAAGGCAATCCTGGTTGACCTGGCGGCGCTGGATCGGGATTTGCAGGCGGCGGCCTGAGTCTGTGAGGCCGACCAGGACCATGAAGGCAGACGATGGGATATTGCCCGGCAGGCCGACGTGGTTGCACTTCGGCCAACGTGCGATGGGATCTCGTGATCGCGCGTTGCCGACCACTGGCCCGAGGGTCAGTGCCGGTCATGGCGAATGTGTGGCGATCGAGGGTGCGGGTTATTTGGGTGCGCTGCGCGAGGCTGTGCGGACGTACGTGTGATTGAGGGTAAGGGCCTCCGGGAAGGCGAAGCGCCTGGGGTGGGTGCTGGCGGGGTTGGTGTTGGGGGGCGCGGCGGGTCAGGTCCAGCCGTTGTGTTTGACGAACTCCCCATCCTCTGCTATAATCTAAGCAGCTTATACTAATTAGCTTAGGGTAGGGAGCACGATGAGCAAATTCGTCGGGCGCCAACGCGAACTGGATGAGTTGAACCAGGTCCTGGCCCAGGGAGGCGCTCAGTTCCTCCTGGTCTATGGGCGACGGCGGGTGGGCAAGACGACCCTCATCCTACGCTGGGCGCAGCAGACAGGCCGACCGGTCATCTACTGGGTGGCGACCCGCGACACCCCCGCCCAAGTGCGGCTGGGTTTCACCCGAGCCTTGTGGGCCTGGGCGTATCCCGGCAGCCAGGCCGTACCCCGCTTTGACACCTGGTCTGAGGTCTTTGAGACCGCCGCCCAACTGATCGGCGACCAGCCGGTCATCCTGATCATGGACGAGTTCTCCTATGCCGCCGAGTCCGACTCGGCCCTGCCATCCAACCTGCAGGCAGCCTGGGATCATCTGTTCAAGGATCGTAATGCGACCATCGTGTTGGC
>JAMJFU010000434.1 GCA_023544525.1 Anaerolineae bacterium | reverse complement strand
TGGGTTACGACCTCAACGCCAACCTTGGCTGCCTTGCCGCCGCGGGCTATCAAGCCCATTCCTGCTGGCACAAAGGGCAGTGCCGCAGCAGCTACATCCACAACCAAGCAGCCTATATTCAGCAGCGACGGATCTTTCTTGACCTCGTATATGTCCCAGGCGATGTTGGCGATGTCCCAAGCCGTCTCGACCCAATGGCCGCTAGGATCCCGGTACCTGACGGGGTTTCCGAGGGTGTACGAGTATCTGTTGTAGCTTTGCGGATTGGCAGGATCTGGCACAATGGTATCCGGGCTGGTCCACCGTCCCAGCGCCGGGTCATACCACCTTGCCCCCATCGCGTACAAGCCCAGGCCCGACTCATTACATTAAGTTGGCCCCCGACAGCGCCGTTGCTGTCTCAATTGTGCTCCTGGTGGTAGAATGGACTGGAACTCGGCCAGGGTTCAGTACCATATCGTACCACCAGGAGGTGTTTCCATGTTACCCGAAGTCCAACGTTTCGGCAAGTGGCTGCGCCGCAAGAACCCCCACGCCACGACCCCCACTCACTATCTCAGCGATTTGCGGATCTTCTTCGGCTGGCTGGGCAAGTCCCCGGATGCGATCTCTCTTCACGATGTCGACGCCTACATCGAACACACCCAGCAGCTCGGCCACGCGGTGGCCACCGTCAACCGGCGGCTAGCGGCTATCCGCAGCTTCTACGATTTCCTCGATCTGGAGTCCGATGAGGCGCCACCCAACCCTGTGCTGCCCAAGCGACACTTCATCCGCCAAGGCCGACGCCTGCCCCGTGACGCCGAAGACGCCGACGTAGTGCAGCTTTTCGGCGTCATCTCGTCGCCCCGCGATAGGGCCATGTTTCTGCTGATGGTAAGGTGCGGTCTCAGGGTCGGCGAGGTGCGCAACCTTTCCCTGGGCGACCTCTACCTGCAACCCACCCCTGGCAGCCTGCCCCGTCTCTGGTTGCGCGGCAAGAATGGCTCCGAGCGGGTCGTCTACCTCTCAGCCCAGGCCCTCGACGCTCTGCAGAGCTGGTTGGCCGTGCGGCCTGCCGTCGATGAGCCGGCTCTCTTCCCCAACCGCTTTGGCCGCCGGTTCTCCGTGACCGGCATCCAAGACCGCCTGGCCAACTACTGCCACCAGGCAGGTGTGTGGATCACCTGCCACATGCTACGCCACACCTTTGCCCGGCATCTGGTGGAAGCAGGGGTGCCCGTGACCTCCCTGCAGCGCCTGCTGGGCCACGTGCGCATCCGCACCACCCAGATCTACCTGCACATCTCCGACCGGCAGGTGCAAGCGGACTATGAAGCCGCCATGGAGGAGGTAAGCCAGAGATTAGCTGCCTTGCAGGGCTTGCCCGATGGAGGTGGTCGATGACAACCTTCACCGGCAGACCCAATCTGTACACGCCCATCCACGAATGGCTCTCGGTCAACCGCAACTTCTACAGCCAGTTTCGACGCTGGTTGCGAGACGGCGGCTACAGCGACTCGACCCTTACCCTCTACGGCACGGCGGCCCGACTGGCGCTGGGCTGGCTGGACACGGCCTACTGGCTCATCGACCCCGACGCCGACCTGGACCGAGTGCGCGAGATCATCGCTGCCCACTATGAGAGCGAGGGTACCCGCTCCACCTACTTCAAGGGCCTGGCCAAGCTGGCCGAGTACCTGCGCTATCGCTGTCACCGGCCTGCCGTGGAGAAACCGATCAACTGGGGCTTTTTCCTCGATTCCCTACCCCAACCGTTGGCTCAAGAGGTGCGGACCTACATCGCCCACTGCCAGCGAGCCTGGTTGCCGGAAAAGCGGTATCCTCTGACCTGCACCGCCCTCAGCCACCTGACTCTCTTCCTGCGCTGGATGGCCAGACAGGAGTTCCTGAACAGCATCGGGGATCTGACTCCGGCGCGTTGGTGGGAGTATGTGGACACCCGTCTGGCGGCAGGCATCAGCCCGGTCACGCTCAACGGCGAGCTGCGCGCATTGCAGCAGTTCCTTCGTTTCCTGGCCGACCAGGACCGTCCGGACCGCGAACGCGGTGTGCTGACACGGATGCTGCGCCTGGCATCCTTGAAGACCAACCGCTCCCTGCCCCAGGACGTTCCTCTTGACCAGCTTCGGCTTCTCCTGCAGGCGATTGAAGCTGAGATCGCCTCTAACCACGCCCGGCACCGTCGCATGGGGCTCCTCGACCGCGCCTGGGTGTTCACCATGATCCACAGTGGCCTCCGCGTCGGCGAAGTCCGCCGTTTGCGGTTGTCGGACCTCGACCTGAAGGGCAAGAAAGTGCGGATCGAGCAGTCCAAGGGACTGAAGGACCGCATCGTGTGCCTCAGCACGCCGGCAGTGGAGGCGCTGCGCGCCTACCTCCAGGCCCGCGGTCCAGCGACGACTGACCACGTTTTCCTCTACCGCCACCTGCCCTTGAGCTCCAACTACTGCAATAAACGGTTGGGCACCTACGGCAAGCGCTGCGGTGTGTTGGTCAAGCCCCATCAGCTCAGGCACACGTGCGCGACATTGTTGCTCAACGCCGGGGCGCCGATCCTGACTGTGCAGACGATCCTGGGTCACAAGTTCATCGACACCACGCTGGGCTATGCTCGACTGTACGATGGCACGGTCGCGGCCGACTACTACCGGGCCATGGCCGAGATCGAGGGTCGTTTCGAGGGTGGCGAGCGTGCGGGTAATCCACCCGACAG
>JAMJFU010000433.1 GCA_023544525.1 Anaerolineae bacterium | reverse complement strand
GAGGGTGAGCACCTTGGCCGTGTCACCGATGTACAGAGCGGCCTCAATCGCCTCCAGATCTGGCACCAGGCCCGGCTGCTCGAATGTCTCAATCTCGATCTCGGGCGCTTCATAGCCTTCGGGCGCGGCTTTGGGCGCCACCCAGCGCATGGTGCCGTACACGATACCGCCGGCCAGCACCAGTCCCCCGCCCAAAGCCAGGCCGATCAGCAGCGCGATGGGCGACTTGCGCTCCGGTGTCGCCGGTTGCTGCGTCGGCAGGCCGGGCGTCACCTGTGCCGGCGGGACGGCCGGCAAAGGCTCTGGCGTGGTGGTGGCACTGAAGTATCGTGCTGGGAGATAGACGCCGCTGACCAGAAACCGGCCGTTGGCCGGTACCCCATCCTCGGATACAAACAGCGAGAGCCAAACCTGCCCCGTCGTTTCGTCGGGCGTTGGATAGTACACCCAACGGTCGAAGGACTGCAGGACGTCCTCGGTCACAAAGATCCCCGCGTTGTCGACGACCTCCTGGGTGACCTGCTCAGGTTGGGTGATGTCAGATGAAAGCTCGATGGGGAGGATAAAGGTCGCCACCTCCTCCTCAATAGGCAGGGACCATTGGGGCGGTGACCAGGCCAGGACCCGGTACGGCACGCCGTCGATGGTTGTGGTGTCGAGGTAGCGCTCGAGCAGGTAGCGGACCTCCAGGGTGTAGGTCTCTCCGGGCGTGGTTTCGATGGCGAATTCGGCCCGATAGCTGTCACCGCCGAGAGCCACCATCTTGGCCTCTGTGACCTGGCCTGCGTGCTCCAGGTCCGCGGCGATCTGAGAGTGACCGGGGTCAAAAGGGCCAATGTTCGTGATCTGCGTGCGGCGGCCATCGTCGACGAAGGTGAGCTGATACCTGACCTGGAGGCGGCCGTCCTGGAGGACAGTGACTTGGGAATTGACCAGCGTGAGGGCCGGTGCCGCGTGGGCTGGAAGCACCCACAGGAGCAGCGCGCAGAGCACGAGCAGTATCTGTCCGGAACGAACGACCCTGGTCATTGACCTACCTCCTACTTGCTCACGAGGAGCCTCCCTGTCAGGGGAGATTATACTTCATGAGACCGGATCACACAAACAGACGGCGGACGGCACCTCCGACTGCTTCTCTCAACAAAAAAGCCCCGGGGCCAGGGCCGCCGGGGCGTGGATCGTCGAACGTTGGTTAGAAGGCCGTGGGGGCCTCCAGGGACGCAACCTCGATGGCTTTTGGCCCTTTGGCTGTGTCCTCAATGCGGAAGCGGACGCGCTCCCCCTTCTCCAGATTGCGAAAACCTTCGCCGATGATATTCTCATAGTGGACAAAGACATCGCGATCGCCACCGTCAGGCTCGATAAAGCCCCAGCCCTTCATCCTGCTGAACCATTTCACTGTACCCTGGCTCAGGCCGTCTTGCGGCATTGCTTCAGTGCTGGTAGAGAACATTCCGTCTTCCATGGGGTAAATCCTCCTTCATACGTCGACTTTCTTCACGGCTGTGGATTCGGATGGTCCCCGATTGCAGAGACCGGCGCAGAGGATAGCATAGACTCAGCGGCCTGTCAAATCTGCGCCGCAGCTCAACCTGCGCGCACGAGACGGTCTGCGCCGCAAGTAGGTCTGCGCCGCAAGTCTGTCTGTACCGCAAGTCTGTCTGCGCCGCGGCTCAACCTGAGGTCCCGATCCTGCCCTGCCGGGCGGCAGCCATGCGGTTGGCGATCAGCCCGGCCATTGCACCAGCGCCAATGCCGTTGTCGATATTGACCACGGCCATGCCCGGCGAGCAGGTCTGCAACATGGACAGCAGGGCAGCCTCTCCCTTTCCGCCGAGGCCATAACCCACCGACGTAGGCAGGCCAACGACTGGCACGTCGACGAGGCCAGAAATGACCGAAGGAAGCGCGCCGTCCATGCCCGCAGCCACAATGAGTACGTCGACCCTGGCTTCTCCGAGGAGGTGGCGGAGTGGCTCCCAGAGACGGTGCAGCCCGGCCACGCCGACGTCATAGGCTGTATGGACCACACAGCCCATCTCTCTGCAGACCAACGCGGCCTCCTCTGCGCAGGCGATGTCGGAGGTGCCGGCAGTGATCACCCCCACGTTGCCCCCTCTCCCGTGGTTTTCATCGGCGTGTCCCGGGCTCCGGAGTACCGCGGCACGGGGGCCGGGCAGCCATTCCAGCTCGGCCTCGGCCTCAAATTCCGACCTGAGCCGCTCTTCCAGATCTGCCGGGACGCGGCTCAGGATCGCCCGGCCAGTTGCCTGCAAGAAACGACGGGCGATGTCGAGCGACTGCTCAACCGTCTTGCGCTCGGCGATGACCACCTCCGGCACGCCTTTGCGCAGGTGACGGTCCAGGTCGGGCCGGGCATTGGACGCTGTGTCGTTAGGGTTCCAGGTCATCGTTCAGGCTCCCCATGCGATATCCTTCAAGATCCAGTGCGACATAACGGTAGCCAAGGGCCCGTAGTGCTTGCACAATTTCCCTCCTGGCCATTGGCTCGGCGATCTCTGGTATGTGGGCCGGAGCGACCTCTAGCCGCGCAACAGGAAAGTGATCTCGGACGCGCAGTTGGCGCAGGCCCACCCTGCGCCTCACGGCTTCCTCGGCTGCTTCGACCCTGGCCAGGGCCTCTGCGCTCAGGCGTGTACCATAAGGGAACCTGCTGGCCAGGCAGGCGTTGGGGGGCTTGTCCCAGGTGCTCAAGCCCCG
>JAMJFU010000432.1 GCA_023544525.1 Anaerolineae bacterium | reverse complement strand
GATCCCTTCCACTTCGGGAGGGAGCTCTGGCGGTTCAACCGGGGCAACGGGCTGCCGCATTACCCACGTAGTCAAGCAGGGCGAGTGGGTGTGGCAGATTGCCAGGAACTATGGCGTGTCGCCCTACGATATCCTGGCCTCCAACGGCCTGACGATCCAGACCGCCAACACCATCTATCCGGGCAAGAGGCTCTGTATTCCCTAACAGGGAAGAACTCGGCCGCCGGGATCAGCCCGGCTGCGGAGGGCACCTAGCCACCGGCTGCGGGCAGCGGGGCTTGTACCACAAGCCCGTACAACCGGTACAAAGAGGCGAGGGCCAAGCGTACGCAAGGACGGGAAAGGATTCTCGTCCGGCGTTCGCTTGGGGCTCGCCTGCTTGTCTTAAGGGAGCAGGGATGAGATATACAAAGAGATCGTATAGAATTCACAAGAACATTACCGGTAGCCGGATGTGGCGGGAAGCATCCTGAGAGAGAGAGCTGGGTCTGAAGCCGGGCTCAATCTATGTAGACTGAGGAGAAGAAAAAGATGCCATTGTTGGAAGTTGAGGGGTTAAAAACCCAATTCTTCACCCAGGACGGGGTGGTCAAAGCGGTCGACGGTGTCTCGTTCTACGTGAACGAGGGCGAGACGCTGGGGATCGTGGGTGAGAGTGGCTGCGGCAAGAGTGTGAGCGTGCTATCCGTGATGCGCCTCATCCCCCAGCCGCCGGGCAAGATCGTCGCCGGAGAGGTCTTCTTTGACGGCGACAACCTGCTGAAGATGAGCGGTCAGGAGATCCGGCGCGTGCGCGGGAACAAGATCGCCATGATCTTCCAGGACCCGATGACCTCCCTCAACCCCGTGTTGACCATTGGCCGGCAGATCGGCGAGGCGCTCGAGCTGCACATGGGCATGAATAGGGAAGAGGCGCGCAAGCGCAGCGCCGAGCTCCTGGGCATGGTCGGCATTCCCGAGGCGGCGATGCGCCTGGACGACTATCCCCACCAATTCTCAGGGGGCATGCGCCAGCGGGCCATGATCGCCATGGGCCTGGCCTGTAACCCCCGCCTGCTCATCGCCGACGAGCCGACCACCGCCCTGGACGTGACCATCCAGGCCCAGATCGTCGACCTGGTCAAGCGCTTGCGGGACGAGATCGGCATGGCCATCATCTGGATCACGCACGACCTGGGGGTCGTGGCCGGCATTGCCGACCGGATGATGGTCATGTACGCCGGCCACGTCGTGGAGGAGGCGCCGGTCAAGGAGGTCTATGCCGATCCACGGCATCCCTACACCATCGGCCTGCTGGGCTCGTTGCCCCGGCTGGACGAGGTACGGCTAGACCGGCTGACCTCCATTGAGGGCTTGCCGCCCGACCTGATCGCCCTGCCGCCGGGCTGCCCCTTTGAGCCGCGCTGTGTCTATGCCGTCGACAAGTGCCGGGAGGTCCGGCCCGAACTGGAGCCGGTGGGCCCCAGGCACCGCATCGCCTGTTGGGTGGACGTGACGCAGGCGAGCACGAGCCGGGAGGGCGATGTGGGGACGACGTGGGCTTCGCGCCAGGACGACCAGGAGGGGACAGTCAAAGATGAGTGAGAACGGGACACTGCTCCAGGTTCGCAATTTAAAGATGCACTTTCCCATCACCCAGGGGATCGTCATCCAGCGCAAGGTGGGTGCCATCAAGGCTGTCGACGGCCTGGACTTTGACATCCTGCGCGGTGAGACGCTGGGCCTGGTGGGCGAGTCGGGCTGTGGCAAGTCCACGACGGGACGCGCCATCCTGCAGCTCTACCGGCCGACGGCCGGCGAGGTCTTTTTCGAGGGCGGCAACCTGACCGAGATGAAGGGTGAGGCTTTGCGCCGCATGCGCCGCCGGATGCAGATGATCTTCCAGGACCCCTATGCGTCGTTGAACCCGCGCATGACGGTGGGCGACATCATCGGCGAGCCGTTGCTGGTGCACAACATCGCCAAGGGCAAGGATCGCCGCGAGCGGGTCCAGGAGCTACTGCGCGTGGTGGGCCTCAACCCCTATTTTGTCAACCGCTATCCCCACGAGTTCTCGGGCGGGCAGCGGCAGCGCATCGGCGTGGCCCGGGCCCTGGCCGTCCAGCCCGAGTTCATCGTCTGCGACGAGCCGATTTCGGCCCTGGACGTGTCGATCCAGGCCCAGATCATCAACCTGCTGGAGGATCTCCAGGGGGAGTTCAACCTGACCTACCTGTTCATCGCCCACGACCTGTCGGTCGTGCGCCACATTTCAGATCGCATCGCGGTCATGTACCTGGGCAAGATCGTCGAGCTCACCACCCGGTTCGAGCTGTACGATAACCCTTTGCATCCCTATACCCAGGCGTTGCTGTCGGCGGTGCCGATCCCCGACCCGGTCGTGGAAGAGACGCGGCGGCGCATCATCCTGGAGGGGGATGTGCCCAGCCCGGCCAGCCCGCCGGTGGGCTGCAACTTTAATACGCGTTGCCCGGTGGTCATGGACATCTGCCACCAGGAGGATCCCGAGTTCGTCGATGTCGGCGGCGACCACTGGGTCGCCTGTTTCCGAGCCTGAGAGAGGCTAGCGTTGGTAGTGAGCGCTTCAGCGCTTTCCCCGGGAGACGGCTGAAGCCGTTACTACGAACGCCAGGTTGGTTCGGGATGTGAGAATGTGAGCGTTGGTAGTGAGCGCTTCAGCGCTTTCCCCGGGAGACGGCTGAAGCCGTTACTACGAACGCCAGGTTGGTTCG
>JAMJFU010000431.1 GCA_023544525.1 Anaerolineae bacterium | reverse complement strand
CGTAGCGGAGGCCATTGAGGTAAAAGGTCGGCGTGCCGCTGGCCCCACTACGGACCCCGCTTTGAAAATCCTGGCGGACCCGCTCGCGGTGGGTCCGGTCGACCAGGTCCCGCTCAAAGCGTCGCACGTCCAACCCGAGATCGGCCGCATATTGGACCAGGTGCGCCTGATCCAGGGCGCCTTGATACTCAAAGAGCAGATCGTGCATCTCCCAGAACTTGCCCTGGGCGCCGGCCGCCTCGGCGGCCTCGGCCGCCAGCTGGGCATGGGGGTGCGAGGGCTGGATGGGAAAATGGCGATAGACATAGCGCAACCGGTCGCCAAACCGCTCACGGAGCGCCCTGATGACCGGTCCCGCCTGGCGGCAGTGGGGGCATTCATAATCGCCATACTCCACCAGGGTGACCGGGGCATCATCCGGTCCCAGGACGTGGTCCCGGGCTCCGACTGGCGGCACTAGTTTAGGTGTATCGTGGGTAGCCACATAGACCTCCTGTCAACGGCTTCTTTGGTGTTGTGGGCTCGCAGTTTCTCGCCATGGAGAGGCCCTCGACGTCTTATGACAACTCGGCTGCTGCACCGGCAGGTCCGGAGGCCTTGCTCACGGGCCGGGCAGGCCATCCGGCAGATACGGAAGAGCAAGGCCTAGGTGTCGCGCCACATCTGCACCAGCCGCTCCAGATCCCCGCTTGCTTCCAGCCCGCCGTGACGCCCCATGCCCTCAAAGATCGGGCGCAGGCCATCCTGGCGCTCGTAGAGCCGCACCTCGACCCGGGCATCCAGGGTTTCGGCCACGCGGCGCTCCATGTCGCTGGCCGTCGGAGCCTGGAGCAGGCCACCCCGGGTGCGCCTGGCCCGCATCTCCAGGCGGTAACGCCGGTCCGACACAGACCAGCCGACCTCTTCGTCACTGATGTGCAGGTTATCGATCTCTGCCCCGCTATAGGTGGCAAAGCGATAGAGCCGGCCGTTGTACAGCAGGCCGACGATGAACCCGGGAAAGGAGCGGCCGATCCAGGGGATGATCGCGACCGAAGCGCTCAGGCTGATGTCCGGCCGGCCAAAGTGGTTCGACTGGAACCATACGTACGCGGAGGGAAAGGACCGGCCCCAATCCTTCTCAGTGTAGCCGCGGCCCCCGCTAAAGTCGACCTCCTGGCCGGCGATCTTCAAGCTGCCCTCGATCCCGTGGTCGAGGCTGACCACGCCATGGTACGTTTCCATGAAGGGCACCCAGGCGTACCAACCCATGATGCCGGGTGAGGTCAGGCGCACGGGCCAGGGGTTGAGCGAACGGAAATGCAGCGTCCCCTTCATAGGCAGCTCTGTGCCCTGCAGGTCCAGCGAGAGGTCACAAGCGGTAAAACGATTGGGACCAATGCGGACCTCAAAGTCGTCCTTCGCCGCCCAGAAGGCGCCGGTGGGATAACGATGGTAGGCCGATTGGCCCGTACGGCCGTCAAGCACCTGGACAAAAGCATGCTGGCGCTCCGGATCGTGGCTTAGAAACACGCCAGGAATGATGGCATAGCGCAGGGCTTCGTTGGCATCCACCACTTTGTAGTACCAGCCCTCAAAGAAAGGTGGCTCCTTCCCACGACCATGGTAGCGGTCCGGGTGTAGGACGCCTCGAAAAAAGCCTAGCACAAGCCCCTCCTGTATATTATAGCAGTCATAGAACCTGGCGTCAAAGACATCGCCTCAAAAGCCCCAACCCACCCGAGCGAGCTCGGGACTCCATCCCTGGCCTCCCGCCGGCAAGGGCTGCCAGAATCATCTCCCACCCTCCCGGGCCTGGTGGAACGCCGCCAGCGTCCGTTCCCGCGCCCAGCCGTGATCGATGACCGGCGCCGGATAGTCGCGGCCGATCACGCAGCCCACCTCGGCCTGGAGATCTACAGGCATCTCCCAGGGCGCCTGCAGGTATCTATCCGGCGCCCCGGCCAGCTCGGGCACCCAGCGCCGGACGTAGGCACCCTGCGGGTCGTGCTTCTGGCCCTGGAGCACCGGGTTAAAGATGCGAAAGTAAGGCGCCGCGTCGGTGCCAGTGCCCGCGGCCCACTGCCAACCGCCGTTGTTGGCGGCCGGGTCGCCATCCAGCAGATGCTGCATGAAAAAGCGCTCGCCCCATCGCCAGTCGATGAGCAGGTCCTTCACCAGGAACGAGGCGACGATCATGCGCGCCCGGTTGTGCATCCAGCCGGTCTGGACCAGCTGGCGCATGGCCGCATCGACCACGGGATAGCCCGTACGTCCCTCGCACCACGCCTGGAAGGCTCCCTCGTCGTTCTCCCAGGCCAGGTCCCGGTACTCGGCCCGAAAACTGCCCTCGCGGACCTGGGGGAAGTGGTGCAGGATAGAGATATAGAACTCGCGCCAGATCAGCTCGTTGAGCCAGGACCTGGCGCCCTCGCGGCCTTGCGCATCCGGCGCGGCGTCGATGGCCTCCAGGGCACCCACGACGGCCTGCCGGGCTGAGACCATGCCAAAGCGCAAATAGGGAGACAGCCGGGAGGTCGCGTTCAGGTCCAGCCGGTCCCGGCCCGTGGCATAGCCGTACAGGGGCGCGCCAACCCCCTCCAGGAATTCGGCCAGCCGCTGTTTGGCCTCGGCCTCGCCGGGCACAAAGGCTGCCTCCGCCCCAAGGCCTGGCTCGGCGGGCACATCCAGGCTGCCGAGCTCGGGTGGCACCGAGAACCTGGCCGGAGCGGGCAGCAGTTCCCGCGGGCCCGGCACGGGCAGTGCCTTCCAC
>JAMJFU010000430.1 GCA_023544525.1 Anaerolineae bacterium | reverse complement strand
CAGCTGCCACACCCGGGATCTCTGCAATGCGCTCCGCCAGCTCAGCCTCAAAAGGGTAGGTGTGCAGGACGGCCGAAGCCATGAGTGCCCCGTCCTGGTCGCTGCGATATTCGCGCACGACCAGTTCGCGGGTATTCAGGACGACGCCCACGGCGTATACGCCCACCGCGATGGCCAGGGCCACTACCAGGGTACGTCCCCGTTGTCGCCACAGGTCAGCAATTACCTTCTGCCACCGTGTTCCTAACATTCACCACCGTTGCTCAAGAGCTTTATCCAGGCAAAAAGAAATGGCTCGGGTCCCCGAACCACGGGGCCACTTTACCGCATCGAGCGTCACAATGGGAAGTGACAGCTGTCATGAAAAGTGTCACATGACAGTGACGTACGACGCAGGTCTGGCGGCACTATCCAACGCCGCGGGCCTATGGTATAATGGGCCCATGAGAGAGACCGACCTGGAACCCGGCTTTTTGCAGGCGTTTCGCCTCTTTGTTGTCACCCGCATGGTTTTCTGGGTGATCATTGGGCCGATCCTGGTCGTGGTCCAGATGGCCCAGGGCAGCGAGCTCGCGCCTGCCGAGATCGCCAATCTGACCCTCATTGAGCGGCTCACCCTGCCCAACATCGCCCCCATCCTGGCCATCGAGTTGCTGCTGCTCCTGCTCCTCTTGGCGCCGCAGGTGCCGCGCCAGCTGGGGCGCTGGTTCGTGCCCGTGGCCTTTGCCGTTTCGTTGCTGCCCATCCTGGCTGGCTACTTTCTCTGGCCCTCGGAGAACCCGTTACAGACGCCCATCTCGATCTTTTTCTTTGTCACCCTGGTCTTGCTCGCCTGGCAGTCCACGTTCAGCTGGGTCTTTGCCTACGTGGTTGGGGTGACCATCTACCAGGGCTGGTTCTCGTGGGTGCTCACCGACTGGCCGCTGTCGGTTGACCTGGGTTGGCTCGCGCTCCAGATGGGCATGATGCTGATCGTCGGTTATATCATCGTCAGGCTCGTGTCCATCCAGCGCGAACAGCGTGCCGCCCTGGCCCACGCGTACGAACAGCAGGCGGCCGCCAACCGGCGCCTGAGACGCTATGCTGCCACACTGGAGGAATTGACCATCAGCCGCGAGCGCAACCGCCTGGCCCGCGAACTGCACGATACGCTGGCCCATTCCCTGAGCGCCGCAACCGTGCAACTGGAGGCCGTCCGCTCCTTGTGGCGGCTCGACCCTGAGAAAGCACAGCAGTTGCTCGACGAAACGGATGAGACGATCCGTCGCGGCCTGACCGAGTCACGCAGAGCCCTCCAGGCCCTGCGTGCTTCTCCGTTGCAGGACGCAGGGCTGGTTGTGGCGCTGCAGCACCTGTCCGAGACGGCAGCGGAGCGGTGCGGAAGCAGCCTCGAGCTGCGATTACCATCTCATCTGGAGCGGGAACTGCCCTCAAATGTGGAACAGGGCGTGTACCGCATTGCCCAGGAGGCCCTCGAAAACGTGGTCCGCCACTCAGAGGCGAGGTGCATCGCCGTGGAATTGTGGCAGGGTGACCACCAGTTGGCCCTCACCGTCCAGGACGACGGCCAGGGAATAACAGGCCACACCCTGGCCGCCTCAGCCAGCGAGGAGCTGTATCACCTGGGGATCCGGGGCATGGAGGAAAGGGCCAGCATGATCGGTGGGCACCTGGAGATTTCGAGCAGAGAAGGATCGGGGACAACCGTCCGCCTGACGGTCCGGCTCCCGTCATAGGTCCCTATCAGGTGGCGAGGCCATGATAAATGTGCTGATCGTAGATGACCAGACCGTCGTGCGCGAGGGGCTGGCGGCGATCCTGGGCACAGATCCAGAGATCGAGATCGTGGGCCTGGCTGGCGACGGGCAGGAGGCAGTGCAGTTGGTCGCCGAGACGCATCCGGACGTGGTCCTGATGGACCTCAAGATGCCGGCCCTGAACGGTGTCCAGGCGACACAGCGGCTCCAGCGCTCGCACCCCGAGGTCTATATCCTCGTGCTGACGACCTATGCCGGCGACCAGTGGGTCTTTGACGCACTCCGGGCAGGGGCTGCTGGCTACCTGCTCAAGGATACACGCCGCGACGAGCTCATCGCTGCAGTGAAGGGCACAGTCGAGGGCAAATCGTACCTGGATCCTTCGGTTGCCGCGAAGGTCATGCAACAAGCCCTTGCCGGCCCGTCAGCTGCTGCACCCGCACAGCAGCCTATCGAGCCGCTCACGGAGCGCGAACTGCAGGTACTGCAACTGCTGGCACAAGGATACAGCAACCCGGCCATCGCCCAGCGGCTCCACCTGGCCCGCGGGACGGTGCGGAACTATGTGAGCGTGATCCTGCAAAAGCTGGGCGTTTCGGACCGCACCCAGGCCGCAGTCGAGGCCCTCCGGCGTGGCCTGGTAGACGACGCCCGGGGCTGATCTTCCCTCCGCCGGGAGCGCCGGCTCCTAGCCGGCCAGGTTATGCGCCCACTGGTGATACTTCTCGTGGACGCCGTCGCCGATCTCTTCCGCCTCCACCCGGTCAAAGGCTTCGGCCAGGGTCTCTTGATCCTCAGCCGTGAACAACTGGTCCGCTGCCGGAAAGAGCACGTTGTCCTCTTTGGCGATGTGGGCGCGCAGAAGAGCAACATACGCCCTCAGGTTGTCGCGCACCGACGCGATCGCCCCTGCCTTGCCTTTCGCCGCCTCGGGAAGGGCCTCGGCTATTGCTGAGAGCAGGCCCCGCCCCTGGTCATGCTCGAGCAACATGGCCGCGATGGGGCCA
>JAMJFU010000042.1 GCA_023544525.1 Anaerolineae bacterium | reverse complement strand
GAATGGCACGGCATGACAAGAGGAGGGGCATCTACCATGTACGAGGTGGTATTTACCGAGTGATCACGAAAGGGCCAGATCGGGCCTTCTATTCGCTTTGCTGAAGCCTGCGCCGAATCTCCTCAAAGTAGTCGCGGAACTCACTGGGGATGATGTCGGCCTTGGGAGCCTCAGGCAGGATCTCATTGAAGTAGCGCTCTAGCTCGCCAAAGTCAATCAACCCTTCGTGCAACAAAAATAGGACATCCTCCAGGTCGGCTTCGAATCCTCGCGCGATCTTGCTGAGGGCAATACTATACAGGTCAAAAATGCAGACATCGAGTTGGCCATAACGCCCAATCAGTCGATGCCTCTCGTGGGCCTGGGGTGGCAGAGGCACAAACTCGGCCAGTGGCACCTCCTCCACGTCAAGGTGCATCTCGGCTGCCAGTTCGGCAAGGATTTCCTGAAACAGCGTGAGTGATTCGGTCTCTAGCTCGAGGCTGTAGTCAACGTCGACGGTGGTACGAGGATTCCCCAGAAGGCCAAGTGCGCAACCTCCCAGCAGATAGAGGGTACCTTGCCCGGGATAGCGCTCACCCAGGCGCCGGAGGAAGGATTGCAGAACAATCTGAGTCACTGGTTCCATCTGCTCTCCAAGTCCCATTGACGCAGGAGTTGGCGGACGACCTGTTCGTAGGTGCCCGTCCAGTTTACTACTTCCTGTGCCCGCCGCCGGTGTTCAAACCCGAGTGCTGTCAACTTCTCGCGAGGTGTTCCGCCGGTCGGAGCACCCCATCCCGGGCCGACTCGGCCCGGGTCCGGAAGCCATCGCCAACGCCTCGCCACAAAAGGTCGCAGACGGTCGGCATGCTCTTGTTGGAGGAGCACTGCCGCCGCATAGAACGACTGCAAGGTCAGCCGTTCAGCAGGACTCAGCCGCTCGAGTGCGGCAGGTACGGCCTCCGCGTAGGCAGGATGAGAGAGCAATACAGCAATGACCGCTGCGCGCACACGAGCACTGGGCTGTCGCACCAGGTCTGCCAGGAGTGCCTCCGGAGGACGTACCCTGTCAGGCTGAAAAGCTGTGTTGCGCGAAAGATAATGAATGCCCAGCAAGCCCAGCTCGGCGACGAGGACCTCTTCCTCAGCGACTTCTGCTTCTAGCTGTTGCATCCGTGGCTCTCTATTGATATCGAGTACCATACTTGCCCTGCAACCAATGTAGTCACAAACCATGTGCCCGCCGACACCAGATTCCCTGGCTCCACAATAGGCATTATAGCATCGGGCCTCGGGATCTGCAAACCCGTTTTGCCTTCCTCTTACCTTCAGATCAATCTCTCCAGACTTCCGTGCCATGTGCATCCGGAAATACTCTCAGCCCAAGGCAGGTAGTCAGAGTCAGACAGGCGTCTGGATTGGATCCTGATATAACAAATCATACCAAGTTACCCAGCTGTCCTATATACTTGGCACGGCGTCATAAGCATAGTACACTCTCGCCATGGTCGAGGAGAAGGCACTGCTGACGACCCGGCAGCTGCAGAATCTACAGAGCACACTGAGACCCTTTAGGACCTGGCCCAAAGTCCTAAGGGTCTGTTCTGGATCCCCCTTGCAATCTGTCCCCGTTTTTAGTATAATGCCAACTGTTACCAGGGGCAGCCTTGACCTCGTGCGGCGTCTGACGGCACGGGTGATCTCATCTGCCCCACTCATAGCCAGGGAGACAGCATGCTACGGGAACGAGTCACCGAAGATGTCTATGTTTTCATCAGCGAGCTCTACGCCGAGGTCTCGGCCACGGTGGTCATTACCCCGGACGGGGCAGTGGTCATCGACACCTTGCCCTTCCCCCAGGAGACCCGCGAGGTTCGCGCGTTCGCCGAGCGCCGCTGTGAGGCGGGCGTGCGCTACGTGGTCCTGACCCACCACCACGCCGACCACGTGTATGGCAGCTACCTGTTCCCCGAGGCTGAGCTGATCGCCCACCGGCAGTGCCGCGACATTCTGCTCAAGGTGGGTGAGGAGAGCCTGGCCCAGGCCCGGGCCCAGACCGCAGCCCTGGCTTCGGTGGAGCTGCGCATTCCCCAGCTGGTCTTTGATACCGATCTGCTGCTGCGGCTGGGGGACAAGACGATCCACCTCATGCACCTGCCCGGACATACGCCCGATGGCATCGGCGTCCACCTGCGCGAGGACAAGGTGCTGGTAGCCGGCGACGTGCTCGCCCCGGTACCCCTCGTTGTCCGCGGTGAGCCGGATCTCTTGATCAAGTCGCTGCGCCAGGTCAAGAGCCTGAGCCTGGAGAACGTCATCCAGGGCCACGGCGGCGTCCTGCTCCGCGGTGAGATCGACGAGGCGGTGGATCACAGCATCACTTACCTGCGCGCCATCGAAAGGAAGGTGCGGGCCATCGTCGACAAGGGCCTGCCCCGCTCGGCGCTGTCAGAGATCGACATCGAGGCCTGCGGCCTGTCGCGCATCCCCCTGGGCGGGCTGGTCCAGCGGCTACACATAGCCAACCTCGAACACCTCTATAGCCAGATGACGAACGGCAACGGCTCCGGCGCCTAAGGACTTGCGACTGTGACGGACGAGGTCCACGACATCGCCGCGGCCATCGCCCGGTTGGCACCGGCCCAGAAGCGGCGCCTATTCGAGCTGCTGGCGGCGCGAGGCGACCTGCCCCCGGCCGCGCCTGAGGCCAGCCGGTCGCCGGCCCAGTTGAACCTGATCCCCGCCGGTGAGCCTCGCCAGGAACGACCTGACTATCTCCTGATCTTTGATGGCGGTAGCAAGGGCAACCCCGGTCCGGGCTACGGCAGTTATGCCATCACCCGCCTGCGGGACGGCGCCCGGCGCCTGGAGCGCCTCGATCTCGGCGAAGGGTATACCAGCAACGAGGCCGAGTACGACGTGCTGATCGCTGCCCTGGAGGACCTGATCGCCCGCATCGAGGATGCCGGGCGAAAGCCGGAGGAGTTCAGCCTGGAGGTGCGGGGTGATTCGGCCCTGGTCATTAACCAGGTGGAGGGCCGCTGGAAGGCCAGCGAGCCCCGTATGCGCCAGCGGCGCGACCAGTGCCGGCGCCTGCTGAGCCGCTTCGGCGCCGTCGTACTCAAGGCCCACCCCCGCGAGGAGAGCGTCCGCGTCCTGGGGCACTGACCGGCCACCGGCAGTGCCGCCCCTGCACCCCGTAACTTTTCGCCGCCGCGCCCGGGTCTGCGTTAGATCATGGCACCACAGGCAAACCGGCAAAGCCAAGTAGCCATATCGCCCTCCAGGAAGCTGCCAGCTTCCTGGAGAGTCGGGCGCCTCCCGATGACCGGCTCGAATATGTCCGCCCAAACACATGCTTGCGCGTTTCAGCCCTCTGTGGTATAATCGGCCCATGCTGGTCGGGCGTTCAGCAACACGTCCGGCCGGACCCAAGTGAATACCCAAAAGCTGTGAAGGGAACGAGTAGGCGACGCAGAACGGCCAGAGAACCCGGCCTTGGGGTGGAAGCCGGGTACGGAAAGCCCGCCGAACATCCTCCTGGAGCCGCCAACCGAACACAGCGGGTGCCCAGTGCCGCCCAGGCTATCGCCCGGCATCTGCTGGCCAGTAGGCTTGGCCGGACTCGCCCACCGTTAGCCGGGCGCGGGTATCGTCGCCGGGACGGTCGAAGGCGCGTTGCGCCCTGTCCACGGGACCGTACCTGGCAGAGTGAGCGGTCACGCTAACAGGGGTGGTACCGCGGGGGTGTCGCACAGGCGCTCTCGTCCCTAGGGGGATGGGGGCGCTTTTTCGGTTCTGGTGCCCGGTCGCGGGCCTTGAGGAGCAAAGGCATGACAGAACAACTCTACCTGCTGGACAGCTATATCCGGGAATTCGATGCCAAGGTGGTCGAGACAGACGGCCAGGAGGTGGCCCTGGATCGTACCGCCTTTTATCCCGGTGGGGGTGGCCAGCCGCACGACGTGGGCGTGTTGCGCTGGGACGGCGGCACGGTGCAGGTGGTCAAGGTCAAAAAGCGCGGCCCGCACGTGTGGCACACGGTGGAGGGGGTTGTCCCCGCCGAAGGCACACCGGTTCACGGCACCCTCGACTGGCAGCGCCGCTACCAGTTGATGCGCACCCACACGGCGTTGCACGTGCTGTGTGGCGTCGTCTGGCGCGACTATGGTGCCTCGGTCACCGGCGGCAATATGGAGCCACTCCAGGGGCGCATGGATTTCGAGTTCGAGACCATGCACAAGGAGCTCGTGGCCGAGATCGAGGCCAGCGTCAACGCCGAGATCGAGGTGGAACACCCGGTGAACGTCCGCATCCTGCCCCGGGCCGAGGCGTTCGAGATCCCGGACCTGATCCGGACCAAGATCAACCTGTTGCCGCCCCAGATCGAGGAGGTGCGCACCGTCGAGATCGTGGGCCTGGACCTGCAGGCCGACGGCGGGACCCACGTGGCCAATACCCGCGAGGTGGGCCCCGTGCGGGTGGTGGACTATAAGAGCAAGGGTGCCATCAACAAGCGCATCTACATCGAATTGGAATAGCTCACTTGACGCCATGGCACGGAAGTAGGAGTAATCAGGGGTGTCAAGCTTTCCATGAGCAAGAGGTGGCCGGCATCATGGCCTCAGCGTCCTGAAACGATGAGCTTGTGTTTCGCGATAATCGTGGTGCACGCGAGTTGATATTGCCAAGACGGGGTCGATGAAAAAAGATCTGGATTCGATGCTCATGCCAAGTCGCAGGCAGCAGATAGCGGCATTCTTCATCATGTCTCTATTTGTCGTCCTGGCCACGGCGTATAGCGTTGTGACGCCCATTTTTGAGGGCTTTGACGAAAACTGGCACTATGCCTACGTCGATTATATTGCATCTGGCAAGGGCCTGCCGCGCCAGCCAGCCGAGGAGTATCCGCACCTGGCGCACCAGGAGGCCAGCCAGCCGCCGCTCTACTATATGCTCGGGGCCGCTGTCTCCTGGTGGATACCCAGGGCTGACCTGGCCCAGGTGCTGCGCTACAACCCTCAGTTCAGGCCTGTGCCGTGGCCGTATCCAGACAACAAGAACATCGTCATACATACCGATGCCGAGCAGTTTCCTTACCGCAGTACCGTGCTGGCTGTGCATATAGTGCGCGCCGTCTCTGTCCTGTTGGGTGCTGGCACCGTCTACTGTGCCCATGCCCTGGCACGGCTGCTCTTTCCTCGTGAAAGCACATTGGCATTGGGGGCGATGACTGTTGCTGCACTGACGCCCGGTTTCCTTTTCACCAGTGCGCTCGTCAACAACGATAATCTTGTGACGTTTCTTGCGAGTGCGGCCTTGCTGCTTCTGGCGGGATTCTGGAAGAGGGGATTCTCATGGTCCAGGTCGGTGTTGCTTGGAGTTGTCCTGGGCTGCGCCGCCCTATCCAAAGTGAGTGGATTGCTCCTATGGCCGTTCGCGGGACTGGTGTTGGTGGTCCTGGCATGGCGCAGCAAGCGTCTTGCGCTGGGTCTGGTAACAGTCGCCCTGGTGTTTGGTTTGGCAGCCTTGATATCAGGCTGGTGGTATGTCCGCAACTGGGTGCTCTATGGCGACGTAACCGGTTTGAACCTTATGCTGGATATCATGGGCAGGCGGGCTCTGGGCTTTGGGCTTGGAGACGCTTTGGCCGAGTTCGAAGGTATTCGTCGCTCCTTTTGGGCACTCTTTGGTCAGTATAATGTACTAGCACCCGCGTGGCTGTATTGGGCCTATGATCTCATTGTGCTTCTGTCACTCGTAGGCTTGTTTCGTTACCTGGCTCGCGTGATCCGGCAACGTGATAGGGCAAACCTTGTGGCAACAGGCTGGCTGGCAGCCTGGGCATTAATCGTATTCCTGGGAGTCATCCGCTGGACGCTCACCACCACCGGTTCTCAGGGCCGTCTGCTGTACCCTGGGATTGCGGCGATTTCCATACTTCTGGTCAGAGGGTGGCTGGAGCTTGTTCCTGCCCGCTGCCGTTTCCGGCAATGGGTGGTTACCGGCATTGGCGCTGGTTTTCTGGTCGTTGCGATCTCTGTGCCGAGCGTCCTGATCGTGCCAGCCTACGCCAAACCTGAACATCTTTCTCTAGAGCAAGTTGAGGAGCAGATATCTCAACAGACGGACATCCGGTTTGAGGATCACATGGTACTGCTAGGGTACGAGCTGGAACAACAGACCGTCGAGGCTGGGGCTGTTGAGTGGATCACGGCCTGCTGGCAAGGACTGGGATTGCTGGAAGAAGACTACTTTGTGTTTGTACAACTGCTGGATGAGAGTGATTTGATTGCTGCTCAGCAGGACACCTATCATGGATTGGGCAGTTATCCATCATCCCTCTGGCCGCAAGGTGCAATAATCTGTGATCGTTATCCGCTTCGCACACGAGACACGGCGCCCGTTCCGGTGCAGAGTACCATGTCGATCGGGCTCTATCGCCGTGACGGCGAGAGACTAGAGGTGTACGGGCCAGGATCGGAGCCTCTCGGGGAAAGTGTCCGAGTGCCAGGGCCGCGTATCGTGGCTCGTGCCACGGAACCGCGCTTCAGCTATGAATGGGGACACGAAATCGCACTGGTGGATTACGAGCTGGGTTGCACAGCAGTTCTGCCGGGGGAAAGTCTGGAGATCACCCTACAATGGCGCCGGCTGCGGCAACGAGTGCCTGACTATGCAGCCACGGTCCAGGTTTTGGACGCTCTGGGGGGGAAGATAGGGCAAGGTGATGTGCGGTTCAGTGCAATGGATGGCCCCGCGTCGACCATGGAACCAGACCAATTCATGGTAGACCAGCGGGCTATCGAAATTGCGCAGAATGCCCAGCCGGGCGTATACGCGATCAAGGTGGGAGTGTATGATCCCTCTACAGTACAGAACCTGGCCCTCTTTCATAATGGACAGGTGGAGACAGGCGGTGGTCTCCTTGATCTGTGGGGCTTGCGTGTTCTTGCAGGACAGCCGTAGGTCTGATAGAAGGACATGCCTTCACAGCTGAGAGTCTACCATCATGTTCGTTTCGGAGGGGAGAATGTTCGAAGCGGTATCTAGTCAAGTAGATTTCGTCCAACAGGAGCACGAGGTGCTCGCCTTCTGGGAGCGCAGCGACGCCTTCCGGAAGCTACAAAAGAAGAACGAGGGAGCGGACACGTTTTCCTTTATCGACGGCCCCATCACCGCCAACAACCCCATGGGCGTGCATCACGCCTGGGGACGGACTTACAAGGACATCTTTCAGCGGTACAAGGCGATGCTGGGCCGTGACCAGCGCTGGCAGAACGGCTTTGACTGCCAGGGCCTGTGGGTCGAGGTCGAGGTCGAGAAGGAGCAGGGGTTCAAGACCAAGCGCGATATCGAGGAATACGGCCTCGCCGCGTTCGTAAACCTGTGCAAACAGCGTGTGCTGGAATATGCCGCCGTCCAGACCCAGCAGTCGGCCCGCCTGGGCTACTGGATGGACTGGAATGATACCGGCTTTCTGCGCAAGCTCAAGGCCAAACTGGCCGAGGACCCGGCGCAGGTCATCACCGTCGAAGGCCGCCAGGGCCCGCTGACCGACACGGTAGAGATGATCGTCGGCCGGCTCGGCCTGCCGGAGCTGGGCGGCAGTTACTTTACCTTCAGCAACGAGAATAACTATATGATCTGGAGGGCGCTCAAGAACTGCCACCAGAACGGCTGGATCTACAAGGGCACGGACGTGATGCCCTGGTGCGCCCGCTGCGGCACAGGCATCAGCCAGCACGAGATCGTGACCGAGGGCTACCAGGAGTTGACCCATACCAGCGTCTTCCTGCGCTTCCCCCTGCGGGAGCGTCCGGGCGAGGCCCTGTTGGTGTGGACCACCACGCCCTGGACCCTGACCAGCAACGTGGCCGCAGCCGTGCATCCCGAGCTGCCCTATGTCCTCGTCGAGAACCGCGGGCATCGCTTCTGGCTGAGCAAGGGTGCCCTGGACAACGCGGTCCGCGGCGCCTACAGCGTGCTGGACGAAAAGCTCGGCACCGAGCTGGAAGGCTGGACCTATGACGGCCCCTTTGACGAGCTGCCCGCCCAACAGACAAGCGGCTCCGTCGAGGCCCACCGCGTGATCCTGTGGTACGAGGTGGGCGAGGCCGAGGGCACGGGCATCGTGCACATGGCGCCGGGCTGTGGCGCCGAGGACTATGAGCTGGGTAAGGAGGCTGGCCTGCCGGTCATCGCCCCATTGACCGAAGGGGGCATCTTTGTCGAGGGCTTTGATTGGCTGACCGGCATGAGCGTCCACGAGACAGCCCAGCCGATCTTTCACAACCTCGAAGAGAAGGGCTTGCTGTACCGCCTCGAGGACTATACCCACCGCTATCCGGTCTGCTGGCGCTGCCACGAAGAGCTCGTGTTTCGCCTGGTCGACGAGTGGTTCATCAACATGGGCCAGCAGCTCGACAAGCCCTACGAGGCGGTGACCGAGGAGGAAAAGCTCCAGAACCTGCGCTACCAGATCATGGAGGTCGTCCAGGACACGCGCTGGATCCCCTCCTTTGGCTTTGAGCGCGAGATGGACTGGCTGCGCAACATGCACGACTGGATGATCTCCAAGAAGCGCTACTGGGGCCTGGCCCTGCCCATCTGGGAGTGCAAGGAATGTGGCTGGTTCGACGTCATCGGCAGCGAAAAAGAGCTGGAGGCCCGGGCAACGGCCGGCTGGCCCGACTTTGACGGACGTCCGCCCCACCGGCCCTACGTCGATGCCGTCAAGATCCGCTGCGAGTCGTGCGGTGCCCAGGTGAGCCGCGTCGCCGACGTAGGCAATCCCTGGCTGGATGCCGGCATCGTGGCCTATTCCACGCTGCAGTACCGGACCGATCCCGAATACTGGCGCAAGTGGTTTCCGGCCGACCTGATCACCGAGAGCTTCCCGGGCCAGTTCCGGAACTGGTTCTACAGCATGTTGGCCATGAGCACCATCCTGGAGCGCAAGGCGCCCTTCCGCGCCGTGCAGACCTACGCCACCCTCTTTGCCGAGGACGGGCGGCCGATGCACAAGAGCTGGGGCAACTCCATCGAGTTCAACGACGCAGCCAACACCATGGGCGTCGACGTCATGCGTTGGATGTTCTGCGCCCACAAGCCCGAGACGAACCTGCTCTTTGGCTACCATCGGGCCGACGAGACCCGGCGGCGCTTTCTGATCCCGCTGTGGAACGTCTATTCCTTCTTTGTGACCTACGCCAATCTCGACAACTGGCAGCCAGCCAGCGTCGCTGCACCCCTGGCCGGCGTACAGCTGTCAGAACTGGACCGCTGGATCCTCGCCCGCCTGAACCAGGCCATCGCCCAGGTCACCGTGACCATGGACGACTACGATCCCTACGCGGCAACCCTGGCTCTCGAGCCACTGCTGGATGACCTGACCAACTGGTACGTGCGCCGCAGCCGGCGCCGTTTCTGGAAGAGCGAGCACGACGCCGACAAGGATGCGGCCTACGCTATGCTCTACCACGTCCTCGTGACGTTGGCCAAGCTGCTCGCCCCGCTGGTCCCGTTTGTCAGTGAGGTCATGTACCAGAACCTGGTGCGCTCGGTGGACGAGGGTACTGAGGAGAGCGTGCATCACAGTGCCTGGCCCGAGGTCGACGAGGCGGCCGTGGACCGCCAGCTCCTCGACCAGATGGGTCTGGCCATGCGCATCGCTGCGCTGGGCCGGTCGGCGCGCAGCACGTCGAACGTCAAGCTGCGCCAGCCGCTGGCCCGGGCCCGGGTCTATGCTGGCGAGGGTCCCGGCGAGCTGCCTGGCAGCCTGGTGGAGCTAGTCACCGAAGAGCTCAACGTCAAGGAGCTCGAGTTTGTGGACAGCGAAGCCAACCTGGTCGAGTACGAGATCGGTCTCTTGCCCAACCTGCTCGGCCCGAAACACGGGCCGCGCTTCCCGCGGGTGCGCCAGGCGGTGGCGGCGGCCGGCGCGGCGGCCCTGGCCCGGCGGTTCCAGGCCGGATTGAGCGTCACGGTCGAGATGCCGGACGGCGGCCCCGCTGTGGAGCTATTGCCTGAAGAGGTCGAGGTCCGCACCCACGGCCGCGAGGGCTATGCTGTGGCAGAGGACAGGGGCCTGGTCGTGGCAGTGGACGTGACCATCAGCCCGGAACTGGCACGCGAGGGGCTGGCCCGAGACCTGGTGCGCCGCATCCAGACCCTGCGCAAAGAGGCCGGCTTTGAGCTGGACGATCGCATCACCACTTACTATGACACCACGGAAGAGGTGGCTGAGGTCGTCGTCGAGTGGGCTGACTATGTCCAGGCCGAGACGCTGAGCGTTGACCTGGTACCCGGGCCGGTGCCCGAAGGCATAGATCGCCAGGAATCGTTCAACCTCGCCGGAGAGCCGGTGACGTTGGGCGTCAAGAGGATAGGTTCCACCTAGACGAGCATCCCCCCAACGGTGGGGTGTCTGGGAGACAGCCATGTTCACGGACCTGACACCTGAAGCCAGTTTTACCCGGATCGAAGAAGAGGTGCGGCGCTTCTGGAGGCACCGGGATGTGAGCGAAGTGGCCCGGCGCGCCCGGGCGAGCCGTTCCTCCTATGCGATCTACCAGGAGCCACTGGGAGTGGTTGGCCATGCGTGGCCCGACCAGGCCCGGCTGCTGGCGACCGTAGACCTGTTGGCTCGCCACCGGGCCATGCAGGATGCCACGCCCTACCACCGGCTGGCCTGGTCAGGCCATGGCCTGAGCATCGAGGTCAGCGTAGAGAAGGCGCTCGGCCCGCGGGTCGAAGGGCTCGACCTGGCCCGGTTCAACGACATCTGCCGCCAGGCCGCCGTCGAAGGCGTGGCGGAAGGGCAGGCGCTCGCCGATCGCCTGGGCCTGTGGTACGATCCGGCAAGCGCCTACGCCAGCTTTGCCCCCCAGGCTGTGGGCGCGGTCTGGGGCGCCCTGCGCACCCTCTGGGACGCAAATCTGCTGCGCCAGGAACGGCGGGTGGTGTCCTTCTGCCCTCGCTGTGCCACTCCCTTGTCTGCGGCAGAAGCCGCGCGGCAGGCCGTGGAGGCCACGGCCCAATCGGTATGGTTGATCCTGCCCTGGCAGGGAGAGGCCAACACCTATTTCCTGACCCGGACCCTCAGGCCCTGGACACTGGCCGGCATGGTGGGCCTTGCTGCCCATCCCGAGACCAGCTACGCGCTGGTCGAGCTGCCCACCCAGGACGAGACCCCGCCCCTCCGCCTGGTCCTCGCCGAGGCGGCCCTGGGCCGGACGCTGATGCGCGAGCACCGGCTCGTGCGGCGGCTGGTTGGGAAATCGCTGCGCGGGGCTCGCTACAACCCGCCCTTTACCTTCCTGCCGGTGGGCAAGGAATCGGCGGGCATCGTCCTCAGCGAAAAGGTGCCGCTGGATACCGGGACGGGCCTGTTCCCCATTACGCCCAGCTTTGAGGCCTTGTCGCTGGTGCTGGCCCAGGAGCACGGGCTGGCCGTCCCCGACCTGCTGGACAGTTGGGGGAGTTTCGACGAATCGGTCACTCCCTGGCGTGGCCTCTCGCCCTTGGACGCGGACCCCCTGCTGGTGGACGATCTGCGCAGCCGGGGTCTGGTCTACCGGCTGGAAACCGGCACGGCCTTCAGGTCCCAGTGTCCCTATTGCCAGACACGCCTGCTGCCGGTGGCCCGAGACGTGTGGCTGATCGAGACGGGCAGCGGCCCGTGGGTGCTGAGCCGCGACCGCAGTTGGAGTACACCCCTGCCAATGTGGACCTGCTCCACCTGCAACCAGGTCTACTGCGTAGCTGGCCTTGACGACCTGGCCCATCGCACAGGGGTAGACATTGCCCGGCTCGACGTCCACCGGCCGGCGGTGGACCGGCTCACCTTCCCCTGCCGCCGCTGCGGCAAAACCATGCGCCGCGTCCCCGAGGTGGTGGATGCGGCCTTCGAGTCGGCCGTCCTCCCCTGGGCGCTGGGGCCGACGCCGCACATCGACGAGGTGCAGAGCCTGGCCATCGGCCTGGGCGATCGCGACCTGGGTTGGCTGGGTGATGCGGCCGAACTCGCCGCCCTGTTGCGGGGTGCCCTGGTCTGGGAGCAGGCCGTGACCCTGCCCGAGATCGGGGTCCAGGAGGGTTGGGACCCGGAACGGAGCCAGCCGGCCGATGCCCTGCGCTGGGCAGCCTACGTGGGTAGCACACCCGTCGAAGCGGAGCGCGACTTCTTGCGGCCGCTCTGGCGCTGGGTCGCCGGCCAGGAGGCTCGCCAGGATGAGGGGACTGGACGGGGGCGAAGGGAGATCGCCGTCGCCGCACTCCTGGATCGCTGGTTGCAGGCCCGCCTCTACGAGGCCAGCCATGCCGTAGTGACGGCCCTCGACGGCGCGCAGCCGGGCGAGGCTGCCGGGCTGGTGGCGGCCCTGGTGCAGGACCTGGTGGGCTGGTACACGCTGCACCGGCAGGGTACATCTCCCCAACAGTCCCAGATCTTGGAGGCCCTGAGCCGCCTATTGGCACCCTTTGTGCCCCACCTGGCCGAAGCCATGCATCGCCGCCTCAAGGGGCCCATGGCCGAGAGCGTGCATCTGGGGGCTGGGCCGGCACTCGATGCTGCCTGGGGGGATAGGACGCTGCTCGAGGGTGTAGCCCTGGTGCGGCGGGCGGAGGCGCTTGGCCTGGCGGCGCGCCATGAATCGGGGTTGCCGGCCCGGCAGTCTCTGGCCCGGGCGCTGGTCGGTTTTTACCCGCCCCGCCAGGGCGATGGCTCCCGGTTTTCGCCCTTGCAGGAACTCTTGACCCAGGTTCTGGGCGTGATGCGCCTGGAGATCATCCCCGAGCTGGGAGAGGGGCTGCCCTGGCGCCTGGGCCTGGCCCCTGGACGGGAGATGGGACGAGACATCAGCCGGGGGGAGGTCGAAGCCGCTCTGGCCAGCCTGGAGCCCGAGCGTGCCACCGATCTGGCCCACCAACTGTGGGAGGGCCTGAGCGTGAGTGTGGAGGTCGGCGACCAGGCCGTAACGCTTCTGCCCGACGAGGTAAGCATCACTCCGCAGGCGCCGGCAGGCTGGGCGGCACAGGCCGACGGCACCCTGCTCGTGCTGGTGCAAGTTGGCTAAGCGGAAGGGAGATGTAGGGTGAACGTGGCCCCAGCCTGCCAGGGCGACTTGCCCAAATTCCGGGCTTGGGGTACAATCGTAGATCCAAAAGGGAGCAATGCTCCAAAGGGAGAGTGGAATGGTCGTTAGAAGTCCTGAGGTGCTCCGATCGTTCCTGGAAGACGAGAGAGCACGGTTGGAGACCCTGCTGGCACAGGTGGAAGCGGAAGGCGCAACAAACCTGGGCTATGGCAACCACATGGCCGACGACGCTAGCGAGGCTTTTGAGCAAGCCAAAGAGCTAGCCCTGCATCAGAATGCCCAGCAGTTGCTGTCACAGGTCAAGAGTGCCCTTACGCGCTTTGACCAGGGCACCTATGGCACTTGTGAACGATGTGGCGAAGATATCGATCCGGCACGGCTCGAGGCCTTGCCCTACGCCACACTCTGCCTGCGCTGCCAGCAACGCCAAAGAATCTAGAGCACACAGGAGTCTCTTGCGCTCGAATCGAATCCGAGATTGGGCGGTGTTGGTCCTGTTGGCATCGTTCTTTCTTGCGGGGGACCAGGTCAGCAAAATACTGGTTCGGCAGAACCTGGCGGTTGGCGAGGCCTGGGCGCCCATCCCTGCCCTGTCCGGAGTCTTGACCATTACCCACGTGCAGAACTCTGGCGTGGCGTTCGGCCAGCTGCCCGGGCTGGGCTGGCTCTTTATGCTGGTCAACCTGGCGGTCCTGGTAGCCATCGTCATCTTTTATCCTCGCATCCCGCGCGAGCAGTGGCCTCTGCGCCTTTCAGCCGCCCTTATCCTTGCCGGTGACCTGGGGAATGTGATCGACCGGCTTCGCACCGCGTTTTTGGCCTCGCAGCAGACGGGCAGCTTCTGGACGGCACTGCCGCGGGCCTATGTGACCGACTTTGTTGACGTCAAAATCTGGCCTGTCTGGAACGTAGCCGATATGTGCATCGTATCGGGCGTGGGCATCCTGGCCTGGATGCTGTGGCGCAATGAGGATTTGCTGCTGGGCAATAGCACGGTCACGGAAGAGCAGTAGGATGGCAGCCAACGTGCAGACGAGTTGGACGGGCGGGGAGAGACAGGGCCCCGCTTTTCTTTGTCAGTTATGAGCGATCGCCAGATAGAGTACCGTGTCGAGGATGGCCAAGACCGGCTGGACAAGTTTCTGGCCGATCGCTTGCCGGATCTCTCCCGTTCTGCGGCCCAGCGGCTGATCGACGGCGGCAAAGTCACGGTTAACGGCGAATGGGTCAAGGCCAGCTACAAAGTCCGGCCTGGTGATCTCATCACCGCCCAGCTCCGCGTCGAGGAAGAGGCCGAGCTGGCTGCTGAGGCCATCCCCCTGGACATCGTCTACGAGGACGAGCACCTGGTGGTGGTCAACAAACCGCCGGGGATGGTCGTGCACCCAGCGCCGGGGCACGCCGGCGGGACCCTGGTCAACGCCCTGTTGGCCCGCTATCCGGCCTTGACCGGCCGCGAGGGCGAACGGCCCGGCATCGTCCACCGCCTGGACCGGGACACCTCGGGGCTGATCGTGATCGCCCTCCAGGAAAAGGTCCGGCGGGCGCTGCAGCGGCAGTTCAAGGAACGGCTGGTGCACAAGGCCTACCTGGCCCTGCTCGACGGCCATCTCCAGCCTGCCTGGGGCCGCATCGAAGCGCCCATCGGGCGCGACCCCCAGCACCGGCAGCGGATGGCAGTCCTGCCTGGCGGCCGCGAGGCGCTGACCGAGTACCATGTCCTGGAGCAGTTTGCCCACAAGGTCGGGCCGGCGGCCGGAGCGTACAGCCTGGTCGAGGCCCAACCCCACACGGGGCGCACCCACCAGATCCGCGTCCATTTTGCCTCCATCGGCTACCCCGTCGTCGGAGACACGGTCTATGGCCGGCGTAAGGCCCGCTTGCCGGCCCCGCGCCAGCTCCTTCACGCCCGGCGGCTGGCATTCAAGCACCCAGCGACCGGGCAGCGCCTGGAACTGGAGGCACCGCTGCCCCAGGACCTGGTCGCGGTGCTGGATCTACTGAGGGAGAAATGAAAACCCCCGGCGAGCGTCGTGCCGGGGGTGATCGGGAACCCTATTTTTTCTTGCCCTTTTTCTTCTTGCCCTTCTTCTTTTTCTTTTTGGCCTTGCTCTTTTTCGCCTTCTTGCCGTCCCCCTTGTCCTTCTTGTCCTCCTCCGCGTCGGCTGGGCCCATGGGATCCGGCGGCACATAGTTCAGCTCGTGGGTCAGCAGATCGACCAGCGTGCGCAGGGCTTTGACCCGGGCCCACCACTTGCAGTCACCCTCGACGACGGTCCACGGCGCAGTCAGGGTGCTGGTCTTGAGCAGCATGTCGTTGATCGCCTCTTCGTAAAGATCCCACTTCTGCCGGTTGCGCCAATCCTCGTCGGTGAGCTTCCAGGCCTTGTAGGGCGTCTCCTGCCGTCCCTCGAAACGCGCCAACTGCTCTTCCTTGCTGATATGGATCCAGAACTTGGCGATGATGGCGCCATAGTCGACCAGTTGCCGCTCGAACTCGTTGATCTCGCGGTAAGCGCGCTTCCACTCTGACTCGGTGCAAAAACCCTCCAGCCGCTCGACCATCACCCGGCCGTACCAAGTGCGGTCAAAGATCAGGATCTGTTTCTCGTCCGGTGGTTTCAGGCGACGCCAGAACCGCCACAGGTAGTGGTGGGTCTTGTCCTCCCCCTGGGGTGCCGCAATGGGAAAGACCTCGTAGCCGCGTGGGTCCAGCTTTTCGGTGACGCGCTTGATGTTGCCGCCCTTGCCGCCGGCATCCCAGCCTTCGTATACGATGATCATGGGTCGCTTCTGCACGTAGAGCTGGTAGGCCAGCGCCCGCAGTTGGATCTGGTAGCGGATCAGGTCGCGGACATACTCTTCGCGGGTCAGGCTCTTGTTCAGGTCTGTGGTACCTAACATGGCGCTCCTCCTATTCCGCCGCGGCCTGGGCCAGCGCCTCGGTTTCGGCGCTCTCGCCGGTCACAGGCTCCACCGTCTCCGCTTGCACCTCTGGTGCCTCTTCCTCTTCGGGCTCCGGCTCCAGCTCTGGCAGCTCAAACCCCCGGTCCTGGAGTGCCTCCTCCATGCGCCGGATGATGGTCTGAAAGATCTTGACCCGGGCCCAGCGGCGGTCAGTCGCCTCGACGATCGTCCATGGCCCCCATTCCGTATCGGTGCGCTCGAGCATCTCTTCGATGGCCACCACGTACTCGTTATACTTGCGGTGGTGATCCCAGTCCTCTGGCTGGACGTGCCAGCTTTTGAGCAGGTCCTTTTCCAGCTTTCTGAAGCGTTTCTTCTGCTCCTTCTTGCTGATGTGCAGGTAGAATTTGATGATGGCATAGCCATCGTCGGCCAGGGTCCGTTCAAAGTCGACGATGTCCCGGTAGCCTTTGCGCCACTCCTGCACAGGGGTGAGCCCCTCCACCCGCTCGACGAGCACCCGGCCATACCAACTCCGGTCAAAGATGGCCATCTCGCCATAGTTTGGGATCTTGAGCCAGAAGCGCCACAGCCAGGGCAAGAGGGTCTCATAGGTGCGCGGTGCCTGGATAGGATAGAGCTTGAAGCCGCGTGGATCCAGGCGCGAAGTCAGAAGGTTAATGGCCGTGCCTTTGCCGGCGGCGTCCCAGCCTTCAAAGAGGATGATCGTCGGGATGTTGGCATCCCAACTGGCCTTCTGCAGGTCGTAGAGCCGGCGCTGCAGCCGGGGCTTCAGTCTATTGTACTCTTCCTTGGGCAGTTTGCGGTTGAGATCGATCTTTTCCAGCATGCACCAATGCTCCTTTCTCTCCTGTGCCAACTACGGCCACGGCCAGCGCCGTGATGCCCATCCCGCTCCGGCCAGGTCCGTGACCTGGCTGTTCTGGCCTGCGCTGTGATGCCCTTCTCGCTCCGGTCAGGTCCGTGCCTGACCGCATTGGCCCGCACGGTGATCTCCGGGCCGCGGACGGGTTAGAGCCGGCCCTGACGCCAAAGAGCACTAGAGAACGGCCACGGCCTCCGCCACCAAACGACTGAACTCCGGCGTATTCAGCGGCCCCCAGGCTTCGGGGAAGGTCTCCACCAGCTGCTGCAACTCTGACTCCTTGGCAGCCAGATAGGCCTCCACGCCCTCCCGCGCTTCTGGCGAAATCGACCCAGGCCCGGGCTCACCCTCAGCCTCTTCCGCCCAGGTGCCTCGGCTGAGCAGATCGCCCAGGATGCCGCTGGCCACGACGGCGTCTTGCAGTTCCCCCAGGTGGTCTTGCACGGCGACCACCTCTTTGATGCCCACCCTGGCATCTGGCCCCAATACCTGCTCAAAGAACTCCAGGGTGTAGCGCAGCCGCTTGCAGGCAATGCGCAGGGCGTGCAGGCGTTCCAACGGCGGATCTGGGATCGTGACCCACTCGTCGTAACTGCGCACCGCCGCCAGGCGCTCGTAAGTGGCCATGGGCGCCACGTGGCGCACGCGGTGGGGAAGCGGGTCGCCGTCTCCCGGTCCAACCTCCCGGGCGCCCATGCCTTCCACCTCGAGGAACTGGCCAAAGCGCGCCACAAAGCGGGCATACTTCTCGCTGTCGAGGTAAACGATCATCCGCGCCCGGGCCGCCTCGCGGCGCGCATCCAGCACGCCCAGGAGACCATCCAGGCGTCCCTGCTCGGCTTCCGGCAAGGTAGCCGCGTAGGCCCGCACCTTCTCTCGAAAGACGTCCAGGTCGCGCACCGGTCCCAGGGCCCGGCCCGTGCGCTTCAGGCCTTTCAGGAAGGGGGCCACCGCTTTGGGCTCGAAATAGTCGCCGAACACGCGCCAGGCGGCGCGCATGCGCCGCGTGGCGACCCGCATGTCGTGCAGGGCTTCGATGTCCTCTCCCAGGCGGGTGCCGGGCTCGTGATAGAGCATCTTCTGGTACTGAAAACGCAAGGTCTTGCGCCCGGCTTCGCTCATCGAATCGTCCGCCACGATGAGCGGTTCCTCGGGGCCCTTGGTTGCCGGTGCGAGTTCCGACCCTTCGTCGACGGCACCGGCGGGTTCCGCCACCTCCATCCGTGCCCCTTTCCCTGCTGCCGCCGGATCGAGGCCGAATAGGGCCAGTCCCCGCTCGAACTTGGATTGGGGTTGGGGAGCCACGCCGGTCCTCTTCTGGAGTTCGACCGAGATCTCTTCCAGGTCTCGCCGCTGGCCATCCGCCAGGAGCTCAACTTCCAGCTCCAGGTAGGTGGCCGCGACCGCGTCGTCCTGGCGGACGCGCACCCGGTCCAGGCTGAACTCGCCCACCTGGCGCCCCTGGCTGGTGACGGAGCGCTGGTGGCGGTCCTGCTCCAGCTCAAAGAGGGGGACGAGGGGTCGATCTTGGATCAGGCCCAGGACGAGGTCGCGAGACGGGCCAGGCGGCCATTCCTGGGGTGGGAGGGGGCCGGGCAGCTCGACCTCGTACTCCTCGCGACGGTGCACTGCGCCGCTGGCCTCGCCAAGGCCCTTAACGGAGGCGAGGTGGCGCCCGTCTTCGCGGCGCAGACGGAGGGCATAGCCTCCCTGGCGGAGCGCGCCTTCGGGGGTGTCCAGGTAGCGGTCGTGGACCCGGGCGACCGTGCTCTGCCCCAGGCGAAAAGCGCCCAGGTTGCTCGCTGCCAGCAACTGCTGGAACGTCCGCTCGTCCGGAACGGTGAACTTGGCCTCCAGCTCCAAAACGGCCGCCCTTCTTCCTTGCTACACAGCAGGGATGCCACCTTGGCACAAGTATACCATGCCCCCCAGTTTCCTGCAACTTGCCTGCCAGAACGCCTGTAGGGAAACTCATCTAGAATCCTGGAATGCACCCGGCCGCACAGCGGTTGGCGCAGCTACTTGACACGAATCTCCAGTCTGGGGTAGAATGATTGGCAAGTCCTAGATTCCCAGATGCTTTCATCGAACTCCTAGCCCTTCCTTCGTGGCGTCCTCGGCACGGCGCTCTGCTGATGTCGGACAATGGAGGCGAGCATGGAATGCTCTCGTTGTGGCCGAGAGAATCCCGACCAGGCCAGATTCTGCCTTCACTGCGGGGCCAGGCTCGCTGCAGCCTGTCGCCAGTGTGGCGCCCTGGTCTCTCCGCTCGCGCGATTCTGCTCCGAGTGCGGTGCTGGGGTCGACCAGGCGCCATCTGCAGCCTCCATCGAACCAGCCCTGCGCCGCCTGATCCCCAGAGAGTACGCCGAGCGGCTGCTGGCGACCCGGGGACAGCCCTCCCCGGAGCGACGGACCGTCACCATCCTCTTTTCCGACGTCAAGGGCTCCACAGCCCTGGCGGAGGACCTCGACCCCGAGGACGTGCTGGAGATCATGAGCGGCGCCTTCGACCTGCTCATCGAGCCGGTCTATCGCTACGAGGGCACCCTGGCCCGGCTCATGGGCGACGCGGTTTTGGCCTTCTTTGGCGCGCCCCTGGCCCACGAGGATGACCCCGAGCGGGCCTGCCGGGCCGCCCTCGAGATCCTGGCCGGAGCGCGGGCCTATGCCGCCCGGCTGGAGGCGGAACGGGGCATCCACGGCTTTGACGTGCGGGTGGGCATCCACACCGGGTTGGTCGTCGTCGGCGAGGTGGGCTCCGACCTGCGGGTGGAATACACGGCCATGGGCGACGCCGTCAACCTAGCCGCCCGGCTGGAGCAGGCCGCCGAGCCGGGCACGGTGCTCATCAGCCAGGCCACCCACAATCTGGTGGCGTCGCTGTTTGAAACCGAGGCCTTGCCCCCTATCGCGGTCAAGGGCAAAGCCGAGCCGGTCGCCGTGTACCGCGTGCTGGCGGCCAAGGGGATAGGCGCCAAGCCGCGGGGCATCGCCGGCTTGGGGTCGCCACTGGTAGGTCGCCAGGCCGAGTTCGGTGCCCTGAAGGAGGCCCTGAGCCATCTGCAGGCCGGCCGCGGTGGCGTGGTGACCATCGTCGGCGAGGCCGGCATCGGCAAGTCGCGCCTGGTGGCCGAATTGAGAGGTGCGACGCACTTCCAAAGTGCGTTGCACCTGGCCTGGCTGGAAGGCCGCTGCCTGTCCTACGGTTCTTCGCTGGCTTACCTGTTGTGGCTGGACATCCTGCGTGGTCTGCTGGGTGTGACCCTCGACGATGGGCCGGATGCCGTCCGCGATGTCCTAGAACGCCGGATCCTGGACCTTTGCGCCGGGCAGTTCGAGGACCTGTACCCCTACCTGGCCCGGCTGATGTCGCTGTCCCTGGAGAAGGAGGCGGAGGATCGCCTGGAGGAGCTGTCCGGACGGGAACTCAGGGACCGCACCTTCCAGGCCGTCGGGACGCTGCTAGCCAGCGCTGCCCGTCAGCGCCCTCTGGTCGTCGTCTGCGAGGACCTGCACTGGGCCGATGCCACCTCCCTCGAGCTTCTGGAGCACCTGCTGCCTCTCAGTGGCGAACTTCCCCTTCTCTTTCTGTGCGTCTTTCGCCCAGTGCGGAACCATCCCTGCTGGGGGCTGCGGGAGAGGGTCTCTGCGGAGGGTAGCTTCAGGCACACGGATCTGAGGCTGGCGTCCCTGACGGCCGAGGAGAGCAAGTCCCTGGTCAGCAACCTGCTATGGGTCGACGAGCTGCCGCCGGGGCTCAAGGAGCGCATTTTGGACCGGGCCGAGGGCAACCCCTTCTACCTGGAGGAGATCCTGCGCTCCCTCATCGACCAGGGGGCCCTCATCCAGGACCCCAGATCGGGCCACTGGCAGGCCGCCATAGAGGTGGAGCGAATCCTCATCCCGGATACGCTGGAGGGCGTGCTCGTGGCCCGCATCGACCGGCTGGAGGAGGAGACCCGCCGGCTGTTGCAGCTGGCCTCGGTCATCGGCCGCATCTTTCTCTACCGCATCCTGGCCGAGATCGCGAGGGCTGAATCGGCGGCGTACGAGCAGTTGCGGCTGGATCAGCGCCTGGAGACGTTGCAGCGGGAGGACCTGATCCGGGAGCGGGCGCGGATCCCGGAGCTGGAGTACATCTTCAAGCACGACCTGACGCGGGAGGCGGCCTACAACGGGCTGCTGAAGCGCAGGCGGCGGGCCTACCACCAGCAGGTGGCCGAGGCGCTAGAGCGCCTCTTCCCGGAGCGTGTGGAGGAGCTGCTGGGCCTGCTAGCCTACCACTGGGAGCAGGCCGGGGTGGCGGAGAAGGCGGTGGACTGCCTGCAGCGGGCGGGGGACCAGGCGCGACTGGCCTACGCCCTGGACGAGGCGGTGGGCTATTACCAGCGGGCGCTGGCCTTCTTGCGCCAGGGGGAGGACCACCGTGCCACGGCGCGGATGCTCATGAAGCTGGGCCTGGCCTATCACAACGCCTTCCGCTACGAGGAGGCGCGCCAAGCAAACGCAGAGGGGTTCCGGCTGTGGCAGCAGGCAGCAGAGAGGGCACCGGTCCACCTGCCTCCCGCACCGCATGCCCTCCGGCTGGCGCCCTACGATCCAGTCAGCCTGGATCCAGCACTAGGGGGCGATTGGCAACTATTCAGCGGGCTCGTCGAGTTGACGCCCGAGGCCGACGTCGTGCCCGACGTGGCGCGGGGCTGGGACGTCCTGGATGATGGCTGCACTTATGTCTTTCACCTGCGGGATGACGTGCGCTGGAGTGACGGCATGCCGGTCACAGCC
>JAMJFU010000429.1 GCA_023544525.1 Anaerolineae bacterium | reverse complement strand
TGCCAAAGCCGAGGGCAAAGGCAAAACCCAACAGGGCAAGCGAATAGGTCCCGACTCGTTTCATCTAGTCCTCCTTCAAGGTCCCGGGCATTCTGAGGTCGGTGATCATCAGCGCCAAGGGAGTTGACGCTAATATGCCCACGGCTTCCAGGCCACTGCCAGCCTACACTTGTGTCCACGCAATACCTATTATAGCAGGACAAGCACTTACCGAACGCCGGACAGAGAGGGGATTGGCTACGGATTCAGCTGGAAGGGTTGGAAAAGTTGGCCAAGTTAGAAGCTCTAGATGCGGACCTTCTACACAAGGCAGCCCCTAATCCTCCTCGGTCGTAATCTGGCCTCCGGCCATTCTTACGTGGCGAGTGCCGTAGCTGACCAGCTCGGCAGTGTGGGTGACCAGAATGATGGTCAGCCCTGTGTCCGCATGGACCGCCTGGAAGAGGTCCATGATCTCCCGCTCGGTCTTTTCGTCGAGGTCGCTGGTCGGCTCGTCGGCCAACAGGACTTCCGGCCGGTTGAATAGGGCGCGGGCAATCACTGCCCGCTGCTGCTGCCCCGCGGAGACCTGCCGGGGGTAGGCCAGCAGTTTGTCGGCCAGGCCCACGGTAGACAGCAGTTCGGCAGCCTGCTCGTGTGCGCCTTGCCTGTCGCCATTCACACTGAACGCCGAAGGCAGGACGACGTTCTCGGCCATGGTCAGCGCTGGCAGGAGGCTGGGGAACTGGAAGACAAAGCCGACCCTGCGACTGCGCAGCCGCGCCTGTTGCCGGTCGCTCATGCTCCACAGGTCGACGCCATTCCACAACACGCGCCCCGTAGTCGGCCGGGTCAGGCCGGCGATCAAGTTAAGCAGCGTCGTCTTGCCCGAGCCCGACCGTCCGGTCACGAGCAGAAACTCGCCTGGTGCTACCTCCAGACTCACGTCGTGCACAGCGGTGACCTTGTGCTCCTGGCTCAGGGTATAGACCTTGGTGACACCCTCCAGTACGATCATGCGCCTACTCCCGCATAGCCATGGCCGGTTCCATGCTGCTGATGCGGTAGGCCGGCACCATCGCTGCCAAAGTTATGCACAGCAGGGCCAGGCCAATACCGCCGGCCACCGGCCCCAGCAGGCCTTGCAGCGACGGCAGCAGGAACGGGATGTTTAGGGTATTCACGATGAGGTTGTGGAAGAGGCTGGTGATCATCACCGTCAGGACGATGCCCGTGGCGGCACCGGCCAGGGCCAGGATCCCCGATTCGACCAGGAGCGACCCGAAGACGAACTCCCTGGTGGCGCCCATGGCCCGCAACATGCCCAGCTCGCGCTTGCGCTCGTTCGTCGCCAGCGAAAAGACCAGGGCCAGGGTCGCCAGCGAGAGCGTGAGCGTCGTGACCATGCTTACCGTCGTGCTGGTGCGCAGGCTGGTCATCTGCTGGCGGTAGGCCTGGAAGAGGTTGGTGCTCACAATGGGCGTCACCCCCGGTACCTGGTGCATGATCTCCAGGGCCACCTCGTCCAGGTCAAAGCCGGGGGCCACCTGGAGAAGTATGGTCGAGATCTTGCCTTCTGGGATCACCAGCGGCTCGAGGGCCATGCTCTCCGAGATGCGCGCCATGTCGCGTGCGGTTTCCATGGTCAGAAACATGCTGGAGTCGAGAGATGTGCCGGTGGGCTCGAGGTTGGCTCTGAGGGTCAGCAGGTAGGCGTAGAGCTGGATATTCTGCTCGCCCTCGGGCACAAAGACATAGTGCCCGCCCACTACCTGGCCCAGCTTGAGTCCCTCGCCGATCGTCTCCTTGAGCCAGGGCTCGATGGTAAAATCGGTCTGCGGGTCGTACACCACCAGGAACATGTCCGATACGGCGCAACAGGCGGCGTCGACGAGCGTCGACAGGTAGAGCTGGGGTGAGACCGCCTGCACGCCGGGCACAGCGCGGACCGCGTCCAGCGTCTCCTCGTCCATCCAAACGCGGGTGGTGGTGCCCATGAGTAGGGCGCTCTCGACCTTGGCCTCGGTGCCTTCAGGGACAACGACGATGTCGGCGCCGAGACGCTCGGCAGCCAGGCGCAGACTATCCTCCGCGCCGCTTAGGATCAGGCTGGTGGCCAGGGTGAGCGCCGCGACGAGCAGGGCACACAGGCCCACCGTCCAGCTGCGGAAGGCACTGCCGGCTATGTTCTTGCGTGCCAGCTCAAGAAGATTCATCGGCCCAGGACATGACCCTCTCTAGACTGCAGAGCTACTGGCTCTCTGCCCGGCGCGCCAGAAAGAAACCCGCTGCCCCGACGAGAATGATTAGCATCCCGGTGAAGGTCAAGACAGGCTTCATGACCATGTTACACAGCATGTCGGGATTGGCGCACACGCCGATCAACGTCGTCGGCAGCAGGATGACCATGGCGCCGATGAGGATGCCCAGCACCGACAAGGCCTGGAGCGTCTCCCGGCGGCGCGTGGGCATCATGATCGCGCCCACCGCCAGCAGGGGCACGGCCGCCACCAGCTCGGCGCGCCCGGTCCAGTGGCACTTCATGGGAATGCTCTTGCCGTTGGGCAGAGCGATGGCCTTACCCCGGGACTCGCAGCTAGTCAGGGCCGGTACGATGCCAACCGCCAGGGCCAGGATGATCAACAAGCCGCCTATCGCTTTCATCGCTTCTCCTCCAGTACGCTGCCTAGTAAGATAGCTTGGTGCCTTGGGCCCGCTTACGCGCCAGGGGCGCTCTGCGAACCGTCATCCCGCAGGTACACGAGGCCGACTAGCCCCACTGCCATGGTCAG
>JAMJFU010000428.1 GCA_023544525.1 Anaerolineae bacterium | reverse complement strand
CGCAAGTATGGAGCCGGAGAGGGGCCGGCCAATTTCCAGCCAAAGGAGTTCCTCGTAGAACACGACCACCTACTGGTGGGTGGGCGGGCCCTGGATGTCGCCTGCGGATTCGGGGGTAACGCGCTCTACCTGGCAGAGCGAGGCTACCACGCAGACGCCATTGACATCAGCGACGTCGGCTTGGCCCAGGCCCAGCGCGAAGCACGGCAGCGCGGCCTGCAGGACAGGATCCAGTTCATCCAGGCCGACATGGATCGCTGGTGGGTGCCGCCGCGGCACTACGACCTCATCCTGGTCTTTTTCTATCTGAACCGCGGCTTGATGCCCCAACTGGCGGGGGGCCTGCGCCCTGGCGGCCTGCTCTTCGAGCGCAACCGCAATGTGCGTTACCTGCAGGTTCGGCCTGATTTCGATCCTGGCTACCTGCTGGAGATAGGCGAGCTGCGGCAGATGGCCCTCGATGCGGGCCTCAAGATCGTCTACTATGCCGAGGGGACACCCCAGAGCGACTCGAGTGTCCGCCTCATCGCGCGTGCACCTGGCTGATCTCCCGGGACCCGATACGTCCTGGCTTGGGCCCCTCAGGGCAGCAGCCCCATAGGATCCACCCTTGCCCCGTTTTGGATGATCTCGAAGTGCAGGTGAGGGCCGGTGGCGCGCCCTGTGCTGCCCACGGTGCCAATCTGCTGCTCCTGGTGCACGGACTCCCCGGCTCTGACCAGGATGGTGTTGAGTTGGGCATAGCGCGTCAGATAGGCATTGCCGTGGTCGATCACAACCTGGTTGCCAAAGCCCCAGGTGTCACGGCCCGACAGGGTGACGTAACCATCTTCGGCTGCATAGACGGGCGTACCTGTACTATTGGCGACGTCGATCGCCAGGTGGCCGGACCAGTAGGGCTGGACTAGCAGGCCCTCCACGGGCCAGGCAAAGGCCCCGTCACCCTTGGGTGCGCTGGCCGGTGGATGGAACTCAGGCACGGGATAATAGGCATGCCAGGGCGTAGCGCTCTGGCGGCCATTGGGGATCATGATCTGCTGGCCCGGCCGCAGGGGGGAGGACTGGTGGAGTTCGTTCGGCGCGAAGGACACGATCTCTTCCACCGTGGTCAGGTAGGTTTCCGCCAGACCCTCGAGGGTGTCCCCTTCCTGGACGGTGTACCAGAAGCCGTCCACTGGAGGGATCGCAAGGACATCGCCCACTGCTATCATGTCTGGCACACCCTCGAGATGTGGATTGGACCAGAGGACGCTCTCCGGTTCCAGGCCGAACGCTTTGGCAATAGACCACAGAGTGTCGCCGGCCTGAACAGTATAGGTGATCGCCTCGCCCCCGGCCACCGGCTTGAGGGCCGTATCCTCAACCCTCAAAGGGATCCATAGCACCTCGCCAACCTTCAGGCTGCGGAGGTCCATCGAACCGTTGGCCGCCTCAAGTGCCTCCACAGGTACACCAACCTGGCGGGAAATGAACCGGAGAGTCTCACCCTCCCGGACGGCATAGCCCCAATACCTAGCAGCTTCGGCCGGAAGAGGGGTCGTTGCGGTCGATGGGGCAGCCTCGGCGGCGACCCGACCAGCCTGACTTGCCACCGGCCCTTCAGCCACGAACTTGGAGGCTGGTGCCTCGGGGTTCGTCGACCAAACAGAAGCAGCGACGACGACCACAGCCAGCAGCGCGAGGAGCAGCAGGGCCTGGCTGGCCGACCGCGGAGCGACGGCCGGCCCTCTCTGTTCCTGCCGCCGCTGCGGTGGGACATGGCTCCTTCGCATGGCCGGCGGGATTGCCAGGGCCGAGACCGGCGCCGGCAGGCGATCGAGCCGGCGGTCCATCAGCTCGTACTCGCGGGCGATGGCCCGGCAGGCAGGACAGGCAGCCAGATGCTGTGCTGTGGCCTGCTCTTCCCTGCCGGTCAACTCGCGGCGAAAAGCGAGCAAATGCCGAATTCTGCGACAGCTCATCATTCCCCCTCCGCCGGAGCATACAGCTGCCGGAACTTTTCCCGCGCTCTGAACAACCTGGTTTTCACCGCTCCGCGCGAGATGCTCAAGACCTCGGCTATCTCTTGCGTCGAGAGCCCCTGGCAGGCGTAAAGCACCAAGGGCACGCGGTAGCGGGCAGAGAGACGGGCCAACGTCCGCTGCACGGCCACGCTCTCCAGGGATGCCTCGGTAAACGACGTCTGAGCGGCGGGATGGTTGTCACGTTCAAAGAGGGGTAACCAGGCAATGAGACGGCGGCGACGCAGCCAATCCAGCGCCGTGTTGGTGCTGATCCGGTACAGCCAGGCCCGGGCGTTTGCATCCTTGGGCAGGCGGGTTAAGGCCTTGTAGGCCTTTACGAAGGTGTCCTGGGCCAGATCCTCCGCTTGGTGCGGGTCGCCTACCAGACGGCACAGGTAGACAAAGATCTCGGCATGGTAGTCCTCGAAGAGCCGCTCAAAGGCGGCTTCCTTGTCCTGCGCCGATCTTTCGACCACCAAGATGCGATCCATGCAGTCTCCCAGGGCCGGGCAATCCCCTCACTAGGTATAACGAGCGAGGGGCAGGCATGGTTACAACAGATCGCCAGAGCACAGGCGCGCCTGTGCCGGCCGGCGTGCTCTCATCCTTACTGCCTGGCTCCACGGTCGCGCACCCGCTCCCAGCAGTCCCGGATGCGCTGCAACTCCTCCCTGGTATCGGGTACCTGACCATAGTGCGCATTCACATAGGCCTCGGTGATCACCTGGACATCCCCCTCGCTGCCGGGTAACACCTGATAGAGTGTGCTCAGGTACTCATATGGTGTCTG
>JAMJFU010000427.1 GCA_023544525.1 Anaerolineae bacterium | reverse complement strand
ACATGGCCGGTACTGATGAAACGAGCCGGACTGAGATGGTGTCTGTACCGGGACCGTCCACCTGGAACTTGGCGAACTTGGGGGCGAAGGTGCCGTCTGTGAGGGGAAAATCTGCGGCCACCTGGATCGTGATCCCGGCGATCTGGTAGTAGCGAATATGCGACAGTTTCCAATCGTCTTTGAAACGCCGGGCCTCGGCGGCCACCTGGCAGAGATAGTCCACTTTGGCAGTGTAACGTCCATGCTCCAGCCAGCCATAGACCGCGCACCAGCGGCAATCGGCCCGCAGATCGCAGGAGCCACAATTGTCCAGGTACTCCTGGCCGCCGCGCACGACATCGGCCAAAGAGGGGATGAACTCGTCCCAGGCTTGTTGAAAGCTTCCCTGGCGCAGGTCGTAGCGCAGAGCCGGATCCTTGATGAAGCAGCAGAAGGACATCCCTCCGTAAGGATCGATGTGGAAATCGCGCCGCGCAGCGATGCAGGCCGCAAACAGGCGGTCGTCCGCCTGGTCCGCACCACGACACTGGGAGCGTGGATCCGGTTCAGTGCCGGCTGGCTCACGCAGGGCCTCATCCCCTGGATAGGGTTCGTCCAGGGCGATCACTGTCGCGGGATCGAGCCTTTGCTGGAGGATTTCGCAATTGCGGGTCTCCGTTCCATTGGCCGAGAGCCAGAGCCAGGGGGCACCGACGCGATAGCGGGGGCTCAAGGACGCGGCCAGGCCCACCATCTCCTCGTACTGGTGGTAGTTGGCCCGCATGGGCACGATCTGCACTTCGAACCCGGCTCCGGCCTCTCTCAAGTAGGCAAAGCCACGCATCGTCGCCTCGAAAGAGCCGGGGTTGCGAGTCACGTTGTCATGGACCTCGGCCGTCGCGCCGTAGAGGGCCACCATCTTTCTGCCTTTGCGGGTCAGGAGCCGGGCGATCTCGGGGGTGATCAGGGTACCGTTGGTGTTGAGCTTGTAGTAGACAGACTTGCGGGCAATATAGTCCAGGATCTCGGCAAAATCAGGGCGTAGCATCGGCTCACCGCCCGAGATGGCCCATGCTTGGCAGCCCATGCGGCGAGCTTCGTCGACGATGCGCCGGATCTCGGCAAATGAGAGCTCGTCGTGGCCCTGGGGTGCGCTGGCGGACAGCCACAGCCAGCAATGGCGGCAGGTGTTGTTGCAGCGATAGGTCAGATCGAGGTTGCCATCCAGGGGGAGCCTGGGGAGTTCCTTTCGTGCAACAGTGCTAACCATCTCTTTCGGCTGGCGTGATTTGAACATGAGCACCGCTCAACTGAGTGACAGACAGGATGGACCACCTGCCAGCACAAAACGTACTAGACGGCACCGTTGGGGATCAGGCGTCTGGGTTGGTCTTGAGGGCAATTGCCACCGGTATGGAAGCCACGGCGACCAAAGAGATTTCTTGTGTGTCTACTGGTGCAGGCCCCACAGCAGTATTGCTACGTTTGGCTGCCGCGATTGGGACAAGTGGCGCAGTTGGTACCACCCGACGGCTGCAGGCCGCACCCATTCGCATTCGAACCCCCCGGTCCTGTAGGGGGTGTCTTAGGAGCACTGTACTTGCAGTCCTGGAGAACGCCCTCCTCCGGCGTCCCCCGCGCCAGCACAATCAACTGCGGGGTCGTCCACTGCCTCTTTGCTTCTGACATGAGCTCCTCCTCGCTTTCTTCCTGGGGTCGTGGTCTACCCGCATGCTACCACAAGAATGCAGACATGTCAAATGTACATCATTCTTTCAGACAAATGTGCCAGCAAGGGGATATCACCCCCAAGATGCGGTTCTCCCACGATTTCTTCCCGCCAGTGACGTGCGCCCCCAAAGAGGCCGGCACCGCCACGCCCATCCTCACCGGCAAGCAGAAGCAGAAAGCAATAGCTTCTGAGTAGATCCAGCATTTTGCCAAAGACACCGCTTTGTGCTATAGTATTCTGCGCGTGTAGCCTCTCCGACCATCGAGAAAGACTAGACTGGATCGCCCGAGCGCACAATGTGGTGATTGCCTATGGATGTCAACCCAAATCGAACGGACCTGACGTTTGACTCGGTCTCCGTCGCCCTCTGTGCCGTCGACGGGGCCGGCAAGATCCTGCACGTCAACCCTGCCCTGGAGCAGCTCCTGGGCTGGGACGCGGCTGAGCGCGTGGGCCAGCCCCTGGCCCGCTGCCTCCAGGAGACCATCCCGGAACCAGCGCAGGCTCTGGCCTGGACCGTGGCCCTCAGCGAGGCGATCACCTGGGGCAAGACCACCCACCTGAACGCGCCCACCCGCTTTCGTTTGGCATCGAGCGAGGGCAGCCTGGAGGACATCACCGGCGTCATCCTCGCCATCAGCCGTGGCCAAGAACGGGACCCCGGTGCCGTCGTCGTCATCTACGGCCCCGAGGTCCTGGCCAGCACCGCAGGCGGGCGGGCGCGGCTCTTCTCGGCCATATCCCACGAGCTGGGGTCGCCGCTGAACAACATCTCCGCGGCGACCAGGCTGCTGGCCGGCACCGCAGATTCCCTCGACGAGCGCCAGGGGCGGCTGCTAGGCATCCTCCAGGACGAGGTGGCCCGGTTGCAGCGGCTGGTAGCCCAGTTGGTCGCGGAACCGCCAGCGGTTGAGAGTCACCGCACCCTGACCACCCACGTCGTGACGCTGCGGCCGCTCTTGCACAGGGTCAGCCAGGTCTTTGACCTGCCGGGCAGCGAGAACAGCATCGTACTTCAGATCCAGGCCGATCTACCCTTTGTCGCGGGCGATGCCGACGCCATCCACCAGGTTGCTCAGGACCTGCTGGATGG
>JAMJFU010000426.1 GCA_023544525.1 Anaerolineae bacterium | reverse complement strand
CCCTGGCTCTCGGCCGGGCACCCTGCCCATTCCGCACATGGACGAGAGCCTGATTGTGGAGCTTCACTCGCGCTGGTGAGACGGAGCCGGCTCAGCAGTCGCTGTAGAGGCAAGTGCAGGGTGATTGCATTTGACTCAAGCCAGCCTGATTGTAGAGCTTTGCTCGCGCTGGTGAGACAGAACCGGCGCAGCAATCGCTGTAGAGGCAAGTGCAGGGTGATTGCATTTGCCTCAAGCCAGATGCAATGCACCTCCGATCCTTAGTCAAGCAATGCCACGAGAGGACAATCGCCCTCCAAAGCAGCCCTCGCATCTGGGTAAAAGGTGCAATGCATCTCGGGGCCAATTCAAGCGCAATTGTCCTGGAGGCAAGTGGCGGCGCGGTTGACAGGCACCGCGACTTGCAGTATGATGGCAGTTGGGCCCAGTCGGCGCCGCTCCGGGAAGGCGCATCCCTGCCGGTGCACACGGACGGGCTCCTCGAGGACGGGATACCATGCTCGTAGAGATGTTCTTCGACACCGCCTGCCCCTGGTGCCGGGTCGGCCAACGGCATCTGCAGCTGGCACTGGCCCAGTGGCAGGCTGAGCCGGTGTCGGTCCGCTACCGGTCCTACGTCCAGGACCCCAGTATCCCGCCGGAGGGCCTCGACTTCCGCGCCTATATGCTGGCCAAGGGCCAGGGCAAGACCCCGCTCGGGGCTTTTTTCGACGGGCCACAGCGCGCCGGCACCGCAGCCGGCCTGGCGTTCCGCTTCTGGGACATCGAGCGCACGCCCAACACCTTGCTGTCCCACCGGCTGCTGGCCCTCGCGCCCGAGCAGCGAACAGGCGACCTGCTGCAGGCCGTCTTTGAGGCCTACTTTGCCCGGGCCCAGGATATCGGCGACCTGGAGGTGCTGGTGGTCCTGGCCGCGAACCTGGGCTTGGACGCGGGGTCCCTGCGCCGGCAGCTCCAGGGAGAGGGTGGCCTGCCCCAGGTCCAGGCCGACCAGCAGCGGGCCGCGACGCTGGGCATCCGTGACGTGCCGTTCTTCCTCCTGGCCGGGCGGGTGGCCTTTGGTGGCGCACAAACCCCAGAGGGCATCTTGCGCGGCCTCCGGGTCGCAGCCAGGCCAATCACCGACAGATAGGGCTGCGCCGGCCTGGAGATCCACCATTGGAGCAGGAGATGCCATGAGACCGACAAGCCTCGTTGCCTGGCTGGCAGGGACCGTCCTGCTGCTCGCCACTCTGTTGTTCTGGGGAGCGGGTGCAGGCGCCAGTCTGCCGCCACGGACCGCCGCCCTGGCAGGCCCCCAAGCTGGGATGCTCCAGGAGCCCGGCCCCGGGGCGCCGGGCCAGGTCAGCGGCACGGTCCTCCTGAACCGCAGCGCAGAAGGCACGGACGTGCCGGCCAGTGGGGCCCTGGTCACGCTGGAGAGCAGCCTGGGGACGACTGAGGTGCTGACCCAGCCGGATGGCAGCTTCGCAGAGAGCTATCCCAACGGCCAACTGCCACTGGCGGTGACGGTGACGGCCGCGTACACGGGCTACCTGGGTGCCCAATCCGTGGCGATGGTCTACCCGAGCCAGGTGACGACACTCGACCTGGCCCTCGAGCTGGCGGAACCCTGGATCCAGACCAGCCCAGCCGCACTGGAAGCCGCCCTCCAGGCCAATAGCGAACAAACCGCGACGCTAGAGATCGGCAACCTGGGGCCGGTGGACCTGATCGTGTCCCTCATCGAAGAGATCCCGGCCGGGACGGCGCCTGCCACCCAGGCAGACTCGCGGGTCACGACCTGGGTCGACAGGCCATTCAGCGTGGACGGCGCCGTCGTCCAGGCGCTGCAGGCTCCGGATGCGACCTCTGATTTCTTCATCTGGCTGCGCCCGCGGGCCGATTTGAGCCGGGCCCCGCGAATCTCTGACAAGGAGACGCGCCGCCGCTACGTCTTTGAGGCCCTGAGCCGGACGGCTGACCGCACCCAGGCCGGGATCCGCCGGTACCTGGAGGGCCGGGGCCTGGCCTATGAGGTCTTTTGGATCAACAACTCGATCTTGGTGCGGGCTGGCGACCAGGCGGTGGTCGAGGCAATGCGCGCCCGGGGAGACGTGGCCCGCCTCCGCGGTGTGTACGACCGCATGTCGATCCCCGATCCGGAGCAGTTGGCCATCGTCACTGCCGAGCAGGCCACGCTCGCGATCAGCCCGACGTGGAACATCGTCAAGGTCAACGCGCCGCAGGTCTGGGAGCAGTTGGGCATCACCGGCCAGGGTGTCGTGGTGGCCAACATCGACACCGGCGTTCGCTACACGCACGAGGCACTGGTCGGCTCCTACCGGGGCAACGTGGGCGACGGCACCTTCGACCACAACTACAACTGGGGCGCGCTGTACGGCAGCGCACCTACGGCTTGCTACAGCGCCACCTACGCCCCCTGTGACTGGTCAGGGCACGGCACCCACACCATGGGCACCATGGCCGGCGGCGATGGCGACGGGCCAGCTATGGAAGTCGGCATGGCACCCGGCGCCCGGTGGATGGCCTGCCTGGGCTGTGACCTGCCAGCCCAGAACCAGTGCTCAGACGAGGCGCTGACCGGCTGTGCCCAGTGGATCATCGCCCCGCTGGACCTGAATGGCCTGAACCCGGATCCGTCGATGGCGCCCGACGTGGTCAATAACTCGTGGGGTGGCTCGGGCGGGGATGACTGGTACTATAGCTTCATCGAGGCCTGGCACGCGGCGAATATCATCCCGACGTTCTCGGCAGGCAATAGCGGCCCTAACTGCTCGACCCTCAGCTCACCCGGCGACTATGCCA
>JAMJFU010000425.1 GCA_023544525.1 Anaerolineae bacterium | reverse complement strand
CCTACAAGGACGTCGATGAGGGCCATCAGCAGGATCGCAACACCGACGGCGGGCAGCAGTACCGCAGGGCTTGGCAGAGTGAACAACGTGCCCGAGATCATGACCACCGCAAAGAGCACGAGGAGATAGAGCAAAGCGGTGAATCCGGCCGACAGCGCCACGCGCACAAGCGCCAACCATTGTCCCCTCAGGTCGGGCAGGTCGTGCCGGACTATGGCAAAGGTTGCGATGGCAAGCCCCACCAACCGGAGTCCGGCGCCGACGAGGAAGAGAGGAGCGCCAGCGAACAGGAGCAGCAGATCACCGGCAAGGAGGGCAGGCAGGGAGGTTACGAGGTACCGGATGCGATTCCGGTGTTTTGAATCGCGCACGCGGCGCATCGCCGCAAAGGCAGTCCACCAGGCGGCAACCACGGGAATGGCCCAGGCCACGAGCAACAACAGGCTCGACAGCTCGGCAGGCCCAACCGGCAGGGAGAAGAGGGCCATATCCCAAGCAGGAAGGTAGGCGGACAGGGCGTCCATGCCCAAAGCGATGACCGCGGCGGCGAGCGCGCCGACGACGACAGGGCGCAGCCAGCCACCGCCGCTACGCTCGACAAAGGCGCCCGCGAATTCGGCCGCGATCACGCCTAGCAAGATGAGCCCGAGCTGCGCCGTCCGCTCCCAGGCATAGGCCCACCACGGGCCCGAGACCACGAACTCGAAAAGGCCCAGGCCGAGGGTCCACAACATCGAGGTAGCCAAGAGCGCCTCGAGCAAGCGCTGCGACCGGTCCCGCACCAAGCGCAGCCGGACCGCCGCAACGAGCAGCCAGCCATAGCCCAGCACCAGGCCAGCGTAGACCAGGACTTCCACGGACAGACCCATAGTAAGCGGATTATAGCACAACTTGAGCATCAAGAAAAGGCAGGATAAGCTTGAATAACTCGGCGAAGGGCGTTGACTTCCGGGGGCACGTATGCTAGAATGGCCGCATTCCACCGGGGGAGGGGCGCATGACAACCACCTTACTTCAGAACGCCACACTGCTGGTCACCATGGATGACGGGCGTCGCCGCATCGCTGGAGGAGGCTTGTACGTGGAGGACAACGTCATCCGCCAGGTGGGTCCGACGGCCGAACTACCGCCGGCGGCCGATCTTGTCATCGACGCAGCGGGCATGGTCGTCCTGCCTGGCCTGGTGAATTGCCATCACCATCTGTACCAGAGCCTCACCCGCGCTCTGCCGGGAGTTCAGGACGCCGAGCTCTTCGACTGGCTACAGGCGCTGTACCCCATCTGGGCCGGCCTGACAGGGGAGGCGGTGTACGTCAGCGCCCGTGCTGCCCTCAGCGAGCTCGTCCTATCCGGCTGTACCACGTCGGCCGACCACCTCTATATCTACCCAAACGACAGCCAGATCGACGACGAGATCCGTGCTGCACGAGAGGTGGGCATACGCTTCCATCCGAACCGTGGCAGCATGTCCCTGGGCAAGTCCCAGGGTGGGTTGCCGCCGGACGCGGTCGTGGAGGACGAGTCCGAGATCATGGCCGATTGCGAACGGGCCTATGAGAAGTACCACGACCCAGCACCCTACTCGATGTGCCGCCTGGTCATTGCGCCCTGCTCGCCCTTCTCAGTGACCCCTGAACTGATGCGGGCATCGGTCACCTTTGCCCGTGAGCGTGGGCTCGTATTGCATACCCACGTGGCCGAGACATTGGACGAAGAGGAGTTCTGCCTGCGTGAGTTCGGCGTCCGGCCTGTGGAGCTCATGCGCCAGCTCGGCTGGGTCGGACCGGACGTGTGGTGGACCCATTGTGTTTATGTCAATGAGCAAGACATCGCCCTCATGGCCGAGACGGGCACCGGGGTCTCCCACTGTCCCACTTCTAACATGCGGTTGGGCTCGGGCATTGCTCCCATCCGGGCCATGATCGACGCAGGGGTGAAGGTGGGCTTGGGCGTGGACGGCAGCGCCAGCAACGACAGCAGCCATATGCTGGCCGAAGCACGCAACGCGATGTTGCTGCAGCGGGTCAAACTCGGCGCGTCGGCCCTGAGCGCCGAGGAGAGCCTGTGGCTGGGCACTCGCGGGGGTGCCGCTGTTCTGGGCCGCGACGACATCGGGGCGCTGGCTCCGGGCATGGCCGCCGATTTTATCGGTGTGCGGCTGAACCGCATCGACTTTGCTGGCGCCCAGGCGGACCCACTGGCGGCGTTGGTCTTTTGCACGCCGCCGCGCGTGGACCTGTCGGTGATCAACGGGCGCGTCGTCGTGGAGGACGGAAGGCTGCTCACGGTAGACCTGCCCACGACCATCGCCTATCACAACCAGTTGGCCGCAGAGTTGTTGCAGCGGGCCAGGGGCACATCCACCAGTTCCAGCCCGGGTGTGCCGGCCTAGGCCTTTAACGCCGAATTACCTTGTTTGGCCAGAAGCTTGATGCGCTGCAGCTCCAGGACATAGCCCTCACCCAGAAGGTAGGGATAGACGGTGTTGTTGTGGAGCAGCGGATCCGCGCCCTGTGGCAGCGCCTGATCACCGGCCGGCGTGCCGGGGATGGGCGAGAAGAGGGCCAGCCTGGCCTGGACCCCCAGCCCGTGGACAAAGCGCACGCTGTCTTCCACCTCGGCCAGGGGCTGTCCGGGCAGGCCGGCCAGGATGTAGGCGCCCAACTCCCGGGGCCCAAAGCCCGCGGCTTGTAGATGGGCGATGGCCCTGCTCAAGTCCTCCGTGATCACCTTGCCCCCCGTTGCCCGTTGCCGAGCCACGTCGACGGTTTCCAATGACAGGTACACGGTAGAGAAACCAGCCCGGTACATGAG
>JAMJFU010000424.1 GCA_023544525.1 Anaerolineae bacterium | reverse complement strand
ATCATGCGTCGGTTCGCCTCTCAAACTCTCGACTCCCTCAAAATCAGAATTGCTGCCCCCGTAGCGCGGTGATTTGACACTCGATACTGGTCCATGCTATAATGTAATAGCAGGATGAAGTAAGGTTCCGAGTCAGTGCCCTTGATGATGTATGCCCGGACTTACAGGTCCGGGCCTTTTTTTCGCGGGGGCACCTTGGTCCTGCTTCAGAGAAACCACGAAAGGAAGGAAGTATGAGCGAGCGAGAAGTCGGGACGGTGAAGTGGTTCAACGAGTCGAAAGGCTACGGCTTCATTCAGCGCGAAGACGCCGACGACGTCTTTGTCCATTACACTGCCATCAAGATGCCCGGTTTCAAGACTCTCAAAGAAGGTGAGCGTGTAGAGTTCACCGTGGAGCAGGGCCGCAAGGGTTTGCAGGCTGTGGATGTTGAGCCCCTTGAGCCGCGTACCCCGGTCCAGTATGGATGGTAAGCCAATTGGCTTCGTCCGCTAATGGCGCGGTGATGTTTTTGCCTGCTGCACAGCGGAATTATGAGGGAAGTATTCAGGCTGCTAAGCCTACATTTCGCAGTTTGAGAATCGCACTTTAAGAACTGAATAGAGAGCAAAAGTAGCGGAATCGCTCCTTTTATGGCAAAGTACAAGTGACAAAACCAATACTTGCCGGAGCGATTCCAGATGTACTTTGCCACAAAACGCCGACGAACGCAAATCCTGGTCTGGCTCATTTGGGCCATTGCCTGCCTGGTGTACTGGGCCTGGCCCGAACAAGCCACGGTGGGTGATTGGTCAGTGCCTGATCTGCCCGCCTTACCGGCTGTCGTCACCCATGATCCGGGCAATGGTCCGCTGTTTCCCTGGCATCCTCGACACCGTTGGCGCAAGTGGGCCTGGCGGCGCTACTGCGCTTTGCGGCGAGCTCATCGCCGTGCAGTGTGGACAGCGCGTCTGGCTCGGTTGGCTTTGACCGGGGCACTGACCCTGGCCCAGGTGGTGGACCTACTGGTGCGGTCTCAGATACGAAAACATCTGGGTGCCTTGCCCGTGTTGTATGCACTGCTGGAGACGCTGCAGGTTCGAGACATCATCAACCGCCACTGCCCGACTCGTGCTCAGGCGAAGCATGGCTCTGTGGCGCTGGTGTTGATTCTCAACCGTCTCACGATGCCTCTGCCACTGTATCAGATCGCCGATTGGTTGGGCCGGACGGTGCTGGTCTACGTCCTGGGCATCCCTGCCGTCAAGTTCAACGACGACCGGTTAGCGCGCACCCTGGATGCCATCCAACCTCACTGTCGAGAGATATGGCAGGACGTTGTCCAGCGCGCGTTGGTCCAGGCAGAGATTGACCTAAACTTGATCTTCTACGACCTGACAGCCTACATCCTGCACGGTGAGTACAATGACAGCCAGTACGCCGAGTTCGGCTTTGCCCACAACACGCCCATGAACAAGCGCAAGTTCAAGAATGGCCTGAACGTTGCAGCGGATGGCAACATCCCCACGGAGTATGCACCCTGGTCTGGCAAAACCGCCGACTTGGCCACCGTCCAGGCGAACATGGAACAGCTTCGCCGCTTCCTGGCTCGTCGTGGTTGGCCCATCGAACAAGTGATGGTCGTCGGAGACCGGGCCAACCTGAACGACGAGCTGGCTCTGGCGTACGATGACCGGAAGATTCGATACCTGGCCGGGCTCAAAACGCAGAAGAAGGTCCACCGCGAACTGTTGCTTGCCGTGCCAGAGGAGCAGTTCTACTCCCATCCTCTGACCGACGACCGGGGTCCTCAAGGCTACTGGGGCATTCCTTGCTTGGTGCCGTTCGATCACGATGGCCGGCAAGTCACGCACCGAGGCTTGGTTGTTCTCAGTGGACCGATGCGCACTGCTCATCGGCGAGCGCGAGCCGCCCGGTTGCGGGAACTGCGGGAAGCCCTGCAAGAGGTCGAGGCCAAGATTGGTCGGCCTCACTATCGAACGGTGAAGGCGGTGCAGAAGCGGGCCGAGACCCAGCTCAAGCAGTCGTCCGTGGGCAAGTTCATGCAGGCCAAAGCCTACGAGGGCGAGAACGGCCAGGTTCGTCTCCGTTGGTGGGTGAACCGCTATCCTCTCTGGCAAGCGATGCAGCGAGACGGCCGCTATCTGCTGGTCACCAACGACTCGAACCTGTCACCGCACAAGATGCTGGCTCTGTATCGTCAGAAGGACGGAGTCGAGAAGCGAATCGGAGTCTCCAAGCACGACATGAAGGTCTCACCGGTCTATCTCCACAAGGACGAGCGCATTGAGGCCATGCTGCTCATCAACATGCTCGCCTTACTGGCGTACAGCCTGCTCGAACGTCAAGCTCGTCAGCATGGCCTGCAGATGACTACGCGGCGCATCATTGCCAAGCTTCAGAGCCTCGACGTCGTGGTGACCTTCTGCTGGGACGGTAGCCGTCTCATCCGGCTTGTCCCGATAGATGAAGAACAGGCAGCGATCTTGCAGGTCTTGGCCGAGGTGTTGGCTGAACTCCAGCTTCCCCGTTGGCCTCATCCGCTACTGTCTGCTGGAGAAAGTAGGCTCTTCGCCTTGTCTCCTCCGGGAAGTCGCCAGATCGTGATCTAGGCCCGGTCTGCCGGGGTGGGCGAAGTGCGCCGAGAGGCAAGAAATCGACCTCATTGGTCACCACCCAGACCCAGGCAGGCCTCAACCCGCCGTCTTTCGACCGCCCACAGGCGAATTCCTGTCTGTCGAAAGGTCCGTCTTGCTCTCTATTCAGTTTCTAAAGTGCGAAAAACAGGCTTAGGCAACGAAGAACGAGGGCTGTAGTGAGAACTACTGCCCTCTTTCTTTA
>JAMJFU010000423.1 GCA_023544525.1 Anaerolineae bacterium | reverse complement strand
CCCGGCCAGGGTCTTGGCCGTCGCCTGGTACACATAGGGCACCACTTGGTAGGACGGATGGCCGCCGCCTGCCCACGAATAGCCGCCGGCAAACGAGATCGTATCGGACCAACTCATCGTGTGACTGTTCTCCAAGCCCATGCCAAATGACGCGCTGCGATCCACAGACACTCCGCCGAGCGTCGCCCCTATGCTCACCTCCGTATTCTCCTCGATTTTCGAAAAGTGGGTCCGCGCTCCCCCCGTCGCCTGGTTTGCATACCAGGTTTCCTGCGCCCCACCCGTGGGAGCGATATACTGAGGATCAAACTTGAATACCAGCAGGAAATCGTCGACCGGCAGCGAGGGAGAATAGTTCCCCGGCTGGAGCAGGTCGTTGCTGCAATCCTCCAGGGCAGCGCCGGGCGCGCAGTGGCCCACATCTGCCCAGGACCAACTGGCTGCGTCCTGTGTGACCTGCAAGCGCCACTGATCCAACGTCATCACCAGGGTATCGCCGTCTCCCGGTTTGCAGGACATGGCTCTCGATGTCTGCGACGGATTGTCCGGGCCAAAGACGTCATAGTAGTAGCACGTGGTGTTGACCACGTTGTATACGACGAGGCCGAGACCCTGATCGAATTCGTAGGCGTTGCCAAAGGCGGTGACCACCTCGCGCTCATCCGTGATACCTGCACTAGACAGAAAGTCCTGGGTGACAGAGGCGCGGAACTTGGCGACCGGCCCCACAAAGGGAATGTTGATCTCATGTTCAAAGCCTAGGGTGAGCGAGGCGCCGAGGCTCTAGGTCGTGCCGCTGCTCTGTGAAGAGCCACCGCCCTCTTCCACCGAGTAGCTGCCCGTGCTGCCAAAGACCGGCTGCCCATTCTCATACCAGCGGGGCAGGCCGTTGACCACGGCGACCACCGTATACTCGCCGAAGGTATTGCAGCCCACCAGCTCGGACACCAGGCCATCGCCGTCCACGTCGCCCACCAGCACGCTGCCTTTCTCCCGGCCGAGCTGGACCGGGCCATAGCGGGTGAGGGCCAGCGCGCCGTCGCCCAGGAGTTCGAGCAGCGCAAAGTGGAACCCGTACTCTGCTGTATTCGCGTCTTGAAGCCAGGCGGCAGCCACGATCTCGGCCCGGCCGTCGCGGTCCAGGTCGTCCAGCGCCAGCGACCGCGGCGACTGAAAGTACTGGGCATTGTTCGCGGGTCCCTTTGGCTCGAGCCCCCACTCTTTGATCGTTGGGGCATCGGGATCATTGAGATCGATGGTGTAGACGGTGCCCAGGTACCAGGCGGCAATCTCTTCATATCCGTCGGCGTCCAGGTCGCCCGTCGCCAGGGCGGAGCGGTACAGGTTTCCTGGAGAACCTGGAAACTCGAGCGGATCACCCTCACGTACCGCCAGATGGTCGTCGCCCGATACGAAGGTCCAATGGCTGCCAGAAGTCAGGATGCCGTACGTGTTCACGAATCCCCGCATCGAGTAACAGCCGGGACAGCCCCGCTCGCCGCTGATGGCTACCGCAAGCTGCTCGCCGGGATAACTCCAGTCCAGCCTTCCGGCAGCCACCTCCAGCTCCCAGTGGCCGTCCCAGGGAGAATCGTCGTCGATGGTCAGAAAGCCATCGGTTTTCTCTTGCAGCTCAGGCGTCCCATCGGCCACGAACTGGTAGAGCTTGGCCACAGCCAACAATGGGTCGTCGCCCGCCTGCGAGTCCAGGGTTGCAGCAAGGGCCACCTCGTTGCGGCGACCGTCCCCATTGAGGTCGCCGAGGGCCAGGCTGAGGTCCACGGCCGGCGCCGCAGCAAACGATTCCGCGACCGTTGCTATCGGCGCCAGGCTCAGGGTGGGGTTCGTGCCGGGGTTGGCCACAGTGAGGTCGAGCACGGTGAGCCTGGCCGTCGTGCCGGCATAGGTGACCACGACGATCTCGTCGCTGCCATCAAAGTCCAGGTCGCCGGCGACCACGGCGACCGGGCTACCGGCCACGTAGGGGTGCACGTAGGGGTGGTCGGTCAGGATCAGGGGGCTCTGCACCACGTCGCCATCGAGGTCATAGCCTTCGATCTCCCAGGTGCCACCGGCCGCCTGGTCCGCGGCCAGGTAGTAACTTCGGCTGCCCACCCGGGCCACGACCTGGTTGCGGTAAAGCTCATCCTGTGGCGGGACAAGGCTTCGATCCGTCTGGGTCAGGTCGCGGCCCTGGCTGGTAAAGTGACGCCACAAACCCTGGCCCGGGCCTCCCATCCTGGCGAAAACCATCACGTCGCCGGGCCGCCGGACGACGGCCGAGATCACCTGGTCCTGGAGGCCAACCTGGGGGCCGGTCTCGGACTCTAGCCAGCCCGCGTCCACCGTCCAATGCAGGGAGCGGACCAGATTCTGCTCGTTCAGCCCGAACAGGAACACCCCGTTCGTATCAGCCGCCGCCAGCGCCAGGGGACCAAAGAAGGTCTTACCCAGGGAAACCGGGGCGCCCCAGCCGGTTTGGGCTGACCACTCGATGGTGTGCGCCCCACCCGACGTGTCCCGGACGGCCACGACCAGGTGGTTGCTGTTCCGCGAGGCAACGGCGGGTTTCTCCTGCTTTACACCGGCCATCAGTTTGACCCACTGGGTATCGCGCCAGTCGGAGGCGTTGACGGAGGTCCATTCCTTGACCCACAACTGGCCCAGGCCATCGACCCCGAACAGGGCCAGATGGTTCTCGTTCCGGGAAATGGCGCTCAACTCGGACACAAAAGCGGATGCGGCGAGGGTGGCCCGATCAGTGGGCTGCCCTGCTGAGGGTGAGGCGACTGCCCCGAAGCCCGCGCGGGTCACGAAGGGCAGAAAGACTCGCTGCGTCGTCAGCAGCAGGGGGGACCCCC
>JAMJFU010000422.1 GCA_023544525.1 Anaerolineae bacterium | reverse complement strand
GCAGCGAGGTATTCACATCGTAGCCCACGCCAAAGGGAAAGATCCGGGCATTGCCCGGGCCTGCGTCCTGCACGTTGTCGATGATCCGGCCCACGTCCACCTCGCCCACGGTCGGCAGGCCATCGGTCAGAAAGATGAGGATGGCCGGCCGGCCGGCGTCGGTCATAGCCAGGGCCTCCAGCAGGGCCCGGTTGATGTCTGTCGAGCCATTGGCCTCGAGCCGCGCCACAAAGTCGCGTGCCTCACCGCGCTCGTCGGCGGGGACCAGCCCACGGGCGTAGGGCTGGGTGCTGGTGCTGAAGGCGATGATGTTAAAACGATCCTCGGCGTGTAGGTTGTCGAGTACAAAGCTCAGGGCTTGCTTCGCCTGCTCGATCTTGTCGCCCCGCATTGAGCCCGAGATGTCGAGGACGAGGATGACGTCCTTGGCAATGACCTGCTGGTTCTCGACCTCCACCTTCGGCGCAGCCAGGAGGAGGAAGAAACCCTCGCTGCTGTCGTCGGGCTTGTAGCTCAGGAGGCTGACCCCCACGTCCTCCGGCGAGAGTGTGTAGTAGAGGACAAAGTCACGGTCGGGCCGCACGCCATATTCCTCGTAACCCACGACAGCGTTGTGATCGCCGCGGCGCACGACGTCCACGTCGTGGCTCGGGGAGTAGATGGCCTTCAGCGGCTCGTTGCTCTGGATGGTGACATTGACTGTGACTTCCTCCAGCGGGCGGGGCGAGAACTTTTCGGTGTTCAGGGGATAGACATACTCCACCAGGCCGTTGTCCATCGCCAATACCTGGCTGTACTCGATCTCGATACGGCGCTCCTCCCCCGCAGGAATGGGGTAGATGCTGGCCTGGAAGGCGTCGTGGCCGACGTACTCCAGCAGGGCGGGGTCGCGACGGCGCCGGACGATGTCCTCATAGATCTGCCGTGCCTCGTCACGCTCCAGAACCTGGCCCTCCAGCTTTTCACCGTCGACCCACATGGCAAACTCACTGATGGTCGCCTCCTCCGGCAGGGGGAAGAGGTAGGTGCCCTCCACTTCGAAACGGCCTTCGTTCAGAAAGACCTGGTCGACGTGCGTGGTCGCTACCTGGCCATCGATTGTAACGTTGACACGGTGGTACTTGATGGTCAGATAGGGAACGTCGACGATGGGTACGTGAGGCGGCGGCTCAGGGATGATGATGCCGTCGGCCTTGGCCGGCGCAGCGGGGATGAGCAGCAGGGCCAAAAGCACCAGTACGCCGAGGTAAACCTGAAGTCGTTTGCCGCTCATGGTATCTCTCCTCCATTCCTATATCAAACCAGAGGTTCTATGACAAAGACGTGCGGAGGAGAGGAAAGGTTCCCGGCGCAGCCCAGCGCCCAGAGGTCTCCAGGCTATATGGCCTGGCTACAGGTTCAAACGCTAGACGGGATAGCGCCGGTAGAACTCGGCGCCCATCCGCTCTGCCAGGCGGGGCGGCATAGGATTGTCGTCAGAGGTCAGCGACAGGTCCGTCACTTGCGCTACGGCATGCGGACGACTCAGGGGGTGTGTGGTTTGCCCGCTCTCAGGAAGAGCTCCTCTTCCGGGTAGCTCTCGGCCAACTCCTGCAAGAGCCGCAGGCTTTCCAAGGCTTCCTCTGCGTCGAGCACGCTGATGGCATAGCCGGCATGGATGTATACATAGTCGCCGAGCTGCGCCCCAGGCGTGAGCCACAGGCTGATGCTACGGGTCACGCCCGCCACATCCACCTTGGCCTCAAAGCCCTCAATCTCCATCACTTGGCCCGGAATCGCCAGGCACATGCTAATCTCCTGGGTACACGGATACATTCAGAAAGCCGGAGCCCCATGCACAGGGGCTGGGCCACAGGATGCCTGCAGGTCTTCCAGCAGCCATTATACATCACTGCTGGGTGGGCTGCAAATGCCCTCCATACGAGCCTATCGTTCGTCGGGGCAATCGGGGACCAGGCACAACCTCGCTTCAGCCAGCTCGACGCTTTCGGCGCACATCAAAGCCCCACCGCACCAACTCGTCAAGGACGTGATCTATAAGGAGATCCATCTGGGCAGCCACCTGCGGAGAGAGCTCCAGGCCAACCTCTGTGGTGGCTGGCTGCACACCCCAGATGACCACCTCATCGGGATAGAGATCCCTCAGCTTGGCGGCGAAGAGCATGTCCGGCAGGCCGATCTGGTGGGGGGACATCTTGACCGACAGATAGGCCGGCACATCCTCGCCGGCCAGCCGCTGGAACGTGCCCGGTGGCTGGCCGGTCTCCATGGCATCTACGATGAGCAGCCGCGATACCCCCTCCAGGTAGTGGAGGAGATCCAGCCCCAGGGTTCCCCCGTCCAGGAGCTGGATCCCCTCCGGAACTTCAAGCGTCTCTTGCAGGTGCCGGATGGCATGGATCCCCACGCCATCGTCCGACAGCAGGAGGTTCCCGGCACCAAGGATCAAGGTGTCGCTCACCGCCTCAGCCCATCATTCCTCGTCAGCCGGCTCGAACTTCCAGCCGCTGATGATGCCGGTGATGGGCGCGTTGCCCTCTTCGATGTCGCCTACCACCGCCATGTAGAGGTGGATGAGGAGGAAGATGGCAAAGGCGTACATCAGCCCGTGGTGCACCAGGCGCACGGTCTGATTGCCAAAGGCACCCAGCATCCAGCCGAAGACGACTCGCCAAAAGCCAGTGGGCAACGGCTCGGCGTAGAGTGCGGCACCCGTCACCCCCTGGAGCACCAGGATCACCCCCAGGAACAGATAGGTCACGCCCGAGAACGGGTTGACACCCGTCCAGCGCGGGCGAACTCGCTCCAGGTGGTTGGCATAGGCAACCGCGTCACGCTGCTGCAGGTCTGCGTCCAGTTTG
>JAMJFU010000421.1 GCA_023544525.1 Anaerolineae bacterium | reverse complement strand
ACCCCCTTGGGTTATGCCGCAGATCAGCCTCGACCCAAGGAGCGCAAATCCACTGCGGACCTTGCGCGATATGACCGTTGGTGATAGGCTATAAATCGACCGCCAAAGCGCTTCTGCCCCGGCGCTGTGGGCGATTTCGGCGGGTCCTCAGCGCCGGTGGGCCTCCAGGCAGACGACTCCCTCGCCGCCGACGCTGGCATGGTGCCGGACACCTCTCGCCAGGTCCAGCCGGTCCCCGGGCCGCAGCTCGACCTGCTCGTCTGGAAGCTGGAAAACGATCGACCCAGCCACAACATAGATGACCTTGTCGTATGCATGCTCATGGGCTGGGTAAATTTCTCCTGGGCCGTTCGACCAGCGATAGGGTTCCAGTCCCTCCGCAGCCAGGAGGCTGCGGAGGGCGCTTTCTGTTGGCTCTTCGTGCCCTGCCGGCCAACGCCGGACTGTGGCACCCTTCCCGTCCATCAATAGACCTCCTTTTCTGTTACCGTCATCTCGGTCAAAGTGGACTGTTCTGGTCCATAATAACCGATTGTTGGTGAGCGTGCAAGTGAGGATATGCCCCTCCAGGCGCAGGGTGGGTTGGGATGCGGCTGAAGCCGCTACTATGAACGTGAGGTTGGCGCACCTGAGGGCGTGGCGTGCTGTGCGAGATGCGGCTGAAGCCGCTACTACGAACCTTGCATCGAACGAAAATGCAGCATTGGACATTAGGTCGGAGTTGCGCTATACTACCTTCTGCCGTATCCGGCTCCCCAGGGATCCGGGTTTCTATGCAATCTGGAGGTGGATGGTGATCGACAAGAATTTCCCCGGCAAAGGGCGGGTAGCCTTGATGCGCACCCGGCCAGAGACCGTCCTGGACGACTATCGCCGGTTGCTCAAACTGGCCAACTATAGCGATAGCCTGGACAAAGATAGGGAGACACTGCTCAAGATCAATATCTCCTGGCAGCAGTGGTACCCGGCCTGCTCGACCGCTCCCTGGCAGCTAGAGGGTGTTGTGCGCACCTTGCTCGAGGATGGTTTTCGAAACCTCATCGCTGCCCATAACCGCACTGTGGTGGTCGATGCCTACGTCGGCGAGCGCAACAACAAGCACAAACTGGTTGTGGACAAGTACGGGCTGCGCAACGTACACCTCTACGAGCCCGAGATCGAGTGGACCTACTACCAACCCAAGTCACCCATGCTGGTCCTGGACAAGGTCTACCCGGATGGCATCAGGATCCCATCGTTCTTTTTTGACAAGAACATCATCCAACTGCCCACTGTCAAGACCCACGTCTTTACGACCATCACAGGGGCCATGAAGAACGCGTTCGGCGGCCTGCTTTCAGAGCGGCGCCATTGGACCCATGCGGTCATCCACGAGACCGTAGTCGACCTGCTGACCATCCAGCAGGAGATTCACAGCGGGCTCTTTGCCGTGATGGATGGCACATTTGTGGGCGACGGGCCTGGACCGCGGGCGATGTGGGTTGAGGAGAAGGATCTGATCCTGGCTTCGGCAGACCAGGTTGCCATTGACGCGGTGTCAGCCTATCTCCAGGGATTTGAGCCCTTGGATCTCAAATTCATCCGCTTGGGCCAGGAGCGGGATCTCGGGGTCGGCGACATCAAGCAGATCGAGATCGTGGGGGATGTGGACCCTGAAGAGGTGCGTTGGCACGCTCGCACGGGTGAAACCTTCGCCAGCCGCGGACAGAAGATGATCTACCATGGCCCCTTGAAGCCGATGGAGAGCTTTTTGCTGCGGACACCGCTGGTGCCATGGTCCTATGCAGCTTCGCGGGCCTACTACGATGGCTTCTGGTATCCCTTCATCGGCCACCAGCGGGTGCAAGCGGCGCTGGACACCAAATGGGGACGCCTGTTTCGTGAGTACGGCAACGTTCCTGCGATGACCAATCCCTTGTACGAGCCCAAGACCGCTGCCGCCGGGGTACTGGGCATTGCCGCCTCTGCCCTGGCGCTGTTTTGGTTGATGAACCGGGGAAAGAAGAACGGCGATTAAGGCCCGATTCCGGCGATGCGCGTCGACCTTCACTGCCATACCTGTCATTCGCCTGACAGCTTGCTCACCCTCGACCGCCTTCTCCGGCAAATGGACCGGCGCGGCATCGACGCCGTGGCCGTCACCGATCACAATACCTTGTCTGGCGCACTTGAGTACCATGCGCAGGCTCCAGATCGTATCCTGGTGGGTGAGGAGATCAAGACCAGCCAGGGCGAGCTGCTGGCCTTCTTCATAGACCACGAGGTGCCGGCCGGACTTGGGGCCAAAGAGACGATCGAGCGCGTGCGTGCTCAGGGCGGGTTGGTAGGCGCAGCCCACCCCTTCGATCAAACACGGGGTCAGGCGCTGGATCGGGAGACACTGGATCTGCTGCAGGCGCAGTTGGATTTCGTCGAAGTTCTGAACGCCCGGGTGGTTCGCGCTGCCGACAATGACCAGGCTCTGGCGTTCGCCGCCCGTACGGGCCTGCTGGGCTCGGCCGGGAGCGATGCCCATGCGGCGTTTGAGGTAGGGCGAGCCTACGTTGAGATGGAACCCTTTGACGGTCCTGAGGCCTTCCTGAGGTCACTGGCACAGGCCAGAATCAGGGGGAAGCGAAGCAGCCCTTTGGTACATTTCTACTCCACCTACGCTCGGTGGCGCAAGCAGTTGCGAGCACGCTAAGTGATGGAAAACTTTCGGAAGCAGTTGGCGAATAACCTCAGTTCCATGATCCTGGCCCTGCTGCTGGCTGTTGCAGTCTGGATTGCAGCCACTCTGCAGGCAGATCCGTTTGCCGTGTGGGAATTCACCAACGTGCCCGTCGACCCGGTAGACCAGCCCGCGGATACCGTCTTTTTCGAAGGGGA
>JAMJFU010000420.1 GCA_023544525.1 Anaerolineae bacterium | reverse complement strand
ATCATGGCCAGACAAGAGCGGAGCATGGCAACCGGATCACGCCCCGGGCATCCCAGTATGTCGGAATAGAGCGTAGCCAGGAGGAGATAGGCGTGGTCCAGGTTGGTCTCTTTCAGCTTCTGCCAGACATGGTAGTGTCGATGGTCGGTGCGCAGGCCGCCGTGGCGGCGCGAGTAGGCAAGCGCGGAGCGGACATAGCGCTTGTGCGAGAAGAGTGGTGGTATCATGAGAAGCCCCCTTTCTGCCTGGAGTGAGTCAGGCACGTAGAATTGGATTCGGTAGTGCCTATGATGCCACACAGGCAGATTGGGGGTGAAATCTTAAAATGTTGGAGGTCTCAGGCTGTCTCCCCCGTGTAAAAGGGGTTGTGGGACTTTCCGAGAGAGCTATGAAGGGCGAGGAGGTGAAATATGGCCAAAGACCTGTACGAAGAACTGTGCAAGTTCTATGAGGTGTTCATGGGGCCGTTGCCCTGGCGGGACGAGTTCCGGCGCGCATTGGAAGAGACCGTGACACAGGAGGAGTTGGCCGTCTTCTTCCTCGTCCCCATGAGCGGCAGCGCCCCGCTGAGCAAGCTGGAACGGAGGGCCCGGCTGCCTGCGACGGAACTTTACGCTTGCGTGGAGCGTCTCGCCTCGGAGGGCCTCATCATGGTCTACACCCACGACGGGCAGACAGTCTGTGAGCGGGGCAATCCGGCTTACATGACCGAGCAGCAGGTACGCAAGGCTGAGGACACACCCCGCCGGGCGTTCTATGCGCGCTTTTTCAACAGCATCCTGAACGGCGAAGTATCCATTGCCATCCCGACCAAGACGCCCTACTACCGGGTCCTGCCCGTGGAGGGCACGGTTTCCGAGTCCGGTGCGCGGCGGGTGATCCCTGTGGAGGTGGATGTGCCGGATCCGCGGGCCGTCCTGCCCGTTGATGTCGTTTCGGAGATGATCCGCCGCGATGCCGACTCGATCGCCGTGGCCGACTGCTACTGTCGCTTGACCAAGCGCCTGGTGGGCGAGGGCTGTGGTCACGCCCTGCAGACCTGCCTGGTTTTTAACAGGGTCGCCGAGGCCTTGGTCGACTATGGCACGGCCCGGCGCATCAGCTATGATGAGGCGATGCGCATCATCTGGGAGGCGGAGGAAGCCGGGCTGGTCCACAACGTCGACAACTGCGAGGGCGAGATCACGTCCGTGTGCAACTGCTGTCCCTGCTGCAGCATCTTGCTTACGTCGTGGCAGAGGGGCATGACCAACGCCGATTCGCCGTCACGCTATCGGGTGGCTTACGAGGCGGATGCCTGCATCGCCTGCGAAACCTGTCTGGAACGTTGTCCTACCATGGCCCGATCCATTGTCGATGAGTTGGTCGTCATCGACGAGGCCCGCTGCCTTGGCTGCGGTCTGTGTGTGACCGCCTGCCGCCAGGGCGCGAACCGGATGGTGCTGCGCGATCAACAGGCCCGCCTGCCCAAGACTGCCGAGGACCTCTATCGCCAGATCGGCCGCGAGGCCATGATCGGCATCGCCCTGCAGAAGCTTACGGGCCTCGTGCGGCGCTCGTGATGTCCCGGTGGGCGTCGGTGCGGTCAGAAGAAGTTGTTCGCCGCGCGGGAACCTTTTCGGCCCATGCTCCGTCTATCGATCGAGACCGTGGGAGATTTCACAAGGAGGTAGGGAGATGGAACACAGAGGTTGGAAGGCAGTAGGGTTGGTAGTTGTCCTGTTGGTAGTGGCGGCACTGGTGAGCGGCTGCGGCGGCTCGGCCAAGGCCGGCCTAGAAGGCGGCGAGGTTGTCCTCGCCCGCGAGGACATGGGCGCGCAGGTGGCCTTGCACGAGGGCCAGACCCTGGTGGTGACGCTCGAAGCCAACCCCAGCACCGGTTATAGCTGGGAGTTGATTGACCTGGAGGAGCAGGTGCTCGCGTTGGCCGGCGAGCCCGAGTTCCAGCAGGCCGCCCAGGCCAACGTGGTAGGCGCCAGTGAGCTGCAGATCCTGCGCCTGGAGGCCAAGGGCGCCGGCACTACGACGTTGACGCTGGTCTATCACAGGCCATGGGAGACCGACGTGGAGCCGCTGGAGACCTTGACGGTCGAGGTAGAAGTGCGCTAGACACGATCCTGGTCAATAGATCCACGCACGACCCGGGATGGATTGCCATCCTGGTCGTGCTTTTTCATTGTCCAGAGGCGCCCGCCCATGGCTTGCCGCAGGCCTGCGGAAGTGATATAATTGGAGCAGGGTGATGGAGCGGCGCGGCATGCGCCTCGAGGGCCGTTTGCGCGAGAACCGCTGGTTCAAAGGCCGCTGGTGGGATACGCTGATCTATGGCATCTTGGACCGCGAATGGGAGGCCCAGGAGACAGGGCGCTGAGGGCGAGCCGCCAGGCGCCGGGGTAGAGAAAGGAGACGATCATGAAGGTCCGTTGGGGTGTGTTGGGCACAGCCAGGATTGCCACAGAACATGTGATCCCGGCCATGAAGGCCGGTGCCTACTGCGAGGTGGTGGCCATCGCCTCGCGAAACCTGGCCCGGGCCGAAGAAGCCGCGCGCTGGCTGGGCCTCCCGCGAGCGTACGGCAGCTACGAGGAGTTGCTGGCTGCAGCGGACATTGATGCGGTCTATATCCCGCTGCCCAACCACATGCACGTACCCTGGGCTGTCGAGAGCCTGGATGCGGGCAAACACGTACTGTGCGAAAAGCCGGTTGCCCTGGACGCGGAGGAGGCCCGCGAACTGCTGGCAGCCGCCCAGGGGTACCCGGGGCGCAAGGTCATGGAGGCGTTCATGTACCGCTTCCATCCCCAGTGGCAGCGGGCGCGCCACATCGTGCGCAGCGGTGGGATCGGCGAGCTGCGGACGATCCAGTCCTTCTTCTCCT
>JAMJFU010000041.1 GCA_023544525.1 Anaerolineae bacterium | reverse complement strand
CCGATGGCGGCTGCCTCTCCCCCAAGTGCGACCTGGAACTCTCTGTCATAGACGGTTATCTTGCCCGTGGCGACATAGTCGCTCGGGATAACGACCACCTGCTCGACGTCCTCAGCCGCCAGCGCTTCGCGGGCCGCTGCCTCGTTGGCAAAGGGTACAAAGAGCTCGGGCGGCAAGCCCTCGGGGATCTCGGCGATCAGCCCCGCCTCGTCGACCAGGCCAATGGCAGGCAGTTCTGAGGGTCCTGCACCTGGCTCCTCGCCCAGGCCCAGAAACCCATCCCCATCATCCTCGATAAGCGTGAACGCGTTGGAGCCCAGGAAAATGAGGGGCATGATCAGGGTCATGATCCAGAACGACCGCTGACGCAGGATGGCGCCGATATCATGTTTTATGACCAACCAGATGTTTCGCATGGTGATTTCCTCACTTCAAGGACAGGATGGTTGCGTGCGTTCCCTGTTTCCATCCCTCCGCTTTTCCGATCAAGCAATGTTTCTCGTTCAGCTCCCGCCACGCTTAGCCGCGCACCGCCGCCACGACGGCTTTCAGGTTGAGGGGCTTGCCGTAGCGCAGCATGCCGGCCCGAAAGACCCGGGCCGCCGCCCAGATCGACAGCGCCGCCGTGGCGACCAGTAGGCCCCACGACAGGCCGAGCTGCCACCAGGGCACCGTGCCCAGCCCCCAACGGAGCGAGATGGTCAGGAACGAGGTGGTCGGGAACAGGGTGAGGGCCACGATGAGCGGGTGACCTGGGTTGCTAAAAAGCACCGGCAGGATGAACAACGGCAAGACAAAGAGGAGGTTCAACATGCCGGCAGCCTGTTGTCCTTGCTCCATTTCCGTCACCGCCGCACCGAGAGCGACCATCATCCCCGTGATCAGGGCATAAGAGGGGAAGAAAAAGAGCGCCATCACCCCCAGGTAGCTCCAGGGCACCGCGACCTGTCGCAGCTCGGGCACGTAGGCACCGGCAACTATCACGCCGATGGCAGCAACCAGCAGGTAGACGGCAAGCTGCGTTAGCGACGCCGCCAACAGGCCTAGCGTCTTGCCGCCGATCAGCTGTTCCGATGTCACCGATGTCATCATCACCTCGACGGTCCGGTTCTCCTTTTCGCTGGCTACCACGCCAAGCATATAGCCCGCCGAAGACATGGTCGCAAAGAAAAAGAGGAACGTAGCCACAAAGGGCAGGATAATGTTGGCGATTTCATTCTCGCTGAAGGTCCGGTTGCTCGCCACGTCGTGGACGGTGACGCTCGGGCCTTCCAGCAGCCGTTCCTGCACCTCGGGCGAATACGAGGATACCAGGTTGAGGCGCACAAAGTCATTCAGGTCCCGTTCCGCGTTCCCGCCGGGCGCATCTTCCAGGTAATATACATCGGTCCGCAGGGTAGAGACATAGTCGGGGGGAAACACATAGAAGGCCTGGATCTGTCCCTGTTTCAATGCAGTGCGTGCAGCCTCCTCATCCGCAAAAGCACGGATCTGGATCCGCTCGTCTGCGTTGGGTAGAGCGGCGTGCAGGCTCGCATCCAGGATCCCCGCCTGATCCACGTAGCCAATCGGCGTGGCGTCCTGGCTCATGCTTTCGATGAGGATGCCCATGCCGATCAGGGCCACGATTCCCAGCGGTACGGCGGCCAGCAGGATCAAAAAGCCCCGTCGCGTGACGGTCTTTAGGTATTCATGCTTGGCGATCATCCAGAAGTTACGCATGATTCACCCCCTGGCCCCAGGCCGCTTTTCCTGGACCGTCTGGATAAAGATGTCGTCCAGGGACGGCTCCTCCAGCTCAAAGCGCTCGATGCGGAGGTCTTCGCGGGCGGCCAAGGAGCGCAACACGGCTTGGGGGTCGGTGCCGATCTCCAGGGCCATGTGCCAGGTCCCGTTCTGACGCCTGGTTTCGATGACGCCGGGAATCCCGCCAAAGTCTCCCTGGCCTTCCACGACGACGGCGTTGCCGGCAAAGTTGCGCTTGATCTCAGCCACGGGCCCGTAGAGCACGGTCCGGCCCTCGTCAATGAGGACGATACGGTCACAAAGGGCCTCGACCTGGTACATCTGGTGTGTCGACATCAGGATCGACTTACCTGCCTGGCGCTGCTCCTCAAAGATCTCTTTGACCAGGCGGGTGGTGACCGGGTCCAGGCCGGAGAACGGCTCGTCTATAACCACCAGGTCGGGGTCATGGACCAGGGTAGCGATGATCTGGGCCTTCTGCTGCATGCCCTTGCTCAGCTCCTGCACCTTCTTGGTGCGATGTTCGGCCAGGTCAAAACGCTCCAGCCAGTCGCCCAGGCGTGCCCGGGCCTCGGCCTCCTCCATGCCTTTCAGAGCGGCCAGGTACACCAGCGTCGGCTCAAGTTTCAGATCCTTGTACAGGCCCCGCTCTTCGGGCATGTAGCCAATGCGGCGTTTCTTCTCCTGGTCCATCTCTCCACCAAAGATGCGGATGCTGCCTGAATCCGGCTTAAAGATATCCAGGAGCATGCGGATCGTGGTTGTCTTGCCGGCGCCATTGGGGCCCAGCAGGCCAAAGATCTCGCCCGGCGCCACGGCGAAAGAGACATCTACCACCGCCTGGGTATCACCGAATCGTTTGGCCAGATGGCTTGCTTCCAGGTTAATCATGGGGGATCCTCCTCGTCCGAGTTCAGAGCGGCTTCCGCTGTTCATCTCAAGCCTCCAAGGAATTGCGCAAATCATGCCACCGAACCGGAGATCCGGTTCGGCCATATCTTAACACGCTTTGGTTATCCTTTCGCGACGGATTCCTCCCGCCACCCTGACACCGATTGTCAGCTGATAGACTGTGGCTAGTATACCACAGGATCGCGCTCTTCACATCACCCAGTTGGGCAATCTGCCCCTGGTCACCTGTCCAGTCTCAGACTCGGCCACGTGACAAGTGGGCAGGGCGTGATGCCGGCTGGACCGACAGCCTGCGGACGGTGGAGTATCTCCAACACAACAAGACCCTTGGGACTGAAGCGGCCCCAAGGGTCTGCGCATTTGCCCTGAAGTACCTGTCAGGAGCTGGGATCCACCACACGCCCCAGGAAGAGGATCGTCCCGGTCTCGATGTCGCGGATGAGAAAGAGGAAGGGATGGTCGAGCGTGACCTGGACCGGCTCCGCGGGCGCGCCGGTGACCGCCATCTCAACTGCTGTGGCAGCTGCTGCCTCGGTTCCGGCCTCATCCACGGCTACAAAGGCTTTGTGTACCACTTCGGAGATGAGCAGATCCCGGTTGCCGGTCATTCCCGAAAAGTCGGCAGCCTCGGTAAAGGCCTGGGGCATGCCCAGCGTAGCCAGCGCCTCCTTCAGACTGAATTCGGCGTCGAACTCGAAGCGGGGCATGGTCAGGCTGACCGGCTGGTGCTCCAGGTTCTGGACAATGGCTGCCAGTTGGTCTCGATCCAAGCTGCCTTCGAAGGCCTTGAGGGCGCTCTGCTCGGGCAGCAGGATGACCATTGATAGCTCATGGCCGTCGTAAAACATCTCTACGGCCTGGTACCCATCGCCAGCGTAGTACGGTAGCGAGATCATCTGGCGCATCATCGGCACCGAGACCTCGCCGCCGTCGAGCAGGTAGAACGGCCCGTTCTTGGTCATGTCCGGCTCGAAGGGGTCGGCCCAGGCGGCGTTAAAGTAGATGGCATTGGTCAGCACCAGGCGGGTCAGGGAGTCGATGACCCCGGAAGGAATCAGGTCCTGGATCTTGCCCTCCGTCTCGTCCTCAACCCAGGCGTTGATGGTCTCCCGCGCCTCTTCTGGGGCTGAGAGAAAGTCCACGGGCTGCAGCCCGCCACCGTAGTGCTGCTCCACCACTGCGAGGAAAGTAGCCAGGAACTGGTAGTCCTCCTGGCCCCAGAGGGCATTGGCCACGTTAAGGCGGAAGCCTTCGCCCTCTTTATCCTCTGCGACCTCGCCGCGGCTGGCCAAAACCTGGGCCAGGGCCTCAAAGGCCGGGTGCAGCCGGTCCTGTGGCAGGTCAAAGTGCAGGGCTTCAGCCATCTGCACTTCGGTCTCGCCGCGGGCACCAGCGTAGGTCATGGCCAATGCCAGCGAAATGCTATAGGGCGAGTAGAAGAGGTTGCCCTCCTGCTGGCGGAGGAGCTGGTACAGCTCAAGGGCGAACGCGGTGTTGCCGTCGGCCAGTTTCGTAATGTCGGCGGGGTCTGCCGGTGCTGGTGGGGTGGCCTGGGCGCTGATGACCTCACCGGTGGCGCTCACTTCACCCTGCCACTGGAAACCGGTGGCCTCATTCTCGGCCACTACACTGTAGACGGTGTGCTCAGGTGCCACAATGGGGTAGGTGACTGTAATGACCCACTCGCCGCTCTCCGCCGGGGCACGGTAGACAACGCTGCTGGAGCCGACGAGGCCCTCCGGACTTGCATCCTCTTCAGCCCACGAAAGGCTCGCTGCCGGGGCTGCCTCAGTGCCAGTGTCCTGAAGGTAGGTGAGTACAGCGTCGCGGGCGCGAGCCGCGTCTGGCAGCGGCGCAGTTCCCTCCCCTGGGCGAGGCGTCGGCTGTGCCGGAGCGGGAGTCGGCCCGCAACCGGCGACCAGGCTGGCGATGATGATGATGACAACTGGGACCCAGAACTTGTGTTTCATGTCTTGACTTTTTCCTCCTCAAGTAATCCTGGCCTGCATGAACGGCCAGTACAGCTCTGAGACGAATGAGACGCCCGAAAAGTTCCGTGGACCCCCAAGGGCCGGGTCCGTTTATTCGACTGGCGTCGGCGCCAGGCGCTGCGCCGTCTGCAGACAAACGGGGGGCCGGCGGAAGTTGCCGGATGGCTTGTGGGCGATCATTTGCCTCGGGCTCAGAGTTGAGGTATATTCTGGATCGAGAGGGGGGATGCTCAGATGGCCGATTCCTTCTTTGACATGGTCTATCGTGTGGTCCGGCGGATTCCAGCAGGGCAGGTGGCGACCTATGGTCAGATTGCGCGCATCCTGGGTGCGCCCCGTGCAGCACGGACGGTGGGCTGGGCCCTGCATAGCCTGCCCGAGGGCCACGACGTGCCCTGGCACAGGGTTGTCAATAGCCGGGGAACGGTCAGCCTGGATGCCCGTGGCCCGGGTGGTGCCGTGCAGCGCGCACTCCTGGAAGAGGAGGGCGTGGTCTTTGGTGAAGGTCGTATTGATCTGAAAGTCTACGGCTGGGCGGGTCCCGACCTGGCGGAGCAGCGGGCGCTGCTGGGCGAGGCGCCCGGTGGTTGATGTGTGTGCCCGGGCGCCTCAGCTTGCCAGATCGCGCCAAATCAGTTACAATGGCCTCGCCGTTCCGGTCTTTCATCATCCCTGAGGAAAGGGGTCTGCGCCCATGACGATTGCCGCAGAAAGCCGGGCTTACCGCAAGATCATCAACTCCTGGGCCATGTATGATTGGGCCAACTCAGCCTTCGCCACGACGATCATGGCTGCCATGTTCCCTCCATTCTATCGTTCGCTGGCGATCAACGCCGGCCTGGGCGAAGCCAACGCCACGGCCGCCTGGGCCTACACCACCTCGCTCTCGCTGCTCCTTGTTGCCTTGGTTGCACCGGTGCTGGGTGCCATCTCCGATCACACCGGCGGCAAAAAGAGGTTCATTGCCTTCTTTGCTGCTCTGGGCGTCATCGGCACTGGGCTGTTTGCCTTCCTGGGCGACGAGTCCTACCTGTGGGCCTCGGTGCTGTTCATGATCGGCGACGTGGGCTTTGCTGGGGCCAACATCTTCTACGAGTCGCTGCTGCCCCACATTGCCAAAAAGGGCGATATTGACCAGGTCTCGACGCGCGGCTACGCCATGGGGTACCTGGGGGGCGGCATCCTGCTGATCGTGAACGTGCTGTGGTTCATGAATCCAGAGCTGTTTTTCATGCCCGGCACAGGCTTTGCGCTGCGCGCGGCGTTTTTCAGTGTGGCGGTATGGTGGGCGATCTTTTCCATCCCCCTCTTCCGCAACGTCCCCGAACCCCCGGTGGTGCGCATCGAGCGGGAAGAGGTCAACTTTGTCAGGGCGGGATTCAGCCGCCTGGGCCATACCTTTGGCCAGATCCGCCGTTACAAGCAGTTGCTGATCTTTCTCTTTGCCTTCTGGATCTACAACGACGGCATTGGGACCATTATCAAGATGGCAACAGCCTACGGGGATGAGATCGGCATCGGCCTGACCGACATGACCCTGGCCCTGATTATCACCCAGTTCGTGGGTATCCCCTTTTCCTTTGGCTTTGGCTGGTTGGCCCGGCGCATGGGGACCAAACGATCGATCCTCCTCGCGCTGGGCGTATACGTGTTGATCTCGATTGCTGGCTACTTTATGCAAACGGCCCTCCACTTTTATATCCTGGCTTTCATGGTCGGCACCGTCCAGGGCGGGTCCCAGGCCCTGAGCCGTTCCCTCTATGGGACGATGGTGCCCAAGTCGCAGTCTGCCGAATTCTTTGGCTTCTTTAGCACCAGCTCCAAGTTCGCCGGCATCATAGGCCCCCTGATTTTTGGGGTGGTGAGCCAGGTTGCCGGGGCAAGCCGTCTGAGCATCCTGTCGGTGATTGTCTTTTTCGTGGTTGGGGGTTTCCTGCTGACCTTTGTAGACGAGCAGGAGGGCCGCCGCGTAGCTGTGCAGGAGGATATCGCGACGGGCCTGATGCCTGCGACCTAAACGGCGGCTCCGTGTCCGGACTGCTCGATTGGGGGCAAGGAACGGGACCAGGTCTGACCAGGGTAGCAGGGTTCGTGGGCTTTTTCATACGATTTCTACCAGTTTCAGTTTGTCAGTTCCAGCGACATATGTTATACTAGGGAGGGAAACTGCAGCCAAGGCTTTGTGTTTGCTAGAGGATGGAGTGTCATAATGGCAGGTGAGAGGATTCTCGTCATTGACGACAGCAGTGAACTGAGGTCTCTGCTTGAGACAATCCTGCCGTTTGGCGGATACCAGACTGCCAGCGCCGGCACTGCTCAGGAAGGGCTAGAGAAGGTATCGCAATTGAGGCCTGATCTGATCCTGGTCGACCTGGAGCTGCCGGACACCAATGGTCTCAAACTCCTGGAGGAGTTGAAACATCGACAGCTTGCCATCCCGACTGTGATGATGACAGGCTACGGCTCTGAAGGGGTTGCATCGCGTGCCCTACATGCTGGCGCGCTGGGCTATCTGGTCAAGCCTTTCACCACCGAAGAAGTCCTCTCGAGTGTAGAGAAGGCCCTGGGCGTGGGCCATCTACAGCGGGAGAACGCACGTCTTGCCTTCCTTGTCGACAGCTACGCGCATCACTTCAAGGCCATCTCCGCCATCGGACAGGCTCTCGTCTCAGGCATCGAGTTGGATGCATTCCTCCAGCGCCTCGTGGAGGCAGCGCTGTATGTGACCAGGGGGGATGGTTGCTCGCTCTTGATCTCGGACGCACCTTCAGGCGGCTTGCACCTGGCGGCAACCGCCGGCAAAGGTGCCCCGGAGGATGCTCTGGTAGAGCCTGAGAGGGCCGATCCACGCCTCCAGCCCGTCCTCAAAGAAGGCACTGCCGTGCGCCTGAGGGCCAGCCGGGATGCCAGGATCTGGCTGCAGACCGGCATCCAGGTCAAGGCTGTAATCCAGGTGCCGTTGGTGGCCGGGGACCGGATCGCCGGGTTGCTGTCTGTGTCCAGGCGAGAGAAGGATGTGCCCTTCGGTAGCCATGATGAAGAGATGCTAGGCATCCTGGCCAGCTATGCGGTCCTGGCCCTGCAAAGAGGGCGGTCCGCTTGAGATTGGGGCGGCCACTCCCCAGTAGCCAACACGGGACATGGGCTTGAGGCTGGCAGCCCTGGCCTAAGGGACCACAGACAGAAATGAAGGTCACGTTCTGGGGCGTGCGCGGCTCTATCCCCGTCCCCGGCCCCACCACAGTCCGCATCGGCGGTAATACGCCTTGCGTGGAAGTGGACCCCGGTGATCGTGAGATCCTGGTGTTGGATGCCGGCACCGGTATCCGGCTCCTGGGCCTGGACATTGCCCGGCGATCCCTCGACCGGCTCATCGCCGTTCTGCTGTTCAGCCACACCCACTGGGACCACATCCAGGGCCTGCCCTTTTTTAGCCCGGCCAGATCGGACCGCAACCGGATGGTGATTCTGGGTGCGCGCCGGGTGGACAGCCACCTGGAGCAGATCCTGGCCGGGCAGATGATCGATGCCTATCTGCCCTTCACCTTGGAGGATCTGCACGCGGACCTGTTGATCAAGGAAGTCCATGATGGCGAAAAGATCGTGGTTGGCAACCATACGTCGGTGCTGCCAAGAAAGCTCACCCATCCAGGTGGGGTGTTCGGCTATCGCATCACCCGCAAGGATAAATCGGTAGTGTATGCCAGTGACGTGAACCATCCCGCGCACGGGTTCGATTCGAACCTGGTGGCCCTGGCTCAAGGGGCGGATCTGTTGATCCACGATGCCCAGTTCACACCGGAGGAAAAGGCTGCACTGCCCAATTGGGGGCACAGCAGTTGGTTGGAGGCGGTGCTGCTGGCCAAGACGGTGGGTGTCAAGCAACTGGCCCTCTTCCACCACGATCCAATGCACACGGACGACGAACTGGAAGAGATAGAGCGCCAGGCCCAGGTGCTTTTCCCGAACTGTTTCCTTGCCAGAGAAGGCATGGAGGTGATACTGTAGGTGGGCAGCACGTACCCTGACCGCGAAATGCAGACGCCGCGCGACGCCTACAACAACGGGGCCAAGACGCCCACCATCCTCGTGGTGGACGACTCGGTGCCCAGCGCGCACCTGGTGCGGATGTACCTGGAGCACGTGGGGTACGAAGTGGTGCTGGCCCATGATGGCGAAGAAGCGCTCAAGCAGGTCGCTGCCCATCCTCCTGACTTGATCGTGCTCGACGTGATGATGCCCCGGCTGGATGGGTTCGCCGTCTGTGAGCGCCTGAAGGCCGGCCCCGCGACCTGGTACATCCCCATCGTCCTGCTCACAGCGCTGAACGATTCTCGGGACCGCATCCGGGGTATCGAAGCCGGCGCCGACGATTTCCTGACCAAGCCCTTCAACCGGGAAGAGCTGCTGGCGCGGGTCCGATCATTGCTGCGGCTTAAATTCGCCCGTGATGCACTCCAGACGGAACGGAACCGCCTGGCGCTGCTCTACGGCATCAGCCAGGGTATCAACAGCGAGCTGGCCCTGGACGAGGTGTTGGGCAAGATCGTCGACCAGAGCCGCAGGGCACTGCAGGCCAGCATGTGTAGCATCATCACCTTCGACGACCGGCAGAAGGCAACCCGCCAGATCATCAGTCGTGAGGGAGGATCGCCCGCAGTGGCAGGCCGCGTCAGGGCAGCCATCTTTGAGGAAGGGCTGGGTGCCTGGATCGTCGAGCACCGTCGCAGTACCCTGGTGCGCGATGCCTCCCAGGACCGGCGTTGGCTGGTGTTGCCCAGCGATACCGAGCCGGTGGGCTCGGTAATAGCCGCACCCCTCTTGGTCGGCCACGAGTTGATTGGTGTGCTCCTGGCAACCCATACGCAGCCTGGCTTCTACGATGAGGGTCATCTGACACTTCTTAACTCGATCGCAGCTCAGGCGGCCGTAGCGGTTCGAAATGCCCAGCTCTACGAGTTGGAACAGCAACGGCGGCAGGATCTGGAACGGCTGCAGGCGACCGGCGCAGCGATCAGTGCCGAGCTCAACTGGGAGTCGCTGGTCCGCCTGATCGTCCACCAGGCACTACATCTGCTGGACGCCCCAGCAGGCAGCTTGATGTTGCTGGATGAGACAGAGAGCTACCTGGTAGTAAAGGCATGGCAAGGGCTTTCAGAACGCTACGTGCGCCGCGAGCGGTTGGCTGTGCGCCAGCTTGAGCAAGTGCTGGCCGATGCTCAGCGCTCGTTCTGCATAGCGGATCTTGGGGAGCAACAGCTCGGGAGATCTGACCTTTTGTTGCGCGAAGGGATCCGTAGCCAGTTCTCGCTGGCCCTGGTGGCCTCGGGGCAGTTCCTGGGTCTCCTCAATCTCTATGGCCAGGGCCAGGAGCTGCAAGTCAGTCCGGCCAAGGCCCGGCTGGCGGAGACCTTTGCCCAGCAAGCAGCCATTGCGTTAGTCAATGCGCGGCTGCTGGAGCATACCAGGGAAGAACGGGGCAAGCTCTCGGCGGTGTTGGCCAGCACGACGGATGCTGTACTGGTCGTGGACGAGGCCGGCAGCCTGATCCTGGCCAACCCGGCTGCCGAACGGACCTTTGGACTCAAGGCCACCTCGAGCATCGGGCAGCCCCTGTCCAGGCATCTGCCTCCACAGTTGGTCAAAGTCTTTGACCGGATGGGCGCCGAGGGACAGCCCCTGGCGGTGGAGGTCCGGACAGAACAGGGCAGGGATCTCTATGTGAGCGTCTCGCCAGTCGCCGGGGTGGGAGGCGTGGCCGTGGTGCAGGACATCACGCCTCTGAAGGAACTGGCGGCCATGCGGCTCCGCTCGGAGCAGGAACAGCGGCGCTACATCCGCGAGATGTTCGAGCGATACGTGGGGCCAGAGTTGGTCGACCGGATCCTTGCCCAGGAGACGGGGATGCTCCAGCGCCGCGAGCGCCGCGACGCGGTGGTGCTCTTCACCGACCTGCGCGGGTTCACCCACATGACGTCGTCCCTGCCGGCCCATACCGTCATCGAGGTCCTCAACGAATTCTTTACCGAGATGGTCGAGATCGTCCATAGCCATCAGGGCACCGTCTTTGACCTGGCCGGAGATGAGCTAATGGTTGGCTTTAACGCCCCGTTTGAGCAACAGGACGCGGCAGAGCGGGCCTTGCATGTAGCCGGCGACATGCAGGACGCCTTTGGCCGGCTGCGCGATCGATGGCAGGAGGAGCCTGGCGTAGAGGTGGGCTTGGGTGTCGGTCTCGACCAGGGCAGCGTCGTCATGGGCAGCATCGGTGCCCCACGCCATATGAACTTTGGGCTCGTGGGCGATGCCGTCAACACTGCTCACCGGTTGGTAGACATGGCTCAGCATGGTGAGATCATTGTCTCCAAGGCGATGCTCGCGGCCGTCGGTGGGCGGCTGAATGGCTGGCGATTCGAGGCCTTGCCCGATACCGAGCTCAAAGGGAAAGAGGCGCCGGAACAGGTCTACCGTGCCTATCGTATTGCCAGGGCTGCCACGGCAGCGAGCAGGGAGGCACGCGATGCCCCAGCGGGCGGTCGGCGGCGAGGGCCAGGCTCCCGCTAGGGAAGAACCTGGACGGCAGGGCGACCCGGGGCGGGTTAGGGGCCCTGTTTAAGCTGCCAGATAAAGATGACGACCATCACCAGGCCGGCAGCCAGCTGCACCACCGTGGAGAGCAGCCAGCCGACCAGCCAACCTCCTCCGGCCCGCAAGGCCTTTCTCCAATCCCGCACGCGCATCATCTCGGTCAGCAGGACCCCCAGCACAGCGCCTATCACGGCGCCCGGCAGACTGAAGAACACCAACCCTGCTACGCCGCCGGCGAGCCCAAACAGCACGCTCCAACCGCTGGCGCCCCCTATGCGGGCACCGACACTGCTGGCCCAGATGTCGGCGGTGGTCGCCACTGCTGTCAGGAGGCCCATCACCACGAGGGTGGGCCAGCCGATGACCTGGAAACCCTCGACCACCGCATAGATCAGGGCTGCGACAAAGATCAAAATCGTGCCGGGGATGACGGGCAGTACCGTGCCCAGGACCCCTACGGTCATGAGCACAAAGACCACGATCAAGGCCAGGGTGTTCGCCGTCCCACTCATGGTGCTTCTATCTCCCCCCTGGCGCCCATGCGCCGGAGCCTCAGCGTGCCGACCGCCATATGGAGAGGACTAGGATCAGAGTCAGGATCATTGACATCACAAAGCCGCCAATGATGAGAAAGGCGGCAGCCGCCTGCCATCGCGGAAAGATGTCACTAATGCGTGGGATCAGCAGGGCCGGTCCCAACACAAAGGCGACCGCCAGGACCGCCAGAGCCAGCCGGTGTGCTGCGGCGGTGATGCGCTGGGTGGGCTCGTCTATGCCCTTGATGCGAATGCTGATATCGCCCTCGCCGGCCTCGATCTGCTCGAGCAGGCGTTGTAGCTGCTTGGGCAGCAGCAGTGCGGCCTGGGCCGACTCGCGCAATTGCCCTGCCATTTCCTTGGCCCTGGTCACCGGTGACTGCAGCTCCAGGAGGGCATCGCGCACAAAGGGCTCCACCTCCACAAAGACGTTAAACTTGGGATCGAGCTGCAGGCTGATCCCCTCTAGCATGGCGATCGTCTTGAACACGAGGACCAGGTTACTGGGCATGATGAGCCGGTTGGAGAAGGCGAGGCCCATGAGGTCCTCAAAGAAGGAGCGGGCGCGGATCCTTTCCAGGTCCAGACCATAGTAGCGCAGGCGCAGGCGGTCCATGTCGCGGGCCAGGTTGCGGCGATCCGCCGCCTTGGTGGCGATGCCCAGGTCAGACATCGCTTCGACCACCCGGTCTGTGTCCTCGCGAAAGAGGCCGACAAAGAGCTTGACCAGGCCCAGCCGTTCGGCCGCATCAAGGTGGCCCATGATCCCAAAGTCGACCATGCCAATGACTTCATCGGGCAGGATGAGGAAATTGCCGGCGTGGGGGTCGGCGTGAAAGAACCCCTCCCGCAGGACCGCCTGGAGGAGGACGGTAAAGTTGCGGCGGGCGATGGCCTCGCGGTCCAGGCCCGCCTCCTCGAGGCGAGCCAGGTCCGTAATCTTGACGCCCTGGATCCGCTCCATGGTGAGCACGCGGCGCGTCGTGGTATCCCAGTAGACTTGGGGGATGTGCACGCGGCTGTCGTCGGCAAATATCTGGCGGTAGCGGTCGATGTTGTGACCCTCCTGCTCGTAGTTCTGCTCCGTATGCAGGGTATCTGCGAACTCTCGGGCCAGCGACAGGACCTCGTAATGTTCGCCCCATTCTGTGCGTTTCTCGGCTTCGCCTGCCAACTCTAGCAGGATGTCGAGGTCGATCTGGATCAGTTTGTCGACCCCAGGGCGAAAGACCTTGACCGCAACCTCTTCCCCAGTGGTCAGTGTGGCAAAGTGGACCTGGCCCAGCGAAGCTGAGGCCACCGGCACAGGATCGAACGTGGGAAACACCTCGTGCAGAGGCTGATGCAGCTCGGTTTCCACCTGGGCCTGGATGAGCGCGAAATCAGTGGGAGGGACGGTATCCTGCAGTTTTTCCAGCTCACGGATGAGCTCAGGAGGCAGCACGTCCCCGCGGGTGCTCAGGATCTGGCCCAGCTTGATGAAGGTCGGTCCCAGCTCCTCGATGACCATGCGCACCCTTTCAGCGGGCGTCGCGCGCAGGATCTCGGAGGAGCTGAAGCGCAGCTTCTCCAGGCCGGGGGTGATGGCACGGCCGATACCCAGCTGTGTGAGCACGTGGCCAAATCCGTAGCGGGTCAGGATGCGGCCGATCTGTTGGTAGCGCCGCAAATGGCGGATGGTCTGAAGAACGGTTGGCATAGTCCCTTGTCTCAGCCTCGTGCTCGCGCCCGGTAGGCGCGGCGGTCATGCGTTTACCCGATTGCTCGCATTATACTCCAAAAGACAGGGGCGGGCAAGGATGCCGTGGCTGTGATGACGCGGCCTGACGTAGTGCTAGGCGTAGAGGGCCGTCAGCCGCTCTGGAAGCTCGACCAGGCTGCCGAGAACCTGGCCCAAAGGATGCGCCTCTACCACCTGGAGACACCACCGGGGTGTGTAAGGGGTGCGTAGAAGGAAAAACGGGGACCGCATCAGCAGGGGCAGTGCACCAGGCAGGGAGAAGGTGTCGGCCACCACGGCCAGGCACGATCCGTCACTGGCCGCGTCGAGCAAGGCCTGGTAGTATACGGGCCGGCGCAGATCCACCTGCCGGCCCTCTGCCAGGGGCCAGACCTGGATCTGGCCCAGCTCTGGGTGGGGAAAGTGTTGTCGCCAGTTGGGGTCCATGTCGTACTGCCGGGTATCTCCCAGAACGTCGATGTCGCCATCCAGCGACAACATGCCCAAGAAGCGCCGCACCTTATCGCCCAGGCTGTTGGTCAACACCACCGGCCTGAGCGCGGGGTGATGTTGCAGAAAAGCCAATAGCTCGCGAGCGCCGGGGCGAAAGACGGGAGGTAGTTCAGCGGTGTGGCGATGGAACAGGTAATTGGTGCAGTCCACGACCGGATCGTATTCGGCATGCGGAAAGAACTCGGCCACGGCCTGGGCGTAAGCCGGATTCTCGCGTAGCATCACCTGCAGGGTGGTGGTGTTGAGGATGAATGCCCCCTCGTCACAGTAGGAGGCGATGAGGCCGTTGACCTCCCACCAATATTGATCGGGGGCGGCCAGCAAGCGAGCCTGCGTCTTGTCATAATCAGCGGCCAGCCGTTGGCGGGGCAGGCTGAGGATCTCGCCCGCCAGTGTATCCAGCGACTTGTCGGCCAGTGGCCTGGCTTGCTCCTCTTCAACGGTCAGGGTGCCGTCAAAGTCGATGATGACCTTTAGCATGGGTTTTCTGGCTCCGGGAGCAGGCAGAAGGACGGATGAGCTGCACTGTTGCTGCGTCCTTCTACCTGCCCACCGGCCTGTCTCCTAGGTAAGCTGTTCCCGGGCCTTGGCACTCAGATAGTCCATGGACCATACCATGAGGACAATGGCCCACACCGCCATGCCGGCGGCGTCATACTGGTTTAGTTGCACCTGGATGCGGAAGAACTGGCCGATGCCACCGCCGCCGACGTACCCAATGACCGTAGACATGCGGATATTGATATCCCACTGGTAGAGGATAAAAGCCAGGTACTTGGGCACTAGTTGCGGGACGATGGCGTACATCAGGACCTGCAACCGGTTGGCACCCGTCGCGGTGATGGCCTCTACGGGGCCCGTGTCGATCTCTTCAATGGTCTCGGAGAAGAGCTTGCCCAGGTTGGGGATGTTGTTCAGCCCCAGGGCCAGCACACCGGCGAAAGGCCCAGGTCCAACCCAGGCGGAACAGATGAGAGCCAGGATCATCGGCTCGACCGACCGCCACAGGTTAAAGATGCCGCGGAAGATGTAATAGATCGCCCGGCTGACGGGGTGCGTGCCCATGATGTTGCGGGCGGCCAAGAAGCTGAGCGGGACGGCAAAGACTGTGCCTATGGTGGTGGCGAGGAGCGCCATAAGCAGGGTCACCGCCGAGAGGCGAACCACCTCTTTGAACGGTTCGCTAAACTGCAGGCCGCCTATCGGCTCCGTCCAGGTGACTATCACCTCACCGGGCTCGTCTCGGCCTGCATCGGGATCTACTTCCATCAGGGGGTGGATCGTAGTCCTCCAGGTCAAACTGCCTGTGCTGTCGGTGGTACAGCAGTCCCTATGGATACGCAAATAGGCACTGCTGGACAGCGCCCAGCGCACTGAGACCCTCCGGTCGGGCGGCAACTCGTGGCCGCGGATGGTGAGCTCGTCGCCCACATCTCCACAGGAGAGGGAGAGATTCACGCGAGGGCCGCTCACCCCGGGTGTCGAACTCTCGCCCGAGCCGCAGGGCACCGGCAAGGTGGCTCTGACACTCTTTTCCTCGGTAGGACGCGTTAATATGTCGGGCACTGCAAAGTCCCGGAGCATCTGCAGGCCCGCGGGCGCACCCCGGACGAGTTCGACGGGATTGATCCGGGAGACATTCCAGGACCAGATGAAGGCAGCGACAAAGCCTACAGTCACGACGGCCGTTACTGCATAGCGCCGGGCAGGGCTGGCTTCCTGACCAGCTGGGGTGCCGCGAATGACCCGTTCCCGCAACCAGCCCGAAACATAGTCCAGGATGGCGACCACGAGCATGATGGCGATGATGGCTGTGGCCATGGCCCGCAGGTCGCCCAGCCGGATCCACTGGATGACCAGGAAACCGAGGCCAGCGTCGCTGATGAGGCCGATCACCGTGGACATGCGCACGTTGATATCCCAGCGGTAAAGGGTGAAGGACAGGAATGTGGGCACGATCTGGGGTAGGACAGCATAGACCACCACCTGGGGGAAGGTGGCACCGGTGGCGCGGATGGCCTCGATAGGGCCAGGGTCGATGCTTTCGATGGCCTCAGAATAGAGCTTGCCCAGGGCGGCAATGGTGTGCAGGGTGAGAGCCAGCATGCCGCCAAATGGCCCGACGCCAACCCATACGACAAAGACGATGGCCCACATCAACGTCTCGATGGAGCGCACGACGTTGAGCAATGTGCGGACCACGTAATAGACCCCGCGGGTGAAAGGGTTGCCCCACATCAGGTTCCGGGCCGCCAGGAAGCTGACGGGCACGGCAAAGATCAGGCCCAGCACGGTGGCCATGAATGCCAGGGCGATCGTCTCGCCGATCTTTTCCAGGACCAGGTCCAGCGTCCGGGTCGGCTCCAACGAGCCATAGGGCTTGTGTTGTTCTGCTCGGATGGCGTGGGTCTGGGTCTCGCCGGGCTGGGGCAGGCGGCTCAAGGGTACGGCCAGGGGCACCCGGAACGTGACCTGGAAGCGACCCTGCTCGTCCGGCACGAAGGTCAGCTGCTGCCCTTCCTCGATGACCCGTTGCACATCGCCGATGGGGTTCACCCAACGAAACTCACCCTCGACGCCTGGGAAAAAGCCCTCACCGGTGACCTGCACCAGGTCCCCAATCTCGCCACAGGGTACGTCCGTCGTCAGCCGAGGGTCTTCGGTGGGGGATCTCGAGGGTTCGGGCAGGGGGTCGATGCAGGGTACCTGGAAAGGGACGCTGCCGACGAGGTCTTCGGTTGGGTATTCGAGCAGCTCGGGCTCGGTAAGCGCTCGCAGGTAGGGCTGCACGGCCGGCCAGCCGGAGATCAGGCGCTGAGGACGGACGTCAGTGACGGCGACCCCTACGCCATACAGAATCAGGAAACCCAGCAGGAACGGCAGCCCCATCCCGGGCCTGCGACCTTTGGCGGTCTGGTAAGCGCTCCACGCGCCCCACAACCAGATAGCTGCCAGGGGCGCCCATAGGGCGGCTGTGCCCTGCCAAAGGATCAAGGCGCCCAGGCCCAGCACCGTGGCCAGTAGGCCGATGGCCCGTGCCCGCTCGCCGAGCAGGAACTGGCCGCTGCCGGGAATGATCAACGAAAAAATCGCCGGCAGCCAGGCCGGCATGTCCGGGCGGTGAGATTCGCCGTTGTCGTCTCGGTTGTGATCGGTCATGGTGCCTTTTCCGGTCTCTACTGGCCGGTGCCGGCCACGGTCACCATCTCGGCTTCTTCGCCGTACACTTCCTTGAACTTCTGGGGCGTCAGCTCTTCCGGTAAGCCATCAAAGACCAGCTCGCCGTCTTTGAGGCCGACGACCCGGCTAGCGTAACGGTGGACCAGATCTAGAAAGTGCAGGCTGCACAACACGGTGATGCCGTCCTGCCGGTTGAGCAGTTCCAGGTACTGCAGGATAGAATGAGCCAGCACGGGGTCCAGGCTGGCCACCGGCTCGTCAGCCAGCATCAGGCGCGGCTCCTGCATCAGCGCCCGGGCGATGCCCACCCGCTGCTGTTGCCCGCCGGATAGCTGGTCGGCCCGGTTGTCTGCTTTCTCGGGGATGCCCACCCGTTCCAGGGCTGCTCGGGCACGCTTCTGATCTTGGCGGGAAAACTGGTGGGCGAGGCTGAACACAGGATGGGCATAACCCAGCCGGCCGGATAGCACGTTGGTCAGGACCGTGCTGCGCCTGACCAGGTTGAACTGCTGGAAGATCATGCCGATTTGTCGCCGGATGTGACGCAGTTCCCGACCTTGAGCGGCAGTGATATCGATATCATCCCAGACCACGCGCCCCTCGGTCGGATCGATAAGGCGGTTGATACAGCGCAGGAGTGTGGACTTGCCGGATCCCGATAGGCCAATGATGGTCAGGAATTCCCCCTCCCTGACCTCAAAGCTGACGTCTTTCAGCGCAACGGTGCCATCGGGAAACACTTTGGTGAGGTTCTCGATTCTCAGCAAACGGCACCTCCCTATTTGAAAGCCTGGAAAGCGGGAAGGAAGATGGTGTGCACCACCTTACCCTCCTGCTGTCCAGGCTTTCGGCAATCTCGACCACGATAGAGTGAGGGTGACCTACCAGTCCCTCCTCTGTGGAAAGTGCATGTGTCTCTACTTGGCTAGCTCTTCGATGTCGATGCCAGCCTGGCTCAGATCGGCGCGGAAGGCATCATAGAAGGCGTCGTCCGTCTCTTGCAGGCCCGCGATGGAATAGAGGGTATCCAGGGCTTCCTGGCCCTCTGGGGTCCCGGCGATCTCGAGGAGCGCGGTTACGATCTCCTGGCGCATCTCCTCGGGGAAACTCTCGATGAAGGCGACGTTGTCGTTGGGGATGTCGGTGGTCGTGGCCAGCACGACGACCTGCTCATTGACATCGGGATAGTCTTCGCTAATGGAGCTTCGGGCGTCGACATAGCTGGCGCCCGCGTCGCAATCGCCGTTATAGACCTGGGTGATTACGTTGTTGTGCGAGCCCGCCTCGACCGTCTGGGCAAAGTCGGCATCCGGATCGATGCCGTTGGCCAGGAGCATGATGCGGGGGATGATGTAACCTGAGGTGGAGTTGGGATCTACCCAGCAGAACACCTTACCCTTCAGGTCTTCCAACTCTGTGATGCCGCTGTCGGCCCGGACGTTGATCTGGCCGTTGTAGGTGGTCGAACCGAAACGCTCCGTGACGAGGGCCGCGTCGACGTTGTACTTCTCATGGGCTAGCACATAGTTGAAGGTATTGAGCCAGCCAATGTGGGCCTGTTCGGCACCCATTGCTTCGCGCACAGCGGCAAAGTCGGTGCCGACGTTGGCCTGGATCACCAGGCCGGTCCTGGCCTCGACCATGGCGGCCAGTTCGTCACCACTGGCAATGATGTCCTGGGTATCACCAGATGGTACGAACGACATGACGATGGGATTGTCTTCCGTGCCGAGCTCGGGCTCACCACATCCAGCCAAAACGAGGGCCAGGCTGACCAGGACCAGTGCGACTAGCCAAAAACTTCTCTTCATTTTTCTCTCCTTTCGATTGTAGGGGAAATGAACGGCAAGACAACAGAAACAGGGCCTGCAAGGACTTCTATAAGCCTCACCTCCTTCTCTCTTGTTGATGCCGGAGGACAGCTTGATCTGCACACGGCAGGCATATATTACCCGAGATTGTCCTCCTTGGCAAATCGCCAGAGGTGGGCTGTCTCGTGTGCTCCGAGAGCGGATGCAGGTGCTAGATGACATCGTCCGGCTTACTACAGAAGGTGCGCTGCCTCTTTGGACCCTGATCCCCAGGGCAACTGCATTTGGATTGGACTCGCGGTGCATTGCACCTTTTACCCCGATGCGAGGGCTGCATTGAGGGGCGACCGTCCTCTCGTGGCATTGCTTGACCAAGAATCAGAGGTGCATTGCACCTAGCTTGAGTCAAATGCAATCACCCTACCCTGATCCCCTGTTTGCTTTGCAGGGCGATCGGGCTATGGTATAATGCCTGGGCGCTAATCTATCTTGCCCGTGGGAGGAGAGCTGTGGAAACCGTGAACGTGCTCTGCACCCTACGCTTCACCGCTGAGCTGCTGGATCAACTCCGAGCCGTGTCGAGCCAACTCCACATCGAACAGGAGACCTGCCGGGATGCTGGCGCCGTGGCTGCGGCCTTGGCTGCGCGTCCCGGGACCGAGGTGCTATATACCTTCCATGTGCCTGATGCCATCCTGGACCTGGCACCGGGGCTGGCATGGGTTCAGCTCCACAGCGCAGGGGCTGACCACGTCCTCGATTCTCCATTGATGGCCAGTGAGGTTGCGCTCACCACCAGCAGCGGCATCCATGCCACACCGATCGCCGAGTATGTCTGGGCCTCGCTCCTGGCGCATCGCTGGCGGGTGCCCCATTGGACCCGTTGCCAGCGGGAGGGGGAGTGGCCGTCGGGACGCTGGGACCTCTATGCCCGCCCGGAGCTGAGGGGCAGCACTCTCGGTATCCTGGGTTACGGCAGCATCGGGCGGGAGGTGGGGCGCCTGGCCAGGGCCTTTGGCATGCGCGTGCTGGCGCTGCGCCGTTCGGCGGGCCGTGCCGATCAGGGCTATGCACCAGCGGATACCGGCGATCCTGAGGGTATCCTTCCCGAGCAATTCTATGCCCCTGATGCCTTGCACGATATGCTCGGAGCTTGTGACTATGTGGTGATCGCGCTGCCCCTGACACCTGATACGGAGCACCTGATCGGCGAAGCAGAACTGCAGGCTATGAAGTCCAGCGCCTACCTGGTGAACATCGCTCGCGGCGGAATTGTCGACGAAGCGGCCCTGGTCAAAGCGCTGCGCGAGGGTTGGATCGCTGGCGCCGGGCTGGATGTCTTTGAGGAGGAGCCGCTACCCGCCGACAGCCCGTTGTGGGGCCTGGAGGACGTCCTCATGTCGCCCCACGTGGCCGGCTTCACACCGCGATACGACGAGCGGGCGGCCACCCTGTTTGCCGAGAATCTGGCCCGGTACCTGGCAGGCAAACCCTTGATGAACCTGGTCGACAAGGCGCGGGGATACTAGCCACCAAAGGAGAATCGCAGAATGGAACAGCCGTCTTTGCCCCACTGGGATCTGTCCAATGTCTATCCAGGCCTCGAGTCGGAGGCGTTCAAGAAGGATGTTCAGCGCCTGCGGACGCATCTGGACGATTTGGACGAATACCTGGCCACTCACGAGATAGCCCGCGGGGCGGCCTACCCCCGCGACATCGATGCCCTGGCAGCCACGATCGCGGGCTACCTCGATCGCATGAACGGCATCATGCGGTTGGGCAGGACCCTGAGTGCCTATGTCCACGGCTTTGTGAGCACGGACTCTTACAACACCCAGGCACGGCGCGTGGCGTCCGAACTGGAGCCGCTACTGGTGCGGGTGGAAAGGCAGGAGGTCCTGTTCCGCGGCTGGATCGGGACCATCGCACAGGATCCTGAGGCCTTGGCGGCGGTGTTGGAGCTAGAAGGTCCGGCGCAGGACCACCGTTTCTACCTGGCAGAGACCGCCGAGCAAAGCCAGTACCTGATGGGCGAGGCCGAGGAATCGCTGGCAGCCGAGCTCTCCCTGAGTGGGGCCCGGGCCTGGCAAAAGCTTCAAGGGGTGGTGACCTCCCAGCTCAAGGTGCCCTTTGATGCCCGCGAGGACGGCCACGTCGAGAGTCTGCCGATGGCCATCCTGCAAAACCAGCGCACCGATGCGGATGAAGACGTGCGGCGGCGGGCATACGAGGCCGAGTTGGCGGCCTGGGAAGCGGTGCGAGAGCCGTTGGCAGCCTGCTTGAATGGTATCAAAGGCGCAGTGCAGACCCTCAACGTGCGTCGCGGGCGGGCAGATGCCCTGCACGAAGCCCTGGACCAGGCGCGGATCGAACGGGAGACGCTGGAGGTGATGCTTGCCGCGATGCGCGGATCGTTTCCGGCCTTCCGGCGTTATTTCCGGGGCAAGGCCCGGCTGCTGGGCAAGCAGTCCCTGGCCTGGTGGGACCTTTTTGCGCCACTGGGTTCGTCGGACCGGCGCTACGACTTTGACGAGGCCCGGGCCTTTATCTTGGCGCAGTTTGTCACCTTCTCGGACCGCCTGGCGTCCTTTGCCGAACGGGCATTCCGAGACCGTTGGATAGACGCCGAGCCGCGCGATGGCAAGCGGAGCGGAGCGTTCTGCATGGGCCTGCCGGGGGTGGAGGAGTCGCGCGTCCTCTGCAATTTCGATGGGTCATTGGATCAGGTGCTGACCCTGGCCCACGAGCTGGGCCATGCCTACCACAACGAGTGCCTTGCCGGCAAGACGATGCTGCAGCGGCGCACGCCCATGACGCTGGCCGAGACGGCCTCGATCTTTAACGAGACCATCGTCACCGATGCGCTCCTGGCTCGAGCGACTGGCGTCGAGGAAAAGCAGGCCATCCTGGAAAACTTTCT
>JAMJFU010000419.1 GCA_023544525.1 Anaerolineae bacterium | reverse complement strand
GGTCCATGAGCTTCTCCTCCACCGTCCGGAGCCCGACGACGGTCGAGATGAGGACCGGGAAAAAGATGGTTAGCGCACAGACCAACATCTTGGACAGCAGCCCAAAGCCAAACCAAACGATCAAGAGGGGAGCCAGCGCGACGATTGGCACCGACTGGCTGGCGACGATGTAGGGTGACACAAAGCGCTCGATCAAGGGTGACTTGGCCAACAGGTAACCCAGCAGCGTCGCCGCCGTGAGTCCCAGCGCCAGGCCGCCCAGGATCTCCAGAAGCGTCACGGCAGTATGGTACCATAGCGTCCCGTCGACCAGGACCGTCACGAACCTCTTCCAGACCTGACCCGGGCTTGGCAGCAGATAGCTCGGATAGTCACCCAGATGGGCGACGAGAGCCCACAACCCAACAAACGCCATGAGGGCGACAGGTACCAACAGCAACTCGGCACGTTGCCATAGCGTGCGCTGCAGGCGTGCGAATCGCCCCTGCCCTGGCTCATGCCTCGATAGGCTCCTCGCGGTTCGTTCTCTTTCGAACACAGCCGATTCTGCTCTCCAGGGGCTCCCAACAAAAAACCCCAAAGGCCTTGTGCCTTCAGGGCAGTTCCGTTCATGCGACCCGAGAACCAGCCAGCGTCGCACTCAACGTCAACCACCTTCTCCCATCCGGACTCTACCGTCGGCTCCGGACTTGCACCGGATCTGCTCATCGTTCGTTCACGAGCTCGCGGGCTCGGTCCACTAGCTGGACCTCACCGCCGGTCGGGATTTGGCCTGATTGCCTCACCCTGCCCCGAAGGTTCCACGGTCGACATGTTAGCTTTGCAGCTTTGGCATTATACCCCAAGACACGGTGCTTGGCAACTTGTGACGCCCCGGCGGTTTGTGGTACAATGGATCACACCCGAGTGCCAAGGAGAAAGCTATGCCGATCCGACTCCTGCCGCCTGACGTGGCAGGCAAGATCGCTGCCGGCGAGGTCGTGGAACGACCTGCATCGGTGGTCAAAGAGCTAGTTGAGAATAGTATCGACGCCGGTGCAGCAGAAGTCCGGGTCGAGATCCGCGAAGGAGGGCAGCGTCTGATCCGTGTCGGGGACAATGGCCGCGGCATTCCAGAGGACGAGGTAGCCCTGGCCTTTGCCCGGCACGCTACCAGCAAGCTCACCGACGTCTCGGATCTTGACCAGATCGAGACCTTGGGCTTCCGTGGCGAAGCCCTGGCCAGTATCGCGGCTGTGAGCCAGGTGACACTGCTGAGCCGTCCCCGCGAACAGGCAGTGGGGCAGCACCTGCGGGTCGAAGGAGGCCAGGTCGTCCGTCAGGAGGGCCGGGGCTCACCGGCAGGGACGGTCGTGACCGTCGAGCACCTCTTCCGCAATGTGCCGGCCCGGCTCAAGTTCCTGCGTCAGCCCCAGACCGAGGCGGGTCACATCCACAGCATCGTAACCAACTATGCCCTGGCCTATCCCGGGATCCGCTTCAGCCTGACCAGTGACGAGCGGCTGGTGTTTCAGTCCAGTGGGAACGGGCAGCTGTACGACGTGCTCATCGCCATCTATGGGCTGGACCTGGCCGAGCAGCTACTGGAAATTGAGGGTGCGGGCAATGGGCAGGAGACCGAAGCCAGCCACCCGGCCGTGGCCGTCTCGGGCTTTGTCAGCACCCCGGCGCTGCACCGGGCCAATCGCCGCTATATCACCCTCTTTGTGAACAGGCGCTGGATTCAGGACAATTCGCTCAGCCACGCCGTGGCCCAGGCCTATCACGGCATGCTGCCCGTCGGTCGTCACCCGCTGGCCGTTGTGCTCTTGGACATGGACCCCACTGAGGTTGATGTCAACGTCCATCCGACCAAGCGCGAAGTCAGGTTTCGGAATGGGCGCCTGGTTTTTGGTGCGGTGCAGCGAGCGGTGCGCAGGACCCTGGTCGAACAGGCGCCCGTGCCGAGCCTGGGCCAGCGGCCCCAGTCCTGGATCGTGCCGGATCAGTTTGCTGCCGCGCGCGACTGGCAGCGACGCCAGGCGCTGATGGCCGCCGGCAGAGATGCGGCCGGCAGAGATGCGGCCGACGACGCCCAGCTGGCCCTGGAACTGCGGCGGGCGCAGGGCGAACTTCAGCCGGTCGGGCCGGTCCGGCTGCCCTTGCTGCGCGTGGTGGGCCAGGTGGGCCAGACCTATGTCGTGGCCGAAGGGCCCCAGGGCATGTACCTCATCGATCAGCACGCTGCTCATGAGCGGGTTCTCTACGAGAGGATGCTGGCCGATCACAACGAACAGGAAGTGACCTCCCAGACCCTCCTCGAGCCAGCGACCCTGGACCTGGACCCCATGCTCAGCGGCGTGCTGGGTGAACACCTGGCAAGCCTCAACCGCGTTGGTTTCGCTCTGGAGCCATTCGGCCGGTCGAGCTATTTGCTGCGCGCCATCCCCTCGATCCTGGCCGCGCAGGGCGCGATGGCTGGCTCCGACGCCCGGGAGATCATGGTGGACATCCTGGAGATGCTGCAGCAGGGCGACGATCCCCTGGCAGATCGGGCCGAGGAACGCCTGATCGCCGCTGTGTGCAAGCGCGCTGCGGTGAAAGCAGGGCAGACCCTGTCCGCGGAGGAGATGCAGCAGCTGGTACGCCAGCTTGAACAGTGTGAGTCGCCCCGGACCTGCCCCCATGGCCGGCCCACTGTACTGCATTTCTCGGCACAGCAACTGGAGAAGGAGTTCGGCCGGCGCTAGCGCTGCCCGAAGCGAGGAGTTACGGGGGGCAGGGTCTACCTGTCGCCCGCAAGGATATCACCATGAAGACAGCACTCGTTCTGGGTTCGACTGGGTGTATTGGCAACAACATCGTCCGGGCCTGCCTGTCCGCCGGCTACCAGGTCAGGG
>JAMJFU010000418.1 GCA_023544525.1 Anaerolineae bacterium | reverse complement strand
GCTGATTGTACCACTTGGTGCGCCTGCGGGCAAGGCGTTCACTTGGCGGGCTTTCGAAGCAGAAGAGCAGCCCGCCATCAACCCCAAGGATATCCTGCCTGAACCCCACCAGCTGAACCTTCTCATGGGATAATAGGACATCTCACCTTGGAGGTGTCCCATGAGCAGAAGAAGTCAAGCGACACCGCTTGGGGAGCGGTACTCCGCAGGCGGCCTCGGCGGGCAGGCCGGGGCCGCCCTTTTCCGCCAGGCACAAGCGGGATGCCGCGACAGTCTGGCACGATTGATGGCAACGCACGACGGATTGGTCCATGCCGTCGTGCGGCAGCAAGTGTTGGGCCACCTGCCGTTCGCCGAAGCCTTGCAAGCGGGTCGCATCGGCCTGTGGCGCGCCATTCTGCACTTCGACCCCCAGCGAGGGACGGCCTTCTCCACCTACGCCTGGACCTGTATTATGCATCGGGTCTGGCGTGAGGTCAAGTTGGCCGAGCGTGCCCAGGGTCAGGCGGCAAGACATCTGCCTCTCGCCGAGGTGGCATCCTGCGCTGGTGAAGATCGGGATCCAGCACACGACTGGGAGGCCTTTGCCGTCTACTCCGCCTTGTGGGACCTCATCGCCCACTTGCCAGAGCGACTGCGAATCGTGGTCTTGGCTCGCTATGAGTTGACAGGGCAGCCACAAGTCCTCTACTCTCAGATAGGGGCTGGGTTGGGCGTCAGCGGTGAACGGGCGCGCCAGTTGCATACCGAAGCCGTGATCTGGCTGCAACAACCAGCCCACTCTCAACAATTGCGTTCCCTCCTGGATCGTCACACCCTGGCTGACTACGAGACCGTTGAGGCCGAGACCCAACGCTGGCTCCAGTGGCGAGGAGGGCGACGTGGCTAACCTGACGGCTGTCGAAGCCCGTGCTCGAGATGCAGACTTTGTGGACCAGTGCAGCCTCTGGGGCCTGCGCAGGCGCTTGCCACTCTGCTGGCCCACCCCACCGGACGTGCCCCCTTCGCCCAAGTTGCGCTACCGCTCTCACTACGTCTATCAGGACGGGGATGACCTGCTGGATCCGGCCGCTTGGACGCACCTTTCCGGCTTTGACCTGGTGCTGCGCCTGGTTGACTTCTCGGGTCTGCGTCCCATCCTGGCCCAGCGGCTCGGCTGGACCTCGGCTCGGGGCTGGTGTCCCTTCGACCCGGTCTCCATGTTCTTGCTCCAGGGCTGGCAGATCGTCAACGGCTGGAGCCGAACCAAGACTCTGGACAACCTGTCTGATCCTCGCTATGCCGACTACGCTGAGCGCTTTGGCTTTGAAGAGGGCGTCTCTCCCACCGAGGGCGGTATGCGCCATTTCCTGACCGCTCTGGGGCGCTACTCGGAAGTTGAGGGAAAGACCGTCCTCGTCGAACGAGAAGGAGAGGAGCCGGTCGAAGTGGCCATCCAGTACCTCAACCAACTCCTTGTCGGCGCTGTGACCCTGATCCGCGAAGCCGGCCTGCTCAGTCCCGAGGCCTGGAACCGAGCCCAGGTCTGTCCGGATGGCATGCTCCTCCATGCTGCTTCCCGCATGCGCTGTGCTTCGGTGCAGGAGAGCTGCTACCAACCTACCTGCGCCGATAACCCGCGCCCCTGCCCGGCCAAGGAGAAAGAGCGTCGGGGTTGTGATTGCGACACCCTGGCCTGTGTCGAGGCCTGCCGCCACGCCACGCCCCAGGATGCCGAAGCTCGTTTTGTCTGGTATACGGGCTCCAATCAACCGGATTCCAGCCCTAACCGACCCACCGACCCCGCGAAAAAGGATCAGAAGAAAGACGGAGAGCCTTGCTACGGCTATCGCAGTCTGCCTTTGCTCTTGGCCGATCCCCACCGCCGTTTCCACGTGCCCTTGCTGGCAGATTTCCTCGCTGCCAATGAACGTGAAGAGGTGCCAGGCGCTGCCCTTCTTCTACAACTGCGCCATTTCTATCCTGATTTGGCTCTTGAGGCGGTCGCTGGCGATGCGGGCTTTGGCTACGAGGTGTTCTTGCACGCCGTCTACACTCTCGGCGCCAAACGCGTGGTTGATCTCCGGGCCCACACTACCGACAAAAACAAGGCAGAGTGGCCCGTGCGGGGCTATGACGACCGGGGCCGTCCCGTTTGTCCCTTCGGCTATGCCTTCACCGCCAATGGCTTCGATGCCAGCCGTCAACGATACAAGTGGTTCTGTGGTCAGGCTTGTCTCCATGGCGCCGAGCCCCTGGTTCCCCAGCCTGGGATCCTGTATCCGCCCAACGAGTGTCCCTACCAGGCATCGATTCATGCCTATGGCAAAATCCTCAACTTGGGGGAACGGTTCGCCAATGGTTCCATCCGCTTGGCTCGCGACGTGCCCGTGGGCTCTACTGCCTGGAAACGTCTCTATCATCGAGCACGGAACGCTTCGGAAGCTCGCAATGCCACCTTCGAACGCTGGCACCTCAAGCGCCTGCCAGTGTACGGCGGACTGCGGGCCAAAGCCCTTGTCTACCTGGCTGATGCTTGGGCGGCATTGATCACGCTCGCCCGTCTCGTGCGTGAGGCGACCTCCGCCACCACCTGACCGCGGGCTGCCTATCGTATGGCACGCCTCGTGGAGACTTCTCCGCGTGGCGCGTTGCCCCCTGCTTGGTCATCACTTTCCTGGCGTTCCGCGACAACTCCCAGGCCGAACAGCCGTCTCCCAGCCCTCTCAACCGCTTTCGTACGCCCCGAAAGGCTGCTCGCAGCTTCCATCCCGGCTCACCAGCTCCTTCTGCTTCGTTTCAACAGGCCGCCAAACGCTTGCCCTGAGCTATCAACCCCTGCCAGAGTCGCTTTTCCCCGTCATGACGTCGGTTCTGCTTCGATTACCCGGAGCTCAATTTCCTGTTTTCCTT
>JAMJFU010000417.1 GCA_023544525.1 Anaerolineae bacterium | reverse complement strand
GGACGTCCAACTCGGTCCCCTTGCCCACGTTTTCAGGCTGGTACCAGAAGGAGAGGGCCGGCTCCCAGGCACCACTGACCTCGACCGTCTGCGACAGGCTACTGCTCGCCAGCCCACCCAGGGCGGCAGCGCCCAGGCCGCTGTGCACCGTGCCCGTCACCGGGCAGGCCGCACCAGTTGCCGCCTGCCAGCCCTGCAGCCCGTCGTCCTCAAAGCCGCCGTTGACCACGACGTCGCCGGCCGGTCGCAAGGTCATGGTCAAGACCACGCTGCCGGTCAGGCCGAAATCAAGCCCATAGACCGGCGGGGGTGCCAGCCAGGGTGGGTATTTTACAAACGCCGCCTGCAGGTCCGTCTGCGGCGGCAAGCCCAGGATCGCCAGGCCACCAGGGCCACTGCTGGCCTGGTAGTCGGTGCCCAGGATGCCAACCGTGGCTCGGGCGATGCCCTGGCCCTCAGGGCCCAGGACCCGGCTGCGCAATTGAGACCAAATGACCGTCTCGGTATCGCCTTCCTCGCGGTAGGGACTCACCAGGTGGGCATTGTTGGGGTAGCGCTGCCAGACGCGGGCCCGGAAGCGGTAGGTATGGTTCCGCTCGCCGGTGAAGGGGGCTGACAGCTCGACCGTTTTCACCTTCCAGTCGTGCCAGACCCCCAGCTCGGCGTCGGACCATTGCACGTCGTACCACCGGATCTCACCGTCCGGCGACGCCACGGCATTGTCCCAGCGGACCGTGAACTGCGTCTCTTCGCTTGCCTCCGGCGAGACGGCCGTCACGCTGCCGGTCTGGGCCAGGATGGCCGAATCGAGGATGCTAAGGTTTAGAAGCGATGGATCGCCCGAGGGGTACGGACTGATCACGCGGATGAAAACCGTGGCCTCCGGGCTCTGGGCGAACACAGCCGTGCGATTGTGGAGGTCCCAGGCCTTATCATCGCCGTTCGGCTCGCTCCAGATGATGTCGGGTGAGCCTGGATCGATCCCTCCTGTGGGATCGATGCCCACCTGTTTGATCATCGTGCCGTCGACCGGAGGTTGGGCCGAGCTCTGGAAGATGGTCAGCAGCGCCGCGTGAAAACCATAGCCGAGCCCAGGGGTCAGGCCTGTGACCCGCTGCCACAGGCCGGCGGCGTAAGGCTCGGTAGAGAGCACCAGTTGGCACGTGTCCCCCTCAATCCGCTCTACGTGGCTGCTGCCCTGGCTCGCAGCAAAGACGCGCGTGTCCATCCAAAAAGGTACGGGTATACTCTCGTCCCAGAATCGCTGCCAGTAGGTGGCCACCTGGCAATCGACGCCGTTATACTCATCGTAGGGATCGCCAAAGTACTCCAGCCCCGGATTGGCGAGCAACTGGAACCCGGTCGTGCTCAGTGGCACCTGGGGCTCGGACGCCTCGAGCGCGGTGGGAGCCAACAGGAGGGCCAGAAAGCCGATGAAGAGGTAGGGCGTGGGCCTGCGCCGGCGTGGGTTCATGGTCTGTGCCGCAGGCTGCTACGCGCGGCGAGAAGCGCCAGGGGACAGCGTAGCAGTGACCTGCTCCACGACCGACGCTGGCGTGCCGGCAAAGGAAGCGACCAGGCGGTCGCCGTGCTCGGCATAGAGCTCACGGCCCAGCAGCCGCACACGGCCCTCGTCGATGCCCGCCCTGTCCAGCACCTGGCCCCAGGCGTTCCACAGGGCTGCCATGCGCGCCGTACCGCGGCCCCTCGACCCGCGCAGGACGACCTGGGTCAGGTAGGCCGCCAGAAGGTGGGCCAGCGCCGGATCTGAAGGCGCGACGCGCAGGTCGTGGAGAAAGATGCGAGCCAGCTCCTGGATGGCGAGCAGGTCGGCCAGCGCCGTGGCCCGGGCGCGCGCCCCCAGGCCGCCCATGTCGGCCGGCCAGGAGGTCCAGGCCGCCACCGTCTCGGGCAGGTGCCACTCGCGAAGGAAGGCCTCGTCGTAGGCATCGGGCACGCACAGGGTGCCGGACTCGCCATTCCACCCCGCACAGGGCCGGGGATAGGGGGCGGTGCAGGGGCCCTGGGGCCAGTGGACGCGCGACAGCAGGGCCACCTCCACCGGGGGACGGGCGCCGGTCTGCGCGGCCATGTGCTCGTAGCACCCGCCCAGGAGCCCGGCGATGTCGTGGGCCCGCGCCTCCCAGCCGGCGCTGTAGCAGACCTTCAGGGGGCCCTGCTGGAGGCAGGGAAGCGCCAGTTGCCTGGCGAGCCCGGGCACAGCCTCGCCGGGCTGCTGGGCCTGCACCAGCGCCTTGAGCACGGTACCGGCCCAGAGCCGGGCGCCGCGGGTGTTCAGGTGAATGCCGTCAAAGGTTAGGTGCAGGCGCCGGCGACGGGCTACCTGGTCGACGGTGTCCGGGCGGTAGGCCCGGCGGTCCATCGAGGCGAAAAGCCACTCACCCGGCAAGTAGGCGGAGCGCTTGGGTTGTGCGGCCAGCACCTCCACAAAGGCCTGCCAGATGTCGGCCACCGGCACCTGGCGGTCGGCAGCCACGTGTTTGATGATCCCGTTCAGGCGCGCTACCTGGCGGTTGACGGGAGAGGACAGCCGTTCGCCGATGGGGCTGACGGTGCAGGCCATCACCTGCGCTCCAGCCTTGCGGGCAAGGTCGATGATGTCCCGGTAGACCGCGGCAAATTGGTCGAGGTCACTCGTGGGGGTCTGGCCAGTCTGCAGGCGGCGCAGCCCGAGCCCAAGGCGCCAACCCAGGCTGTGGCTGCTCAGCCAGGGCAGCCAGACATCGTTGGATCCGACGGCGACGATCAGCCAGTCGGGCTGCCAGCGCTGTAGCAGGCCACCTAGACGGTCGCGCAGCGACGCCACCGTATCGCCACCGCGCCCCGCATTGACCAGCTCGCCTTGGAGCCCGGCATCGCCGGCGGCGATGGC
>JAMJFU010000416.1 GCA_023544525.1 Anaerolineae bacterium | reverse complement strand
CGTTGACAAAACGCTGGGTGTCACGGCAGACCTGGCGTCGATGTCAGACGCTGATCGAGACGCGGCCTTGCAGGGCATGGAGGCTGCCGGATTTCGTTGGTTACGGCAGCGCTTTGATTGGGCTGCAATCGGCTCGGAGCAGGGCACCTACGACTGGGAGGCATGGGACTCGATCGTCGCCGATGCAGCTAGACATAACTTGGGTCTGGTCGCCGTACTGGACGGATCTCCGGCCTGGGCTCGGGCCACCGTTGATGCAGAAAACCGGCTGGCACCTCCGGAAGACGTCCGGGATTTCGGCGATTGGGCAGCTGCACTGGCTGCCCGCTACGGACCGGAGATCGACTACTACCAGGTATGGGACGAGCCGAATATCGCGCCGCATTGGGGTGATAGGGAGGTCGATCCTGCTGCCTATGTGCGGTTACTAAGGGAGGCTGCCATCCGGATCCGGGCTGCTGACCCGGGTGCCGTCGTTGTCGCGGCTGCGCTGGCGCCCAACGTCGAGGCAGGCGGGGCCAATATGAGCGAATTGCTCTACCTCGAGGGCATGTATGCTCAGGGGGCTGCGCCTTGGTTTGAGGTGATCGCGGCCCAGCCGTACAGCTTCGGCCAGCCGCTGGATGCCCCGCCCGATCCACGACAGCTCAACTGGCAGCGAGTCGCATTGCTGCAAGAGGTAGCCGATCGCCACGGGGATCCGGACTCCGCGGTCTGGGCTGTTTCTTGGGGTCTTGCCCAGCCCACAACCAGCCTGATGGATCGAGCTGTCGAACAGGCCCGTCGCGATTGGCCTTGGCTGGGACCTATGCTGTGGGCAGCGTGGGCACCCTCCGAGTCGCATGGGGAGTATGCCCTTGTGGACGCTGAGAACGCGCCACAGGCAGCCTACTATGCGCTCCAGGAACTGGCTGAGAGGTCACCAGTGGCTTGGCCCGGGGTATACCTGCCCGACCACGAGGCAGGCCAGTACGAGGGGGAGTGGCAGGTGACCGCTGGCGGTGCCGACATTGGTGCCAGTGGAGACCGGCTGGTGATCCCCTTTTATGGTACGCGCCTGGATCTGCGCGTGCGGCGAGGGGACTACCGGGCCTTCCTGTTCGTGACCATCGACGGGCAGCCGGCCAACGGCCTGCCACGCGATGCCCAGGGGCGCGCCTATGTGGTGCTCTACGATCCCCTGCACGGAGAGGAGAGCGTCACCCTGGCCCACAACCTGCCGGGCGGCGAACATCGCGCCGAGATCGTGGCCGAGAGGGGCTGGTCCCAGTGGGCGATTGCAGGCTGGGACGTCGCGTGGCAGGAAGGATCTGGAGCACCCTGGGTTGGGGCCCTTGTGGCACTGGCAGCCCTGCCAGTTCTGGGCGTGCTCGTCTACGCCGGTTGGCCACAACGACTGCGGCTGCAAGACACGGCGCGCGGCCTCGTGTCGAGGTACGATGCACTGCCGGTACCTTCGGTGCTGATCCTGACGGGGGCTACTGCGGCCTTGCTCTACATAGTGGTAGGCACACTTCCCAGCCTGGCCGTGCTGGCGCTGCTGGCCGTGCTCTTGCTCTTGAGGCCGGCTGCCGGGCTGCCGCTCGTTACGCTATCTCTGCCCTTCTACCAGGTGGGGAAGCCCTTACTCGGCAAGGTGTTTTCGATGACCGAGATCCTGCTGCTCCTGACAGCCGCAGGTTGGTTGGCCGGAATCGGTCTCAGGCGCCTGCTCGAGGCACGTGGTTCCGGCCACGTGAACGCCGCAGGCCGAGAGGGTGCGGGCCGGTCTCGGTGGCTGCTGTTGGCGGTCCGCGGTTTGTCGGCGTTGGACTGGGGGGTGGTGGCACTGGTCGTCGTGGGGCTGCTATCGCTGCTGTGGGCAGAGCACACCCGGGTCGCCGCCCGCGAGTTCCGGACGGTTGTGCTCGAAGGGGCTGTCTTCTATGCGTTGTTGCGGGTTCTCGTCTCCAGCCGGCGGCACGCCTGGCAGGTAGTCGATGCCTGGGTACTAGGCGGCACGCTGATCGCAGCGGTGGGGTTGGCTCAGTGGGCCCTTGGCGAGAACCTGATCAGCGCCGAAGGGGTCTGGCGTGTCAGGGGCTTCTATGGCTCGCCGAATAATCTGGCGCTGTATCTGGGCCGGGTCCTGCCGCTGACGCTGGCCGCCGCTGGCTGGATGACAGGGCAGCAACGCCGCCGCTGGCTGTACGCCCTCGGCGCATTGATCATCGGCGCAGCACTGTTCCTGACCTATTCGCGCGGCGCATGGCTCGTGGGTGTCCCAGCTAGCCTTCTCTTCTTGGGGGTGGTCCGGGGGCGACGGGTAGCGGCTATCGCGGTTGCAGCTCTTGTCCTGGTAGGCGCCATCCTCCTGCTCGTCGCTGGGGTCGGTCGTCTGACTTCCTTGCTGGACGCATCTCAGGGAACCACCTTCTTCCGGCTTCAGCTGTGGAGGTCCAGTTGGGGCATGATCCGCGACCACCCTGTCCTGGGCGTAGGGCTGGACAACTTTCTCTATTTCTACCGGAGCCATTATGTGTTGCCCACCGCCTGGGAGGAATTCAACCTGTCACATCCCCACAACCTGGTGCTCGACGCTTGGTTGCGGCTTGGGCTGCCAGGCCTGGTCACCATGGCCTGGCTCCTGCTTGCGTTTTTTCGCAGAGGGTGGCATCTTTATCAGCGACTGCCAGAGACCAGTGAGCGCTTGCTGGTCCTGGGCCTGCTAGCGGGCATGGTCAACTTTGCAGCACACGGGCTCGTGGACAACGCCTTCTTCTTGGTCGACTTGGCGTTTGTCTTTATGCTTATGCTGGGCTTGATAGCCATCCCGATCTGGGAGGCACGCCTCGAGCCAGCCACCACCGATCAGGCCTTGGCTGCCTGAGCCCGAGGCCGGGCTTTCCTACATCATCGAGGAGTGGAG
>JAMJFU010000415.1 GCA_023544525.1 Anaerolineae bacterium | reverse complement strand
GTCTCGGTGGCAGAGAATGTCGTTTGGATAGGGGTAGTTTTATAGTCGCGCGCGGCCCCATCAGGGCATCAGCCAGCGCATCCCCTGCTCATCAGAGCAACCCCAGCAGGACAAGGGAACGATCATGGCTCACCCTGTCCTCGGCGGCTTGCATCACGATTACCGCCGGCGCACACTGGGTCGACCCTCACTCCCTCGCGCTGCCTGAGTGTCAGTCAGTGGCGAGCTTCTTGCCCGCCACCATCTGGTGGCCTCGTTGTAGGATACAACCGAATCGCTCTCCCCGCCAGCTTTCAATGGAAAAAGTGCGTACTCGCTGCTTGATGCACACTCCGAGCAGCAATTCTGCGGGCCAAAGGTACTGCAAATCGCCCTCTGACGGACTGTTTAGCAATCCTTGGACGAGTGGAATGGGTCTCAACGGGGCGAGACCGGTGGCATTTGGACCGCCAAAGGGATAACCCAAAGGAGGGAGCGGCTGATCCCTGCACGGATGGCATTTTTCGGCCAGGACAGCCCGGCCAAACTCCCCATAGCGATCCAAGATCTCGGGGTCGGCCCCTGCGATCAGGGCGCCTGCCCGCGTCGCGAGCCCCCACTGTGCCCCGGTCTTGGCCGCGGCCACAACTGGATAGTCCTCCAAGCTCAAGTTGCCCGACAGATCGGCGTCTTGGCCTGCGGCCGTCTCCAGCGCTGCTCGGCTGAACTCATCGCTGACTTTCAGGATTGTGGCGTCGGGCACGTTTCCCAATTCTTGCAGGCGATGCACGATCGAATGGCTGATCAGGACCAGGCCAACAACCAGCGAGGCAGTCTTTTCAGGGCCGATGGTTCGCCACAGGGCGTCGTCGGTGTCGTGGTCCTGCCACTCATCCAGATAACCGGCAGCCCGATAGCTGACCTCCCAGGCAGCAGCGACGTAGCAGGCGGCTGCGACATCGCCTCCCAGTGCCTCACAGGTCAAGATCGGCAGGGACAGCCAGGGCAGCCGCTGCCCGGCCACGCTGGCCGCTAGGTCACGGAACAAGCCCGTTGATAGTTCGTGAAGGGCCACCGGGCCGTCGGCGGCAGAGGGGTCCAGACTCTCCAGGATAATGTCGTATACCCGTTCGACGTATTCGCGCACGATTTATGCCTCCGCAGGGGTACATTCTGCTCACACACTAGCAGCCTGTCGGAGAGGGGGTTCGATTTCCTCCCCTCAGGCCGAATTCGACGCTTAAGTTGACGATAAACATGCTGTCATCAACCATTTCACTGTTCCGTAATAGCCTGCCGGCCGCCGATTGTGACTGCCAGGAGCTGATTGGCGTGCTTGCCCCCTTCTTTGGCCAGCCAGTAGACGCCAAGACAGGCAGCGAGCGACTCTTAGCCGACGCCCACGCGCAGCGCATGCAGCCGCTTCAAGTTGTAAGCCAGGCACACGAGACACCACTCACCGGCTACCGCCACCGCACCCCGCAACGAGAACTGGCGAAAGCCCAGTATTTCCTTGACGATGCCAATCACCGGCTCCACGGTGGACTTGCGCAAGCCATAGAGCTGCTTCCCGATGGCCGTTCTGAGCTTATAGGCCATCTTGACGATCAGACTCGCCTCTTGGGCCGGAGGCACTGGCTCCTCAGCGAACCGCTCTTGCCAACTCTGGTGATGGCTGTCACGGCCAGTGGCGATGTACGGCTCAATCTCCCGGGAGGTCAATCGCTCCACGTTGGACGGGCTCCAGTAGCCAGTGTCCAAGGCAGCCGCCTGGGGCTTGCCTATCTCAGCCGGGATGGCATCGACGGTGGACATCGCTTCCCCGCGGTCGGTGGGATGATTCGACACCGAGTAGCCGACGACGAGACGGCTTTCGTGATCCACTGCCACCTGGACGTTGTAGTGCTGATCAAAGCCCTGGTCGGTGCTATTCTTCATGATCCGCGAGTCCGGATCGGTGAAGTTGTACTGGTCCTTGGCCTGAGGCCCGGTGGCCGTGGGTGGTTTGGGCTTCTTGCCCCGCGGTTTGCGGCCTGTCTTCTTGGCTTTCTCGTCCCGCTCTCGTATCTTGGCCTCGTACTCGGCCTGTTCGGCCTCATAGCGCTCTTGCGCTCGCGCTGCCAGGACCGCCTTGGCTTGCTCCAAGTTCAGCAGCCGTTTCTGGCGCAGGCTGATCTCGAAGGTCACATCCAAGCCTTCGGGCAGCCCTCCCTGATCGACCTTCTCTGCCAGGGCCAGCAGCTCTTCGACCTCAGCGCGCAGACGCTGCTCCAGTTGCAGCAAGCGGCCATAGCTGACCGCATGGCTCTTGGAGGCATCGGCGTGCACCTTGCTGCCATCAATACTGATATTGCCCAGCCTCAGGACACCCAGCTCATGGGCCACGACCAGCACTTGGGCAAACAGGTCGGTGATTTCGGGCAAAAACGTCTTCCGAAAGTTGGCGATGGTGTCGTGGTCCGGATGCCAGCCGCCCGCGAGGAAACGGAAGGGGATCGATTCATGCGTCGCTTTCTCGATCTTGCGCGAGCTGAACACGCCGGTGGCGTACCCGTAGAACAACAAACCCAGCAGCATCTCAGGGGCATAGGCCTCGCCGCCCTTGTCCGAGTACTTGGCGTAGATAGAACTCAGGTCCAGCCACGAAATCACCCGCACGACGAACCGCGCCAGATGGTCAGGCGGCAGAACATCTCGGATCGTGATGGTCTGATCGAGTGCTTTTTCGTAGTCAACCTTGCTGAACTTGCGAGTCATTGGTCATGCTCCCTGCTGCCGGCTCGCTTGAGTGACTCAAGCAGGGTATCAGTTTACCATCAATCCCGCCTGCGGAGAAATCTGTCCTCTCCGACAGGCTGCTAGTGCGATGTATAATGAGCCACAAGAGTCGAGTTGTGGGGGGTGTACGAAGAAATGAAAACCTACCAGTTTACAGTCGT
>JAMJFU010000414.1 GCA_023544525.1 Anaerolineae bacterium | reverse complement strand
CTCCAGCGTATTGCGCCGGACGACGTTGGGCGCGGTCACGCCGTGCAGGACCATGTTCATCAGGCCTAGCAGGGCGGGCACCGCCTTTTTCTCCTGCCCGAAGAAAGCTCGCCGCTGCAGGAACTCGTCCTGCTCGACGGTCAGATCCTCACCCTGCTGGGTCACAATGTGCTGGTAGGCTTCGGCCAGAAAGCCGCACGAGCCGGCCGCCGGGTCATAGATCGTCTCGCCGGATTGGGGGGCCACCACCTGCACCATGAATCGGATCACCGCGCGGGGTGTGTAAAACTCGCCGGCCATGCGGTTCTCGTTACCCAGTCGCTGCAGCAGGTCCTCGTAGACCTGGGAGACGGTAAAGATATCGTCCTGGCTGTGAAAGTCGATGCCATCCACGATATCGAGCACGTCGCGCAGATTGTAGGGCGAGGCGCAGACGATGACGTTGCGCTCGGAAAAGATGCTGGCGATGGTATCGCGCACCGGGCTGCCGGACAGATTTGCCAGGTAGGGGATCAGCCGACCGTGGACGAAGGGCAGCAGCTCGTCGGCCTTCCAGTCTTTGCGCGCCCAAATGGACCAGCGCAGGTCGCCCTCGAGGATGCGCTCGTAGGGCTGGCCGGAGAGCGCACTCTCGGCCTCCCAGACTTGCTCCTGGGCGTCGAGGAAGCGCAGGAAGAGCAGCCAGGCGAGGTGCTCGACGTACTCCATGACCCCGCCGCAGTTGTTGTCGCGGCGCAGGATGTCACATGCTCGCCAGATGTCGTTGGACAGCGTCTCGCGGGTTTTGGGTGGGTGAAAGAGCTCGAGCTGGCTCATTGTGCCCGGCCTCTTTCTTCAAGCCGCCTAACGTGGCTACGCAACTCTTCGAGTTCCTCAAAGACGATTCCCAGCTCGGTCAGCCGCGGTTCGCCCCACACAGCCCAGTTCCACCTCGGCTCACCGAGCGCGTTGGTACGAAACTCGATTTGGTACCCATATGGAGCAGTTGGTGGTAACGACGGTAATAACAGCGCGTGAAAACGCCACTCGAATGTCTTCCGAATTTCCTGGAACACACGACGCCCATCGGCATAGACTTCGAACCTGATTCTATTCCCCCCATCCGGAATGAGACCACTTCTTTGCACCGCACCGCTTGCAGAGGGCCGAGCATCCTCTATGCCTGTATAGAACGTGAGTACAGCCTGACCAGCGACCTGAGGTTGGTGTGCAAAGCGGAGAATCGCATCGCTCTTTCCATCGACGGGAGGATGTTGGTAGATCGCGGCATGCTGGACGCCCAAGCAGCTTGCCATCTCTTGATGGGTATCTGGCCCTGACATTTCTATGACCTCAGTCGGCATGTCCAGGCGAATTAGAAAGTCGTATCGAGGAATCCAGTCCGAGTCGCCGTCAGGATAGCTCCAAACCGCTCCTTCTAGGTTTGTGACATCTTTTGCCAGTTCTTGCAGCTCCCTATGCAAGTCCGAGTGCTCGGCCCGGAGCTTGTGAAGGGTAGCGTTCGACTCCGTGCGGAGACTGCTTAGTGCGTCGTTCAAATCGGCATGCAGTCGCCGGACCGTGATACTTAAACTTACGATGCCCAGTGCTAGCCAAGCGGCAACTGATGCTCCTATCGCTAGCCACCAATACTGCGTCTGTTTTTCGGCTCTCCAAACCACAAAGAGAACAATTCCTCCTGCTCCCAATCCCAGCAAAAGCCTATTCGCGACGCCCTGTCGCGATTCCGAGAAAATCCGAGCTTTGAGAGCTTGAGTGAAAGTCCGAATTGGAGTTGCGCGAAGCCGCCCAAACGCAGCTACGAGCCCCAGTGAACTGATCAGTGCCAGAAACGCAGCTACGAATATGGTCCAGGGACTATCCCACTCAAGCCAAACCTGCAGCAGGACGCCGAACAATGGTGTGAGTACCACAAAGAAGACCTGGATCCAATCAGGAATACTCCCCCAGTCGTTAGGTGCACGATCGTTCATTGTGCTCTGCTCCGTCAAATCTAAGCGGCTTCCTGATACAGACGTTGTTGCATTTCTTGTATCAGCTCTTGTAGTTGCTCTGCCCCGCCGAACCGTTGGATCACCCCCGGGGCCTGCCCCATCTCTCGGAAGGGGCTCAGGCGGAAGACACGCGGGTCGGCAAGTTGCTCTACCCCGCCGACACGATACTTGTCCAGCAAGGCCAGGATCACCTCGCGGGCCTCATCCCGGTAGCGGTCCAGGAAGGCGCCCTCGCGTGTCTCAAAGGCCTTGGCGCGCTCACTCCGCGTGCGTACTGGCTTACCATAGGCGATGTGGGCCAGCAAATCGAACTGGTCGGCCTCCGGCTGGTTCAGAACCTCGGCCAACACCTCGGCGTGGATGCTGGCTCGCCGCAGGTCATCCAGGAAGGCATCGCGCTTCTCCGGCTCGACCCACACCTCTCGCAGCCGGGCCCACTCAGGCACATAGCCCACCACCTTCCGCCGGGTATAGTCCAGATATTGCTCCAGCGACAACTGCTCGCCGGTGGCCTCTACCAGGAAGGTGGCCTCGTCGGCGATGGTTACCTCCAGCCCTTCGACGCGGATCCGCTCCGTCGTCTCCATCTCCAGCTTGAGCTCGATCACCAGCGTCACCGTCTCATCGGCCAAGGTCTCCACCTTGAGCTGCCGGCGGCGAAAGCCCGCCCCGCCGGCGATGAGGGTCACACCCCCTGCCGGCAGCTCGGTGAACCAGAAGCACCCATCCTCGTCGGTCAGGACCGGTCCCTGCTGCTCGTTGGGCCCCGTCAGCACGATGACCGAGGCGCCCACGATGGGCATGCCGGACTCGGCGAACACCACCTGGCCCTCCAATGACGCCGTGCGCGGGCCACCAGTCACTTCCGGCGGCGGCCCGGGCGGGCGGTCCCACTCGTCGAAGAGGCGCGTCGCTCCCGTATAGTCCAC
>JAMJFU010000413.1 GCA_023544525.1 Anaerolineae bacterium | reverse complement strand
CGGCTGTGCGCCGTCAGAACTGCCCGCGCCCACCGAGGCCATGCCCTCCCCGAGCGCACGTGCCACTTCTTCGCTTGTGACAACGGCCACATCCTCGCCGCTGCCCACGGCGACGACTGTCCCGGACGCAGGGATCGCGGCTCCAGCCCAGCCGCTTCAGCCGGTGCCAGGTGCCCAAAGCCCCCTCTCGGTTCCCGTGGGTGACCCGGCAGTGATAACGGATGAGGTCCGCTTCGATCGGCGGGGCGAGCCGATCACGGCCTATTTGGCCCGCCCGGCCGCTGAAGGAACCTATGCTGCCATCCTGGTCTGCCATGAGAACCGCGGTCTCACGCCCCACATCCGAGACGTGGCCCGCCGCCTGGCCAAGGCCGGCTATGTCGCGCTGGCCATCGACCTCCTCGTGCGCGAGGGCGGGACGGATGCGCTGGATCCCGATCAGATACCGGCCCTGCTCAGCGCCGCGCCCGCCGAACGGCACGTGGCCGATTTTGCCGCAGGGATCGACTTCCTGCGCTCCCTCGATGATGTCGAGGACGAACGTATCGGCATGACCGGCTTTTGCTTTGGCGGGGGTATCACCTGGCGCTGTGCAGTGTCCCTGCCTGAACTGCAGGCTGCTGTCCCGTTCTACGGCCCAGCGCCCGACCTGGCTCAGGTGCCCAACATCGAGGCAGCCGTCTTCGGCGTCTATGCCGAGCTGGACAGCCGCGTCAATGCGGGCAAAGATGCACTCGAGCAGGCACTCGTCGATGCCGGCATTACGCACCGGATAAAGGTCTATCCGGGCGTCAACCACGCCTTCCACAACGACACGGGCCAGCGCTACGCCGAGGCACAGGCAATGCAGGCCTGGCAGGATACCCTGGACTGGTTCGCCGAGCACGTGTAGGGCCAAAACGCACAGGCATGCTGGCCTAAAGGAGAGATAGCCAATATGGGCCGGACCTTCAGACAAGTTGATCTGGATAGGGCTCTGCAAAGACACTATGCCACGGGCTTCCGTTTGCGCTCACGGCAGGGCCAGCTCGTCACGCTGGCCAGCTATCGGAGCCAGGCCAACCTGGTGCTCCTGTTTGCCAAAGCTTGACATTCTACTATTTGTGTGATATATTTATTTTCAATCCCTAGGTAGGTGCGGTGGTGCAGTGAGCGTTGCACCATCGTCTGGAAGCTCCCGGCATCACCAGACCAGCGCAGGCCAGTGTGATCCCGAGCGCAGGCTGAGATGAAGGGAGGTGACCATCCAGAGAGCCGGCAGTCCCACGTAGTATCTTGCAGCACCTCAAGCTCTGTTACGTCCCACGAAACCACTTAAGGAGAGAGCATCTTATGAAACGCGCGTTTACCTTTTTGTCGTTGGTGGCAATCATAGCCACCCTCACCCTCACACCTGCCCTGGCAATGCCGCCCGAGTCAGGAACGGATTCCAATCAGAATGGCGCGGCCGACAACCCTGGACGGGGCGATGATTTACCGCACCCGCTTGGTGAACAGCAGCGCGCTCTTCGCCAGAGGGCACTGGAGGCCAAGCTCAAGGGCAAGGCCTTCGGCAAGACTGGCGAGGTCGCCCGGGGTCAATATGTCGAACTGGAACGCGAAGGTGAAGACTCTATCTGGACCGTGCTGGGCGAGTTCTCCGACTTTACGCACAATAACATCGCAGAGCCGGACCGAAGTGTGGACAATACCACCCTCTGGAGAGCGGACTTTGGCCGCGATCACTACTTGGACCTGCTGTTCTCCGAAGCTCCAGGCTCTTCTTCGATGCGGAGCTTTTACATCGAGCAGTCCTCTGGCCGCTACGCAGTGAATGGTGACGTGACCGATTGGGTCTCCGTCCCGGGCACAGCGGCATCCTACGACGACGATCTAGGCGGCGGAGCCGTCTGGCAGTTTCTCGAGGATTCGCTAGACGGCTGGTACGCGATGCAAATGGCGGCTGGCGTGACGCCAGCCGAGGTCGACGCCTACCTGGGCCAGTTCGATGTCTGGGATCGCTACGATTGGGATGGCGATGGCAACTTTGACGAACCAGACGGCTACATCGACCACTTCCAGTCCGTGCACGCTGGAGAGGGCGAAGAGGCTGGGGGCGGGGCGCTGGGCTCCACCGCCATCTGGAGCCACCGCTGGTACGCTCGCTTCAATCTGATCGGCGCGGCAGGGCCCTCGCCCGACTACCTGCTCGGCGGTGTGCAGATCGGTGACAGCAGCTACTGGATCGGCGACTATACCATCGAGCCGGAGAACGGCGGGGTGGGCGTGTTTGCGCACGAGTTCGCCCACGACCTCGGCCTGCCCGACCTATATAACACAGCTGGTGGCGGCGCAGCCGCAGAGAACTCCACGGCCTTCTGGACCCTGATGTCGTCGGGCTCCTGGCTGGGTGCCGGCGCCGAGGACATCGGCTCCAGGCCGGGGCACATGGGCGCCTGGGAAAAGTTCCAGCTTGGCTGGCTGAACTACGAGGTCGGCGTCGCCGACCAATCGTCCGAGCACAAGCTGGGCCCAGCCGAGACGAATACGAGACAGGCGCAGGGCTTGTTCGTGATACTGCCCGACAAGGAGGTTCTGACCACCATTGGCACACCGTACGCCGGTCAGTACTTCTACTACAGTGGTGCCGGCAACAACCTGGACAACTTGATGTACAAGTCGTTCAACCTTCCGGCTGGCTCGTCCCTGACGGCCCAGGTGAACTTTGATATCGAGCTCGACTGGGACTATGCCTATGTCGTCGTCTCGACCGACGGTGGCGCCACCTGGGAGGGCGTGCCCACCAACTTTTCCACGGCCACGAATCCCAACGGCCAGAACTTTGGCCATGGCATCACGGGCAACTCCGGTGGCTGGGTCGCCCTGACCGCCGACCTGTCGGCCTACACAGGGGACGTGCTCCTGGGCTTCCGCTACTGGACCGAC
>JAMJFU010000412.1 GCA_023544525.1 Anaerolineae bacterium | reverse complement strand
CCATCATCGGCCCATCGGGCTGCGGCAAGAGCACCATGCTGCTCGCTTTTAACCGAATGAACGAGCTGGTGCCCACTGCCTGGGCTGAGGGCGAGGTGCTGTTCCACGGCCACAACGTCTACGATCCGGAGGTGGATCCGGTCCAAGTGCGGCGGCTCATCGGCATGGTCTTTCAGAAGCCGAACCCCTTTCCCAAGTCGATCTATGAGAATGTGGCCTGGGGCGCGCGCATCAACGGCTACAAAGGTAACATGGACGAGTTGGTGGAGCGCTCGCTGCGCCAGGCAGCGCTCTGGGAAGAGGTCAAGGACAAGCTGGATCAGAGTGGCTACTCCCTGTCGGGCGGGCAGCAGCAGCGGCTGTGCATCGCTCGGACCATCGCCGTTCGTCCTGAGATCATTCTCATGGACGAGCCGGCCTCGGCCCTGGATCCCATCGCCACGCTCAAGATCGAGGACCTGATGCGCCAATTGGCCGAGGACTATACCATCATCGTCGTCACCCACAACATGCAGCAGGCCGCGCGCGTCTCCGACTACACTGCCTTTTTCAATATGGACGAGGACCGGGCTGGCTACCTGGTGGAGCATGGACCGACCAACGAGCTGTTCACCAAACCCAAGGACCCGCGGACGGAAGATTATATCACGGGCAGGTTTGGGTAAACGGGGGATCGACTGTTATGAAAAAGGTCCTGTTCCTGTGTACGGGCAACTCCTGTCGCAGCCAGATGGCGGAGGGGCTGGTCAATTGCTACCTGGGGAACGAGTGGCGGGCCTATTCGGCTGGCACCGACCCGGCGGGCTATGTGCATCCGCTGGCAGTGCGGGCCATGTCAGAGTTGGGCATTGATATCTCCCGCCAGCGCTCGAAATCCACCGACGAGTTGCGGGAGACGCAGTTCGACCTTGTGGTGACGGTGTGTGACAACGCCGCCGAGAACTGCCCAGTCTGGCTGGGCAATGGCCACCGGACCCACACTGGCTTCGAGGACCCGGCCCAAGCCGCCGGCAGCGACGAGGAACGCCTGGCTGTGTTTCGTCGGGTGCGCGATGAGATCCGCAGAGAGATTCTCAACTTTCTGGTGAGCGGAAAGCAATGAACGATACACTGCAGCAGCTCGAGGATGAATTGCAGCTCCTGGGTAGGTTGGTCGAGGGCATTTTGATCGAGGCGGCAGACATCTTGCGCGACAGCGACCTGGATGCCATGGAGCGGCTTAGAGGCGAGGTCTGGCAGGTTCACAGGAAACGGCTAGCCATCGAGATGGGTTGCCTTAGCCTCATTGCCAGCCACCACCCACTGGATGGTGGACTGCAGCCCCTGGTGGCGATAATGGAAATCGCCGCCGAGATGGAGCGATTGGCCGACCACGGCCATCGCGTGGCCCGAGCCAACTATCTAAGATCGGACCTCCAGTTGCGCCAGCCGCTTGCCGGACTCCATCACCTCGCCTCCGAGGTGCGGTCCCTGCTTGACGGCGCCCTGGCGGCCTTTGCGGAGCGTGATGCGGGCGCCGCCCGGACAGTCAGCGCTGGGATTCAAGAGGTCGAAAGCCCATACCAGCAGGTGCGCGACGAGCTGTTGATCGTGGCGAAGAGCCAGCCGAGCATCGCCAACCAGGCCATCTACTTGTCGCGTGCAGGCTATGTCCTGCGGCGCGCCGCCGAACGGGTGGCCAGCATCTGTGATTGGGTGGTATTCGCTGCTGAGGGGTCATTCGATAGGGGCGAGCTGACGCGAGAGGCCCCGTTCCACCAAACACAGGAAACATCGGCAGCAGGATAGGAGATCAGCATGACGCGTCGAATCTTTGACCAAGAACTGGACCGCCTCCAGGGCGAAGTGCTTGCCCTGGGCAGCATGGTCGAGGAGGCCCTCGTCCAATCGGTCGAAACCCTCAAGCAGCGGGATTTCACAGGCTCCCGGCACCTCATCGCCGGCGACCGGGCCATCAACGAACGGCGCTACGCCATCGAGGAGGCTACCATCACCCTCATCGCCACCCAACAGCCGATGGCGGGCGACATGCGCCTGCTAGCCGCCATCCTGGAGATCGTCACCGAGCTGGAACGCATGGGCGACTATGCCAAAGGCATCGCCCGCATTAATCTGATGATCGGCGAGCAGCCACTGATCAAGCCGCTCATTGACCTGCCCGTCATGGCCACGAAAGCGCGAGAGATGCTCCACGCGGCGCTGGTGGCTTTTGTCGAGCGCGACGTGCAGGCAGCGCGGTCGATCCCCGAGGGTGACAACGAGATCGACGCTCTGTACAATCAGGTCTACCGCGAGCTGATATGCTTCATCCTCGAAGACCCGCAGACCATCGAGCAGGCCAATCACCTGATGTGGGCTGCCCACAACCTGGAGCGCACCGCCGACCGGGTGATCAACCTGTGCGAGCGAGTGGTCTATGCTGTCACGGGTGAGTTGACCGAGTTGGGTACGGACGACAGCGGCATAGAGAGCCTGCACTGAGATGTTTGGATTGCTGTTCTTCAGGCAGCTACAGCACTACCTTCCACGTCATCGTCTCCGTGCGAAGGGAGAAGGCGGATGCTGCATGCAGGTAAGGTTACATTATCCAGGCCTCTTTACCTCTGTTGGCCGAGAAATCACATCCGCGGCAGAACAGCAAGTCAGCACAGACAGCTCCTTTGGACGATTGGTTCCGAACGGCTGATCGTCAAACTCAAGCTCGGTTTCGGTTAGGTAACACCAGCAGCAGGGGTGGGTGGCCGGTTGGGGTTCTGTCATTTAGACGAACCTCAAGCCAGCGAGGACAGGCACTTCTCGGCGAAAGACAAGAATCAGCCTAACAGGCCGATTCTAAATGGAAGATATTGATATTTTATATTAAACAAAGTGCCCCCAAGGGACCTTCAATGCCACCGTGGTCGCCACTTTGAAACGGCATTACCCTG
>JAMJFU010000411.1 GCA_023544525.1 Anaerolineae bacterium | reverse complement strand
TGATGTCTTTTGGGGGCACTCCACGCAAGCTCGCCGAGGCGGTCCAGCGCTCCGAACTGGGCGCCATTGTCGGGGCCACCCGTCCTTTGGAACCGGCAGAGATATAGAGGCTGGGACCGGGCCAGCGCCGGTGTCGGCTGTACCCCGACGCTTCAGCTCAAGAACGGTTTGATGATCTGCAGCGATTGGGCGCCTGCCCAGGCCACCAGCGTGGTCTTGATGGTCTTGCCCAGCCAACAGACCAGGAGAAAGCGCCACAGGGGATAACGCAAGGTGCCGGCCGCGATGCCTGCCAGGTCGAAGAAGGGGTTAGGGATCACGGACAGGAACAGCAGGGTGATGCCCCCACGCCGTGCCATCCACTTGCGCAGGCGCACATATGTCTCCTGTTCCTCGATGACCGCCCGGCCTCCGAATCCGGCTGCGTAGCCGGTCAGTTCTCCCAGGGCCTCGCCCACACCGGCCGCCAGGCCTACCAGCACGGGAGGCAGGGCGCTGCCCATGGCGAACACCAGCGCCAGGCTGGGGGCGGGAAGGATGATCGTAGCGCTGCTCAGGAGGCTGACCAGGAATATACCAGAGTAGCCGACGGCTGCCAGCTCGGCGAACTTGGCCCGAAAGGCATAGATGGCGCCACTGATGCCCAGTACGAGGGCCAGCACCAGGAGGCGGAAGACCTTCGTCTTCCAGAAGGGTATCTGCGACTCGGCTGCTGGCGAGGCCGGTTCGGACATCAAGCCCCGGACTGGGAAGTAGGTGCGCCGACGCGAACGACGCGGGCTGGGCCTCTTAGGCCCCGGGTGGCATTCCGCGTGTCGACGATGATCGAGGCCTTTTGCATCAGGTGGGCATAGTCCACGGCGCTGTGGTCTGCGACAATGATCGCGCAGTCGGTGTCGGCCAGGATCGAGTCGGTCAGTTCAACCCGTTCCAGCCAACGCTCATCCCGGTAAAAGACGTCGCGACCGACCCGGTAGCGGGTTACGTAAGGGTCGCTGTAGCTGACCAGGGCTCCCCGTTTGAGCAGCAGCTCGATGAGCCGCTCGGCAGGCGAATTCCGGGCGTCCTCTACATCCGGCTTGAATGCCACACCCAGAATGAGGATGCTGGCACCGTCCAGGGGTTTGCCTGCCTGGCCCAGGGCCTGGCTTACCAGGTCCACCACGTGATAGGGCATGGCCTGATTCACCTCGGCGGCGAGCTCGATGAACTTGGTGTAGAAATCGTACTCGCGCGCCTTCCAGCTCAGGTAGTAGGGATCTACCGGAATGCAATGCCCGCCGACGCCTGGCCCGGGGTAGAAGGGCATGAAGCCAAAGGGCTTGGTCTTGGCGGCCTCGATCACTTCCCAGAGGTCGATTCCCATGCGTTCTGACAGAAGGGCCAACTCGTTGACCAGCGCGATATTCACGCTGCGGAAGATGTTTTCCAGCAGCTTGGACATCTCTGCGGCCCGTGGCGAGGACACCACGTGCACGTGGGCAAAGAGCTGGGCCAACAGTGAGCGGGCCAACTCCGTACAGTGGGGCGTCAGCCCTCCGACCACCTTGGGCGTGTTCTCGACCGTGTGTTGGCGGTCGCCAGGGTTGATCCGCTCCGGCGAAAAGGCCAGGTAAAAGTCGGCGCCTGCCTCGAGCCCCGACTCTTCGAGGATGGGCAGGACGAATTCCTCGGTGGTGCCTGGATAGGTAGTGCTCTGGAGCACGACCAGGTGTCCAGGCCGCAGATGTGCCGCAATGCCGCGACAGGCTTGTTCGACATAACACAGATCGGGGGCCTTCATCGCGTCGAAAGGCGTAGGTACACAGATAAAGACAGCGTCTATCTCGTCGATCAGCCCATAGTCGTCGCTAGCCCGTAGCCGGCCGATGCGGACCATGGCCTCGACGTCGCTCGTCTCGACATCCTGGATGTAGCTCAGTCCCTGCTTGAGGCTGTCCAGCTTCCTCTGGTCTACGTCCAGGCCGGCGACGGAGTAGCCTGCCTTGGCAAAGCCCACGGCCAGGGGAAGCCCAACATAGCCGAGGCCGATGACGCCGATGTGCGCGGACTTTTCCGCGATCTTGGCCGCTAGTGCATCCATATCCATTGCTATGCCCTTTTCCGCCTCAGAAAGGTGCCTCGGACTTCTTTGCCCGGGTAGTCCACGTGTTCCATGCGCCATAGGATGACGAGGCCAGCGACGGCCATCACGCCGCCAACGATATAGCCCTCAAGGATGCTGGCTTGGGTAATAAAGAGGGCGACCACCCCGAGGCCAGCGCAGATGAGATACGCGGTCAGGACCGCTTCCCTGCGTGTATAGCCCATGGCTACCAGCCGGTGCGAAACGTGGTCTCTGCCCGGCGTGGTCAGGGGGTTCAGACCTCGTCGCAGCCGGGAGACGATCACCAACGCCGTGTCAAAGAGGGGCAGGCCCAAGATCAACACGGGGACCATCCAGGTTACGATCTGCAGTCCTTCGGGGAAACGGAGCTTGATGGCGGTCGCGGCCAGGATAAAGCCCAGGAAAAGGCTGCCCGCGTCACCCATAAAGATGCTGGCCGGGTTAAAGTTGTAGACCAGGAACCCCAGACAGGCACCCACCAAAGCCGCCGAGAGGGCGCCGACCAGGTACTGGTCGTTCATGGCCGCCAACAACAGGAAGAAAATGGCTGCGGTGGCGCCTACGCCACCCGAGAGCCCGTCCATGTTGTCCAACAGGTTCAGGCTATTGGTTACGACCACGACCCAGCCCAGGGTCAGGGCGATGTTCAGCGGCTCCCAGCTAAAGGTGCCGACCCGCACACCTGTGATGACCAGGATCGACGCGGCCAGGAACTGTCCGGCTAGCTTAAAGAGGGGACTGAGGCCGCGCCGGTCGTCCCACATGCCCAGGAACGACATCAAGCTGGCGCCAACCAGGATGCTGAGCAGCTCGTTGAGGCG
>JAMJFU010000410.1 GCA_023544525.1 Anaerolineae bacterium | reverse complement strand
CAGCGCCCGTTCCCCGGCCAGCGGCGGCATGAAGCTCAGAACGGCGCCATAGGCCACCCCCAAGCCCGTGATGCCCCAGGCGGCAACCCAGACCGGCCTCTGGCGCGCCACCGCCCAGAACTGTGCGCCTTCCAGGTGCTCCAGACCAGCCCCGTCTCCGCCTCTGAGCGGCAGGACCAGCCCCAGGCACATGGACGCGATGGCCGCGGAGGCCAGAAAGTGTACATCGTAGCCCCACGTCGATTGCACCCAGAGGCCCAGGGCCGGCGCAAAGAGCATGCCCAAGTTGTTGGTCACACCCGACAGCCCAACCGCCTCGCCCCGCCGCCCTTCTGGCGCCAGGTCGGCCACCAGGGCCGTGTAGGCCGTCGTGAACGTCGCGATGCCAACGCCCCGGATCAGCCTGACCGCCAGAAAGGGCCAGACCGAGGTGGTCAGCGTATAGAGGACCGGCTCCAGGGTAAAGAGCGCCGCACCCACCAACAACGCCCCTTTGCGGCCCCAGCGGTCGATCAGGGGGGCGACCAGCGGCCGCACGGCGATGGCGCTCAGCGTCGATAGGCCAAATGCCAACCCAATCTGCGCCGCGTCACCGCCAATCTCCTGGATGTAGCCCGGCAGGGTGACAAAGGTCCACTGGAAGCTGGTAAAGAAAAAGAGGTTGGCCGCTACCGCGAGGTAGAAACTGGCAGGATAGCCCCGCAAGCTGTAGCCGGTGTCTGACTCGGCCATCGTCTCCTCGTCTCCCCCTTCGCCGGCCCCTGCGACCGGCCCGGCTCTCGGCGCTATTCGTCTCCCAGCCGGAGCACGCTCAGGAAGGCTTCCTGCGGGATCTCTACCTGGCCCACTTTGCGCATGCGCTTCTTGCCCGCCTTCTGCTTTTCCAGCAGTTTGCGCTTGCGGGTCACGTCCCCGCCGTAACACTTGGACAGCACGTCCTTGCGCAGCGCCTTGACCGTGGCCCGGCTGATGACCCGGTTGCCCTGCGCCGCCTGGATGGCCACGTCGAACATCTGGCGCGGGATCACCTCCCGCATCTTGCTCACCAGCTTCTGGCCCTTTAGGAAGGCATGCTCGCGATGGACGATGATCGACAGCGCATCCACCGGCTGTCCGCCTACCAGCACTTCCAGCTTCACCAGGTCTCCCGGGCGATAGTCCGCCGGTGAATAGTCTAGCGAGGCATAGCCGCGGGTGCGGCTCTTGAGATGGTCGTAGAAATCCACGACGATCTCGCTCAGAGGAATCTCGTAGGCCAGGAGTACCCGCTGGGCGTCCAGGTACTCCATCTTGGTCACCTCACCGCGCCGCTTGGTCACCAGGTCCATCACCGGGCCGATATACTCAGCCGGCGTAAAGACCTGGATCTGCATCCAGGGTTCCTCGATCTGGTCGATCTCCTGCTCGGGTGGCAGCTTGGCTGGATTGTCGATGGCCACCACCTGCCCGTCCGTCTTGAGCACCTGGTACTCGACGCTGGGCGAGGTAAAGACCACGTCCAGGTCATATTCCCGCTCCAGCCGCTCCTGGATGATGTCCATGTGGAATAGTCCCAGGAAGCCGCAGCGGAAGCCAAAGCCCAGCGCCTGCGATGTCTCGGGCTCGTAGACCAGCGATGCGTCGTTCAACTGGAGCTTGGCCAGGGCATCGCGCAGCAGCTCATAATCCTCCCCATCGGCCGGGTACAGGCCCGCAAAGACCATGGGCTTGGCCGGCCGGTAGCCCGGCAACAGCTGCTGGGCCGGGTTCGCCTTCACGGTCAGGGTATCCCCCACCCGGCAATCCTGGAGGGTCTTCAGGCCGGTCGCCACATAGCCCACCTCTCCCGCCCCCAGGCGATCGGTAGGCTTCATGCCCGGCCGGAACACACCAATCTCCAGGGGGTCCACCGGCTGGCGGTTGGACATGAGCAGCAGTTGCTCATCCAGTCGCAGGTCCCCATCCACGACCCGCACGTAGGCGATGACGCCCTTGTAGGGGTCATAGTGCGAGTCAAAGATCAAGGCGCGCAGCGGCGCATCCCCCTGGCCTCGCGGCGCAGGAATGCGCTCGACCACTGCCCGCAGCACGGCCTCCGCCCCCGTCCCCTCCTTGGCCGACGTGTAGATGGCCTCCTCCGCTGGGATGCCCAGCAGGTCTTCGACCTCCTGTGCCACCTCCTCCGGCCTGGCCGAGGGTAGGTCGATCTTGTTGATAATGGGCACAATGGTCAGATCTGCATCCAAGGCCAGGTAGAGATTGGCCAGCGTTTGGGCTTGCACCCCCTGGCTGGCGTCGACGACCAGCAATGCGCCCTCGCACGCCTCCAGGGCCCGGCTCACCTCATAGGTAAAGTCGACGTGTCCCGGCGTGTCGATCAGGTTCAGCACGTACTCCTGACCGCCCTCGCCGCGGTACGCCATCCGCACGGCAGATGCCTTGATCGTCACGCCTTTTTCCCGCTCCAGGTCCATGCTGTCCAGGACCTGGTCCATCATCTCGCGGTCGGTGAGCGTGCCGGTCTGCTCCAGCAGGCGATCGGCCAGAGTGCTCTTGCCATGGTCAATATGGGCAATGATTGAGAAATTACGTATGCGTTCTTGATCCATCATCTTCTGGGACCGCAGGCACAGGGGGGTGCGGCCCAGCCCCTCATCCGCTGTCCTTCATCCCCTCCCTCGAATCAGGGCAGGCCCACTGCTGCTTTGACCTCACCCAGCACTTCTGTGGCAACGGCATCAGCCCGGCGCGCGCCATCGGCCAGCACATCCCACACAAAGGCTGGTTCGGCCGCATATTCAGCCCGCCGCGCCCGGAACGGTGCAAAGTAGTCACTCAGGTTCTTGGCGAACCTCTTTTTGCAGTCCACACAGCCGATCGCCGCCGCCCGGCAATCCACCTCGATCTGGTCTACCTCACCGGCTGAGAAAAAGCCATGCAACGAGAAAACGTTGC
>JAMJFU010000040.1 GCA_023544525.1 Anaerolineae bacterium | reverse complement strand
CCAACCGGGCGGCGCCCGATGCCGCCAGCGCGGTGGACGTAGCCCGCAGCCTGGCGGGTTGACAAACGGAACAGCCAAGGAGGTTTTTTCCATGACAGTACAGATCCCTGTTGAGACGCTGCATCCGACGATCCGCGTCCTCTCGGACGAGCAGATACGGGCCATCCATCACGCAAGCCTGGACATCCTGTCAGGCACCGGTATCGTCATGAAGAGCGAGGCAGCCCGGGAGCTGCTCCTCGACGCTGGGGCCTGGGAAGTGGACGACCCGGCAGCGGGACCTGGCGTGAAGCGGATCAAGATCCCGGAACACCTCATCCTGGAGGCCATCGGTTCAGCTCCGTCCCGGATTCCCATGCACAATCGCCTGGGCCAGCTGACGATGCCACTGGAAGGCGACAATGTCTTTTTTGGACCTGGTTCCGATTGCATCTATACGATGGATGTTGAGACTGGAGAGAGGCGCCAGTGCGTCGCCGACGACGTACAGCGCATGGCCCACCTCTGCGATGGGCTCGACGGTATTGATTTCATCATGTCCATGGCGACCCCATCGGATGTGCCGACCATGGACCATTACCTCCACAGTTTTATCGGCATGATCCGTGGTTCCGTCAAGCCCAACCTCTATACCGCCAACAACTTGCGGGATATGGAGGATATCTACGAGATTGCCTGCGCCGTAGCCGGTGGTGAGACGGCGCTGCGGGAAAAGCCCTTCCTGCTCCTCTACGCTGAGCCGATCTCTCCGTTGCTCTTTAACGAGGAGTCGGTGGACAAGCTGTTGTTCTGTGCCGAGAGGGGCATTCCGGTTGCCTATGTCCCGTCGCCCAATACGGGCGGTGGGGCACCGATCACCCTGGCAGGCGCAATCGCCCTGGGGAATGCAGAGTGCCTGACGGGCCTGCTGCTCAGCCAGTTGGTGCGGTGCGGCACACCGTTTCTCTATGGCATGAACACGGCAGCGCTAGACATGAAGTCGGCCATCGTGAGCTATGGTGCCCCTGAGTGGCCGCTGGGCATGGCTGCCTGGACGGACCTATGTCGCTTCTACGATCTGCCGGTGTGGGGCGCCGCCGGCGCTTCTGACAGCAAGGTGGTCGATGCCCAGGCCGGCATCGAGGCGACGGTCACGATCATGACAGCCTTCCTGACCCGCTGCAACTTGAACCACGATGTGGGCTATATCGAATACGGCACAACCTCGTCGATGGAGCTGTTGGTCATCGCCGACGAGATCATCCGCGAGGTGCGCTTTATCATGGGCGGTGTGGAAGTGAGCGAGCGGACCCTGGCCCGCGAGGCGATCCACCGGGCCAGGCCGGGAGGCGGCTTTTTGGCTGACGACCACACGCTGGATAATTGGAAGTGGGCCCAGTGGCGTCCCGATGTGATTGACCGGATGCGCTACGACCGTTGGGTCAAAAAGGGCAGCAAAGATATGAGTGCCCGGGCCAACGACCGGGCGCGCCAGATCCTGGAGGAACACGAGGTCCCACCCCTCTCTGACGAGGCAGAAGAGGTGATCGCGGACGTCCTCGCCCGCCGCGCCTCGGACTGAGACGGAGTGACGGCCCGACCAGGCTTGCCGGCGGGTATACGCGGGCATCAGCGGCTCGCCGACCCGCGTATTCGATGCCAGCGCGGACCAGGTCCGGCCAGGCACGCTACGTGACCTGGCCGGCCTGGTCCAGCTGGCCGAGGCAGGACACGTTCGTCCGCGAGTTGCTGCAGCCAGAGCGTATTTCAGATGGATTGAGGGCTGGATATATCTTTTGGCCTAGCCGAATACATTAGAGTGCCCCGACCGGCATATTACCATTGACAGCCAGTATATCCCGTGCTATAATCCTGGGTAAGACGGTGGATGTTCTCAAGAGGAACCCATTGTGGGGAGGAGGCCGGGCCTTTGGAGTCCTGGGATGGCACTCTGAAAAACAGGATCTATGTCGAGTTGCGCCGTTCCATCATCATGGGGCGCCGTCCTCCCGGACAAAAGATAGACGTCCGAGAAATCGCCCAGCACTATGGCACAAGCATCACCCCCATCCGAGAAGCCCTGCAAATGCTCCATCAAGAAGGGCTGGTCACCATCAAGTCTCATTCTGGCTACCTTGTAACCCAACTCACCCTCAAGCAACTACGGGACCTCTTAGAATTGCGCGAGATCCTGGAGGTGGCTGCCGTCGAGCGCGCGGCCAGCCGCATTAGCGACGAGCAGGTCGAGGAACTTGAGAAGGTCTACGCTGGCTATACCGGCGATGATGATGAATCTTACGACCGCTACACAGCGGAGAACCGCCAATTTCACTGTTTGATCGCCGAGGCAACGGGCAACCGCGAGTTGGCCGGATTGGTGGGCCACTTACACGACCGGCTCGCTCGCTTTATGGTCGTGCGGCGCGCCGGTCAGAGCATGCAGCACGGGCACGGGCAGATCGTCCAAGCCCTCAGGTCGCGAGACGTCGACGCAGCCCGCGGGGCTCTTCTGGAAGAGCTGAACGATACACGGCAGGTCGTGCTGGAGAGTGTGATTCAGGAGCAGGGCGGATCCTGGCGCCTGGATTGGAAACGAGGCTGAAGCGCTCGGCCGCAGGCAGATGCGATGAGCCGACTGGCGGCCGCTGGGTGTGTTGCCCGAGGCGGTGGCGTATGGTATAATTGGTTCCTGTCGCCCGGATCTACTGGCGCGACAAGACTTTGTCCATCGTGCGATGTTCCGTGTCAGAATCTGCCAGCCAGCCAACACAAGATGCACGAAGGGAGGTGCCAGGGCCAAGGATTTAGATGATCAAAGGGGGTATCCCCTTATGAGCCCATATTTGGGTTTAGGAAACGAACCATAGCTCTGAGAAGGAGGAGTAACAGATGGAATTCTTTTCAAAGAAGGAAACGAACGAGGCGCATCCGTACATCCCCGAGTTGAAGGACCAGTACCAGAGAGGGCGGATCACCCGCCGCGAGTTCCTGCGGAATGCCACCCTGCTGGGCATGACGTTCACGAGTGCCAGTGCCTTCCTGGCGGCCTGCGGCCCGACGACCGAGCCCACAGCCGTTCCCGCGGCGACCGAGCCCACCATGGCGACTGCGGTGCCGCAACCGACAGAGCCCCCGGCCGGGGGCCCGATCCGCGGGGGGTCACTGAAAGCGGCCAGCCGTGTCCAGAAGGTCACGCATCCCGCCCAGTTCTCCTGGATCGCGCCCTCTAACCAGTTGCGACAGGTCGCCGAGTATCTGACCTATTACGGTGTGGACAACGTGGCCCGGCCTTTGTTGCTGGAGAGTTGGGAGCCGAGCGATGATCTGAAGACGTGGACCCTCAACCTGCGCCAGGGCATCATGCACAACAACGGCGATGAGTTCAATGCTGACGACGTTCTCTTTACCATGAAGGAATGGCTCAACGAAGAGGTCGGGTCTTCGATGCTGGGCCTTATCGGCGACTATCTCAGTGCTGAGAACATCGAAAAGGTGGACGACTACACCGTCAGGCTTAACCTCAGCCGCCCCGAGATCGCCGTGCCTGAGCACCTCTTTCACTATCCAGCCCTGGTCTTGAACCACCGGACCTTTGAGGGCGATTTCATCAGGGCACCCCACGGCACGGGTCCGTATACGCTCGAGTCCTATAGCGAGGGGGAGCGGGTCCTGCTTAGGCGCCGGAACGACTACTGGCAGACGGGAGCTGATGGCGATCCCCTGCCCTACCTCGACGAGATGGAATTCATCGATATGGGCGAAGAGACCTCAGCCTGGATCGCAGCCATCCAGGCGGGCGAGGTCGACTACCTGGATCTGGGTGACAACGTGTCCCCTGACTTTTACCTGGCGCTCAAAGACGATCCGAATGTCGTCGTTGCGACCGTGCCCACGGGGACTACGCGTGTCCTGCGCATGCGGGTTGACATCGATCCCTGGACCGATAACAATGTGTGCATGGCGCTCAAGCTGTGTCAAAACCACGAAAAGATCCTCAACCTGGCTTACTTTGGGCAGGGTCTCCAGGGCCAGGACATGCACGTCTACGAGAATCACCCGGAGTACTGCAGCAAGCCGGTCCCGCAGTACGACCCAGAGCGGGCCAAACAGCTGCTGGCCGACGCGGGTTATCCTGATGGCCTGGATGTCCAGATCGCTGTGGGCACAGGCTGGCCCGACATCGTCTCCTATGCCGAGATCCTCAAGGAAGACGCTGCCGCGGCGGGCTTTAACATCACCCTCAATACCATGCCCAACAGCCAGTACTGGGAGCAGTGGACCGAGGTCGACCTGGGCGTCACGCCCTGGACCCACCGTCCCCTGGGCACCATGATCCTGAACCTGGCCTACACAGCCGATGCAGAGGGGAATCCTGTAGCCTGGAACGAGAGCCGCTGGGTCGATCCCGAGTTCTCCGAACTGCTTACCCAGGCCAATGGCACCCTGGACGTCGAAGCGCGACGACAGATCTTCTGTGACCTGGAGCAGATCCAGATGGATCGTGGTTCAATCGGCATTCCCTACTGGATGAGCGTCTGGATGGTCCATCGCAAGTCTATCATGGATGTGCCACCCCACGCGAACATCTATATGCTCTTCAACGAAGTCTGGAAGTCGGCCTGATCGATACGACCTGGGGTCGAGGCCAAGGCACGCTTTCCATGCCTTGGCCTCGACCCTAATCAGCAGGCCCTGCGGAAGTCGGCCGATTCCTTGGTGCGGATTCCGTAGGAAGGCGCAGCCTCAGCAAAGGAGCAGAGCCTATGGCCAGGTTTTTCGTGCGGCGACTCCTTTTGATGCTTCTGACCATGTTCCTCGTCTCGGTTGCTGTTTTCGCCATTACCGAGGCGGCCCCGGGCAACGTAGCGCGGAATGTGTTGGGCATCCAGATCACCCCCGAACAGGAAGCTTCGTTTCTGGATCAAAATGGCCTGGACGAACCGATCTATGAGCGCTACTTCTCCTGGTTGTTTGGCACCGACTGGCGGGCGTCGATGCGTGTTGGCCTGCCGGTCAAGCGGATCACCACGGAGGATGGCTTCAAAGAGTGGTGGGCCATGGACGAGGACGGTACGCTCGTCCGCTGGCAGCTGGAAGGGGAAGACCTGATCGCCCGGCGCCGCCAACCTGATGGTTCTGTAGAGAGCATCGTAGAGAACGAACGGTGGCAGGTCAAGGATCCTGGGGTCGAAATCGACCGCCTGGAGGCCTACCGCGAGGAGCTGCAGGCGAACGAGCAACTGCGCGACGAAGAACGCCAGGCTATCCTTCGCGAACTGGACCGCATCTTGGAGGTCCTGCGGACAGAAGAGGGAGAGGCGGCGCTCAGTGCAGCGCTGGCCGAACCAGAGGGCGCGCTGGAGGCCTTGGTTGATGCTGAAGTGGCCGAGAAGGCCGACGACTTTCAGAAAGCCGCCAGTGACCTCTTACAGGCAGACACACTGAGCCGGGTAGTCGACATCTATGCCAGGCTCTCCTTCGAAGGGGCCGGCGAACTCGAGCCCAGCCAACTGCAGACCATGGTCCGGCAGTTGGATAGTGCAGCGGACGCCATAGAAGAGCATAACTCGGCGCTGGCAGCGGACCTGCACCAGGCCGCCGAATTCGTCCGTGCGGGTGATATCCAGGCAGCGAACCAGGTGCTACCCGGTGCGATTGAGAGCTTGGGTAATCTGACGGGTTCCCTGGTGAATTTCGGGTCTGCATTGCGGGCTGGCAGCTACCAGCAGGCAGCGAGCTATTTGGCCAATGCGGCCGATCCCGCACAGGTTTCCCTGGATGAGACTCAGCTCGCCCTCCTGCCGGACATGGTAGCCGAGATGGCTGATGCTTTGGACGACACCTCTGAAGATCTCTCAGGGACGCTTTTGCAGGCTGCCGAAGCACTGGATGCGGGTGATCTGGGAGAGGCCCGTGGTGCCTTTGACGAGGCGGCGATGATCTTGGGTGAGATGGGGCACACCATCGTCCGTAGCGAGGCCGCCCGGCAGGCTCGGGTCGTCCGCACCTTCTGGGGCGTGGATACCCAAGACCACGCCGTCAACTGGGAGAAGGGTGGCAGGGAGGAGACCTGGATCTTTATCGTTGGCACCGGCTGGCAGGCTATCAGCGGCGGCCCGACTGAGTATATCCCCTTGCAGCGAGGGCTGTTGCGCGGGGATCCCGGCAAGTCACTGCGCACTGGACGGCCGGTGGCCGACCTCTTATTTACGCGGCTGCGAAACTCGCTGGTCCTGGCCGGCCTCGCCTTTGTAATCGTCATGCCTCTGGCCCTGGTATTGGGCCTGATCGCTGGCCTGAAAGAGGGCAAGGTGCTGGACCGGGTTCTTTCCATCGGTGGCATGATGTTCTCTGTGACACCCGAGTTCGCCACGGGCATCTTTTTGATCCTGATCTTTGCCTTCTGGCTGAAGCTGGTCCCGGGTGCGACGGTGTTCGGCGAGGATGCCCCGTGGACCCGTCCAGATATGCTCATCCTCCCGGTCCTGACGCTGACGCTCATCGAACTGGGTTACGTACTGCGCATCACGCGGGCCAGCATGGTAGACGTCATGAAGGCACCCTACATCCGCACTGCGTTCTTGAAGGGACTGCCCTATTGGCGCGTGGTGACCAAGCACGCGGTGCGCAATGCCTTGATGGCACCCATCACAGTGATCATGCTGCACGTCAACTGGCTGCTGGGCGGCATCGTCGTCGTGGAAGTCATCTTTGGCTATCCTGGGTTAGGCAGCTACCTCCTCGACTCGGCACTATTCAAGGACTTTAACGCCATCGAGGCGGGTGCCATTATCCTCGTCGCCGTGGCCGTGGGCACGCAGCTTCTGGCGGACATCCTCTACACCTTCCTGAACCCACGCATCCGTTATGCGTGAGGCTGGGGTCAAGGCTGAGGTTAAGGGATGAGGTTAAGGCTAAGGCACAACCTTAGCCTTGACCTCAACCTTAACCCTTAACCTCAGCCCCCAAGGAGAAACGATGACAGTGAGTGAACAAGCAATCGGACAGCCAACCGAACGTCCTGGTGGCCTGCGCCGTGCGTGGGAAGGGGCCAGGGTCCTGTGGTCATCCAAGACAGCCATGATCGGCCTGCTCATCGTCGGCTTTTGGGTGTTTGCGGCCATCTTTGCGCCGCTGCTGACGCCTTATACACCGACGGAGCAGGACTATACTGCTCAGAACCAGGGTCCCTCGGCCGAGCACCTCCTGGGCACCGACAGCCTGGGGCGGGATATTTGGACGCGCCTGATCTATGGTGCGCAGGTAGTCCTGGTCATGCTGCCCATCACCGAGACCTTCTGGCTGCCCGGCGGCGTGGCACTCTGGGGTGTGATCATTGGCCTGCTAGCCGGTGCCACGCTAGGGCTGATAGGTGGCTACCTGGGTGGCTGGATCGACGAGGTGGTGATGCGCATCCTCGACGCCATGATGGCCTTCCCTGTGATCCTGTTGTACATGATCATCATCGCTGCCATCGGCGCCTCGGCCACCAACGTCGTGCTGGCTATTGCCATCGTCGGCATCCCCGGCATCGCCCGCCTGGTGCGTAGCCTGGCGCTCGACATCCGGACGCGCGACTATATCCGGGCGGCCGAACTGAGGGGCGAGAGTGTGTGGTACATCATGTTTGTAGAGATCTTGCCCAATGCGCGCGGCCCGATCATCATCGATGCCATGCTGCGGGTAGGTTATGCGATCTTTGCCATGGGTACTCTCGGCTTTTTGGGACTGGGCCTGCCACCCCCGTCCCCTGATTGGGGTAGCATGGTGGCCAAGGGCCGGCAGTTCATCCTGTCTGGTAGCCCCTGGGCCGCGCTCTGGCCCTCGGTGGCGATTGCCTCGCTGGTCATCGGGCTGAACCTTTTTGCGGATGGCTTGCGCGAGGAATCGTTGAGGTACCAATAACCTTAACCCTAGTGCTCTGAAGAGAGAATGATTATGACAGCAGACATACGCCAACACAGCCCAATCCTCAAGCTCGAGGACGTCGCCATCTCCTACGAGACACGGTACGGGGACGTGGAAGCCGTCCGCCAGGTCTCGTTCGATGTGCACCGGGCTACGACCTTTGGTGTGGTCGGGGAGTCGGGCTGCGGCAAGTCCACAGTCGCTTTTGGCATCGTGGATTTTTTGGGGGCCAATGGCAAGATCGTCGACGGCAGTATCAAGTTCCAGGGCCGGGAGCTGGTGGGGCGCTCTCAAGCGGAACTCCGCAAGTTGCGGGGTGACCAGATTGCGATGGTGTACCAGGACCCCATGCAGGCTCTGAACCCGTCGGTGACCATCGGCGACCAGTTGGCTGAGGTGCTGACGACGCACCGGGGCCTCGCCAAGAACGAGGCCCGGCAAAAGTCGATCGACATGCTAAGCCGGGTCTATATGCCAGACGCGGCCAACGTGATGAAGAGGTATCCACACCAGATCTCTGGCGGGCAGCAGCAGCGGGTGGTGATCGCCATGGCGCTGCTCAATAATCCCGCGCTCCTGATCATGGATGAGCCGACCACGGCCCTCGACGTGACGGTGGAGGCCGTGGTGCTGGACCTCATCGAGGACCTGAAGCGCGACTTTGACACGGCCATCGTCTACATCACCCACGACCTGGGCGTGGTCGCCCGGGTCTGCAACTATGTGGGCGTGATGTATGCGGGGGAGATGGTCGAGACCGGCTCGGTCGAGGCCATCTACGACGATCCGCAGCACCCTTACACGCAGGGCCTGATGCGCTGCGTGCCCAAGCTGGGCACGACGAAGGAGAGCAGCCGCCTGTATCCCATCCGGGGCCGTGTGCCCGCACCCAAGGATCGGCCCAAGGGGGCCTGTATCTTTGCCCCGCGCTGCGACTATGCCACAGACAAGTGCCACACCGAACATCCACTGTTGCGCGAGATTCAGAATGGGCACCGGGCTCGCTGTTTCTATTCAGAAGTGATCGACCCCGAGGCCTGGGAACCGCCAGAAGGGCTGGTGCCCGAGATCGCGCCGGCCCCAGAGACAGAGGAAGCCCTGATCAGGGTCTCGGACCTGCGGACCTATTACGAGCAGGAATCACGCTCCGTCCTGAGCCTGGTGGGCCTGGGCAAAAAGCAGTACGTCAAGGCCGTGGACGAGGTGAGTTTTTCAATCCCGAGAGGCAAGACGTTGGGCGTGGTGGGCGAATCGGGCTGTGGCAAGAGCACGTTAGCCAAGACGATCGTGGGACTCGAGGCGCCAACAGGTGGAGAGGCCCAGTTCCTGGGGTTCGATGTTACGGTTCCGCTGTCGAACCGCGACCTGAAACTGATCCAGGAACTGCAGATGGTGTTCCAAAACCCGGATTCAACCATGAACCCATCCTACACCGTAGGCCACCAGATCACCCGGCCGTTGGAGCGCTTTCGCACGGTGCCAAAGGCTTCGGCGTATGACGAAGTCATCCGCCTGCTCAACGCCGTGCGGCTGGATGGGAGCTACTATCACCGGCTGCCCCGGCAGCTGAGCGGTGGGGAGAAGCAGCGGGTGGGCATCGCCCGGGCGTTTGCCAGCCGGCCGGAGCTGGTCCTGTGTGATGAGCCGGTCTCGGCCCTGGATGTATCGGTGCAGGCGGCTGTGCTTAACCTGCTGATGGAGATCCAGCGCGAGTACGGCACGACCATGATGTTCATCGCCCACGACCTGAGTGTCGTGCGCTTCTTCTCTGACTATGTGGCGGTGATGTACCTGGGCCATGTCGTGGAGATCGGTCCGGCGGAGGACATCTATGCCCCGCCGTACATGCCCTACACTGAGGCACTGTTGTCGGCTGTACCCATCCCCGATCCCACGGCCGAGCAGAAGCATATCCGGTTGGAGGGCACCGTGCCCAGCGCGCTCAACCCGCCCAGCGGCTGTGTCTTCCACACCCGCTGTCCGAGACGGGCGGAGATGCTGCCCGATGGCGGCAGGATCTGCGAGGTGGAAAAGCCGCCGTGGCAGCATAATACTGAGGAGCACCGGATCTATTGCCACATCCCGCTCGAGGAGCTGCGCAAGCTCGATCCGGTCGTCACTGAGGTCTAACCTTAACCTCAGCCCTCAACCCAGGAGGAGACTATGTTCGTCCGAGACTATATGACCAAACACCCCGTTCTGGTGGAGCCCACAATGTCCACCGTCGAAGCCCAGGGGATCATGGCCGAGACCAACATCCGCCACCTGCCGGTCGTCGAGACGGGCAAGCGCCTGGTGGGCCTGGTAACGCGCGAGAGATTGCGTATCCCAGCGGCCAGCCTGTCGAGCCTGAATGTCTGGGAAATCACCCGTTTCCTCTCTAACCTGGCCGTCAAGGACGTCATGGTCAAGGGTCGCGACGTGATCACCATCGGCCCCGATGCCACCCTGGAGGCTGCAGCCGAAACGATGGCCAGGCACAAGATCGGCTGCTTGCCCGTCGTGGAAGAGGGCATTATCACCGGCATCCTGACCGAGGTCGATCTGCTCGTGCAGCTGGCCGGTCTATTGGGTGCAGGCGTATCAGGCGTGCGTGTCACGATCCGTGTGCCGGACCGGCTCGGCGAGTTTGCCAAGATCACCAGTGCCATCGCTTCAAAGGGCTGGGGGATCTATGCCAGCGGTGGGCTGCCAACGCCAAAGCAGCCCGAAACCTGGGATATCGTCATCAAGGTGCGGCTCGCGCCGCAAGAGGAGCTCATCGACGTGCTGCAGAGCATTGAGGGCCACCAAGTGATCGACGTACGAGAGACATGAACGAGCAACCCATGAGGACGGGGGTAGGGGCGTGGGGATCCATTCTCACGTCCCTTTGTCTGTCCTGACTTTTCGTGAGGAGGGCCGGTTCCGATGATTTACCAGAGTTGGGACATGGGAGTGGACTATGCCTACTCGGTTGCCGTGCACGGGGATTACTATGGACACGTATGAAGGAGGAGATATGCCACATCCGAACAGGTTTTTGGACACCGATCGCCTGATCGTCGGCGACATCTATACCAGCACCGAGGCCCTGGACAACCTGGTCGTGCTCTGCGACGAATTCGGCTCGCGGTTTGGGGGCACCGAGGGCGAGCGTCGCGCAGCAGAGTTCTTCAAGGCCAAGATGGAGGAATATGGCCTCAGCAACGTCCACTGGGAGCCGGTGGAGTACGTCGGCTGGATCAGGGGCGAGGCCAAGCTCGAGATCGTAGATCCTATTCAAAAGACGATCCCTTGCATCAGCCTGCCCCACTCCCCGCCGGCGAGCCTGGAGGCCACCATCCTCGACCTGGGCGATGGCGCACCTGACGAGTTCGAGCGACAGGCGGCCGAGATCCCGGGGCGGATCGTCATGGTCAACAGTGTGGTCCGGCCGCTGGGAACCAAACGCTGGATCCATCGCGGCGAAAAGTACGGGCGCAGCCTCATGGCCGGGGCGGCTGGCTTTCTCTTTGTGAATCACTATCCCGGCTACGGCCCGGCCACGGGTGGCATCGGCCACGATGGCGAAGGGCTCATCCCTGGCTTTTCCGTAGCCCACGAGGATGGTGCTTTTCTGCGTCGCCTGGTTCAGCGCCACGGCGAGGTGCGGCTTCGCCTGACCAGCACCGATCAGTGCCAACCCATGACCTCGTGGAACATCATCGGCGATCTGCCGGGCACTGAGCACCCTGAAGAGATGGTCGTCCTCGGCTGTCACTACGACGGGCACGACATCGCCCAAGGGGCCGACGACCCCGCCTCCGGCGCTGTGTCGGTGTTGGAAGCGGCCCGGATGCTGGCCCGCTACGCGCCGGACCTGCCCCGGACCGTCCGCTTTGTGCTGTGGGGCATTGAAGAGATCGGCCTCATCGGTTCGCGGGCCTACGTTCGGGTCCACGCCGGTGAGCTGTCGAGGATCCGCTTCTACCTGAATATGGACAGTGCCGGATCGACGACCAACAAGCGCGACGTTGTGTTGAACGAATGGCCCGAGCTGGCGCCGCTGTTCTCCGGATGGAATGAGGAGATGGGCCACGGCTTTGTGGTCGGCCAATCGGTGATGGCCTTTTCGGACCATTTTCCCTTCTTCCTGGCGGGCGTGCCCACCGGCGGTATGCAGTCGGCCGAGCCGCCTGCTGGGCGGGGCTACGGGCACACGCGTTACGACACCGTCGACAAGGTAGATCTGAAGAGCCTGCGCGAAGCCTCAGGGCTGGCTGCTCGCCTGGCGCTGCGCATAGCCCATGAGGATGCCTGGCCGGTTGCGCGCCGCAGCAAGGAGACGGTGCAGGCGTTGTTGGAGACCCCTGAATACCAGGAAGAGCAGGAATACCGGGAGCGGCTCGACGAATTCTACCGCAAAGCGCGGCAGGATTAGAGCCGCTGGTCATGGAGAAGGGAGAATGAGCAAAGACAAGCCGATCGTCTATCCATATATCCCCAATTCGGCGCCTGCCATCAAAGAAGAGATGCTCCGGGCGGTTGGCGCAGAAAGTACGGACGAGTTCTATAAAGACGTGCCGGAGGATCTGCGATTCCAGGGGCATCTGGACCTGCCCGATCCCCTGCTGTCTGAAGCCGCTCTAAAGCGCCACGTGGAGGGCATCCTGGCCCGCAACCGCGCCGTGGGGGAGTGCCCGAGTTTCCTGGGGGCAGGCTGCTACCAGCACCACGTGCCTGCCGTATGCGACGAGGTGAATGGGCGCGGTGAATTCCTGACCGCGTACGCTGGAGAGCCGTACGATGACCACGGTCGCTTCCAGGCCCTCTTTGAGTATGCGAGCATGATGGGTGAGTTGCTGGACATGGACGTCGTCAACGTGCCGACCTACGACGGCTTTCAAGCGGCCGCGACCTCCCTGCGAATGGCAGGCCGCCTGACGGGACGGCGCCAGGCCCTCTTGTGCGGGACCATCAGTCCCCACAAGCTATCCAAGATCCAGGACTACTGCCTGCGGGCCATGGACATCCGCTTGCTACCCTACGAGCCTGATACGGGCCAGATGAACCTGGATGGCCTACGCGAGGCGATATCGGAAGAGACGGCGGCGGTATACTTTGAGAACCCATCCTACCTGGGATTCCTCGAAGCCCAGGGCAGCGCGATTTCAGCGTTGGTGCACGAGGCAGGTTCTGTGTGTGTCGTGTCCGTGGATCCCCTGTCGCTGGGCGTGCTGGCACCGCCAGCGGCCTATGGTGCCGACATCGTCTGTGGCGACATCCAGCCGCTGGGCATCCACATGCAGTTCGGTGGCGGGCACGGCGGCTTTATTGCCACTCGCGACGAACCGCGCTACGTCATGGAATATCCATCGAGGCTGTTTGGCATCGCACCCACGCGTGTCCCAGGCGAGTATGGTTTTGGCGACGTGGCCTATGAGCGCACCTCCTTTGCGGTGCGTGAGGAAGGCAAGGAGTGGGTGGGCACGGCTGCCGCACTGTGGGGTATCACGGCAGGGGTCTACCTGGCGCTGATGGGCCCGCAGGGCATGGCCGAGATCGGCGAGGCCATCATGGCCCGGGCACGCTACGCCATGGTCCGGTTGGACTCAATCTCGACAGTCCAGGCCCCGGCGTTTCGTGGTCCCCATTTCGGCGAGTTCGTGGTGGATTTCAGCGCCAGCGGCAAGAGCGTGGCCGACATCAACCGGGCGCTCCTGGCGCGAGGCATCTTTGGCGGCAAGGACCTGAGCCAGGAATTCCCGCCCTTGGGGCAGAGCGCCCTGTACTGCGTGAGCGAGGTTCACACCCAGGCGGACATCGACCAGCTCGTGGTCGCGCTCGAGGAGGTGGTGGCGGAATGAGCCGGAATATCATGGAGGAGCGGTACGACGGTGGCAAGCCCCGGCTGCGGCGCTTTCACCAGGCGCGATGGGACGAGCCGATCATCTTTGAGCTGAGCAGGGAGGGCCAGCGCGGCATTCTGCTGCCAGAGGTCGAGCCAGGCATCCGCGATGTCGCCGGCGACGTCCTGGACACACTGCCGGAAGGACTTCGCCGGGCGGCGCCGCCAGCGCTGCCTGAGCTGTCGCAACCGCAGGTCTTGAGGCACTACGATCGTCTCTCGCAAGAGAACCTGGGTACCGACCTGAACATCGACGTAGGCCAGGGCACGTGCACGATGAAGTACAGCCCCAAGATCAACGACCGGTTGGCCCGATCACCCAAGATGGCCGAACTGCATCCCCTGCAGGACGAGGCGACACTCCAGGGCATCCTGGAGGTCATGTACCGTTTTGAGGAGATCCTCAAGTCGATATCGGGCATGGACCGCTTCTCCCTGCAGCCGGCAGCCGGCTCGGTCGCCATCTATGTCAATGCGTCCATCATCCGCGCCTATCACGCCAGCCGCGGCGAAGCCGGACAACGGGACGAGATCATTACCACCATCTTCTCCCACCCCTCCAACGCGGCCTGCGCCCAGACGGCGGGGCTCAAGGTGATCACACTATATCCCGACGAGGACGGCTATCCCGACCTGGAGGCGCTCAAGGCCGCGGTCTCGGAGCGGACGGCGGGGTTGATGATTACCAACCCGGAGGATACGGGCATCTACAACCCCAGAATTGCCGAGTTCGTCCAGATCGTCCACGAGGCGGGCGGGCTCTGTGCCTACGACCAGGCCAATGCCAACGGCATCCTGGGCATCACCCGGGCCCGCGAGGCGGGGTTTGACCTATGCCACTTTAACCTGCACAAGACCTTCTCTGCGCCGCATGGCTGTGGTGGGCCTGGCGCGGGTGCGGTGGGCGCCACACAGGCGCTGGCCCGTTTCCTGCCCGTACCACTCGTCGCCTTTGACGGGGAGCGGTACCACCTGGATTGGGACCGGCCGGACACCATCGGCAAGATCGGGCCGTTCTATGGCAACGCGCCGGTGGTGCTAAAGGCCTATGCCTGGGCCATGAGCCTGGGGGCCGAAGGGCTGCGGGAGGTCGCCGAGATCGCGGTGCTCAACAACAACTACCTGATGAAAAAGGTACTGGGCATCCCGGGCGCCAGCGCGCCCTATGCCGAGGGCAAACGCCGCATCGAACAGGTTCGCTACAGCTGGCAGGGGCTGGCCGAAGACACGGGCGTGCACTCGGAAGAGCTGGGCCTGCGGACGGCCGACTTTGGCGTGCATTACTGGACCAGCCATCACCCCTATGTCGTTCCCGAGCCATGTACGTTGGAGCCGACCGAGTCCTACACCAAAGACGAGTTGGACGAGTATGCGGATATCCTGGCCCACGTAGCCCAGGAGGCGCGGGTCGATCCTGAATTGGTCAAGACCGCACCGCACCGGAGCACGATCCATAGCATCGAGCACGAGCCACTGGACGATCCCGAGCGGTGGGCAGTGACGTGGCGGGCATATAGGCGCAAAACCAAGAGCTATCCACGTGGCGGGGAATAACCACAGTGCCACTTGCGCAGGGCAAATGACTATGACTAGAAAAGAGTTAGGCCTGATTGTGAACCCGGTCGCCGGACTCGGCGGCCGGGTTGGCCTGAAGGGCAGCGACGGGGCCGAGATCCAGCGCCGGGCGAAAGAGCTGGGCGCAGAGCCACGGGCCCAGGAGCGGACGCTGGAGGCCCTGTCGAAGCTGGGGGGACTGGAAGACCTGCAGATCGTCACCTACCCCGCAGAGATGGGGGCCGATGCGGTACGGGCCGCAGGGTGGGAGCCGACGGTGATCGGCGACATCACCCCGGGCCGAACGACAGCCGGGGATACCCAGCAGGCTGCCCGGCGGATGATGGAGATGGGTGTCGACCTGCTGCTTTTCGCCGGGGGCGACGGCACGGCCCGCGACATATACGAAGCGGTCGGGTTGGAGCAGCCCGCCCTGGGCATCCCGGCCGGCGTCAAGATCCATTCGGCGGTCTATGCCACGAACCCGGTCAGCGCCGGTGAGTTGGCCAGACTATATCTACAGGGCCGGGTGGCCAGCCTGCGCGAGGCGGAGGTGATGGACATCGACGAGGAGGCGTTCCGCCGGGGATCGCTTCAGGCCCGGCTCTATGGCTATCTGCGGGTCCCATTTCGCCCCAGCCTTGTCCAGAGCCAGAAGGTGCCCAGCGCCGGCGAAGCGGCCTCGCTGGGGGGCATCGCCGAGGATGTGGCTGAAAAGATGGAGCCGGGCGTCCTGTACATCATCGGTCCTGGCACCACGACGCGGGCCATCGCCCAAGAGCTTGGCCTGGAAAAGACGTTATTGGGTGTGGATGTGGTTGAGAGCGGTCAGTGGTCAGTGGATCGCGACCGGAGGGCGGCGCGGTTGGTTGCGGCGGACGCAAACGAGGCCCAGCTACTGGCCCTCCTGGACGAGCACGAGGACAAGGCCAAGATCATCGTCACGCCCATAGGGGGTCAGGGCTACCTCTTTGGGCGAGGGAACCAGCAGATCAGCCCGCGGGTCATCGAGCGGGTGGGACGTGAGAACATCACTGTGGTCAGCACGCCGGGCAAGCTTCACGTCCTGGGCAGCCGGCCCCTGCTGGTCGACACTGGCGATCGGGAGGTCGACGAGCTGCTAAGTGGCTACCTGATGGTGGTCACCGGCTACAATGAGCGAGCGGTCAGGCGGGTAGCGACGGATGGGAGTAATCAGACACACCGCGGGGACTTCCACCTGGTATGACTGGACAGGCATCCAGATCTGTGGTAGGATTGAGCCGTATCCTAACACCTGGGGGTGAGACATGTCTGAAGAAAACGCATCCATTCGCAAGGTCACCGTATCGTTGCCTGGCAGCTTGGTGGACTTTGCAGACCAGGAAGCCGCGCGTCTCGAGCTAAGCCGGAGTGCGCTTATCGCCCGTGTCCTGGCCGAGAGCAAGGCTGCCTACGAGGCAAACCTCGCTGCCGAAGGGTATCGCTTCTATGCTCAAGAAGCCAGTGAGTTTGCCGAGGCCAGCGCTGGTGCTGTGGCGGAGGCTTGGGGCGATGAGGGTTAGGCGAGGCGAAATCTACTGGGTTGAGTTCGATCCGGTCAAGGGGAGTGAGCAGGGCGGACTCCGCCCTGCTCTCATTGTCCAAAACGATGTGGGCAATCGTTATAGCCCGACGACGGTGGTTGTGGCCATCACGCGGGCGATACCACCCAAACCCTATCCCTTCGTGGTGGTTATTGAGCCGGAGGAGAGTGGTCTGCCGCGGCGGAGTGCGGTCAATTGCGCCCACATAGCCACAATCCAGCAGGCCGGCACGGCTTCGCGATTGCGGCCAGTGCAGGGGCAAGCAGAAGTGCGCCCCATCGGACAGTTGAGCGCGACAAAGATGGTCGAGGTGGATAGGGCGCTCAGGTTCAACCTGGAGCTCTGGTGATCTGCGACAGGGTCATGGACGAGATGCTGAGAGGCTACGTGATCGTCGTAACCGGCTACAACGACCGGGCGGTGTACAAGGTGGCAGTATGAGGGATCGATGGTCGGGGCATCTGCGGACGAAACGATGCTCCTGGCTGTATTCTGAGAGGAGGACGAGCGGGCATCATGCGCTTCAAAGATAAGGTGGCCGTCGTAACCGGGGGGACCTCGGGCATTGGGCGGGCAACGGCCCTGCTTTTTGCCCGGGAAGGGGCCAGGGTGGCCGTAGTCGGCCGGAACGAGGCCCGCGGCCGCCAGGTAGTCGAGGAGATCGAGGAGGCTGGCGGGCTGGCGAGGTTTATTGCCTGTGATGTGCGCTTTCCAGACGAGTGCCGCCGGGTGGTCGGCGAAACACTCGAAGCCTTTGGGCGGCTGGACATCCTGTTCAATAACGCCGGTGTCTTTTACCCCAACACGATCCTGGAGTGCACGGAGGAAGAGTGGGACCTGACGGTGGATATCAGCCTCAAGGGCACGTACCTGATGTCCAAATACGCGTTGCCGGTCATGCTTGACCAGGGTGGCGGGGCCATCGTCAACACCGCCTCCGGGTGGGGTCTGGTAGGAGGCAACCAGGCAGCGGCCTACTGCGCGGCCAAGGGTGGGGTGGTGCTGTTGACCAAGGCGATGGCTGTGGATCATAGCGCGCAGGGGATCCGCATAAACTGTGTCTGCCCGGGAGACGTGGACACGCCGATGCTGGTGGAGGACGCCCGGCGGCGGAACATGGCCTGGACGGACTATCTGGCCGAGGCAGCCGACCGGCCCATGGGTCGCATCGGCCAGCCGGACGAGGTGGCCAGGGCCGTGTTGTTCCTGGCCTCGGAGGACGCTTCGTTCATCACCGGCGCCGTCCTGGCCGTGGATGGCGGCGGCACGGCAGATTGACGTTGGCCTGCCCCTAGGACGGAAGGCGGAAGCGGAGGAGCGCGTTGCGATTAGCGGGAAAGGTGGCCCTCATTACCGGCGGGGCATCGGGCATTGGACGGGCGACGGCGCTGCTCTTTGCCCGGGAAGGCGCAGCCGTCGCCGTGGCTGACCTGGACGCGGCCGGGGCCCAGGCGGTGGCCCGGGCGATTCACGACGGCGGCGGGCAGGCCGTCTCCCTGGGCTGCGACGTAAGCCAGGCAGAAGACTGCCAACGTGTGGTGCAGGCGACCATGGAAGCACTGGGCGGGCTGGACATCCTGTTTAACAATGCCGGCATCATCCGCCGTGCAGACGTGGTGGGCACAAGCGAAGAGGAGTGGGACCGGGTGATGGCTGTGAACGCCAAGTCGGTGTTCCTCATGAGCAAGTATGCGGTGCCGGTCATGGCCCGCGCCGGGGGAGGTTCGATCGTCAACACCGCCTCCGGCTGGGGGCTGGTTGGCGGGCGGAATGCCCTGTCCTACTGCGCGTCCAAGGCGGCCGTGGTCAATATGACGCGGGCCATGGCCCTCGACCACGGGACTCAGAACATCCGCGTCAACTGCATCTGTCCTGGTGATACCGACACGGGCATGCTGCGCGAGGAAGCACGACAACTGGGCGAGCCCGAAACGACCTTCCTGGCTGGCGCAGCCGATCGCCCCCTGGGGCGTGTTGGCACGCCCCAGGAGGTTGCCGAGGCGGTGCTGTACCTGGCCAGCGACGCGGCCTCGTTCGTCACCGGCGCGGCCCTGGTCGTGGACGGCGGCGGGCTGGCAGGTTCGTAGCTGCGGGCCTTGGACCGTCGCTGGCATCACCGCGCTTACGGGATTGAGAGGAGGGATCATGCGGGAGAGGATGAGGGACTGGAAGCCTCCTGAGCATTGGCTCAAGATCACGACCATCGATGCACATACTGCCGGTGAGCCGTTCCGCGTCATCACCGGGGGTTACCCCGAGTTACCGGGTGACACGATCCTGGCCCGGCGGCGCTACGCCCGGGAGCACCTGGATCACTTGCGCACGGCGCTCATGTGGGAGCCGCGAGGTCATGCCGACATGTATGGCTGCATCGTCACCCCGCCGGTCAGCCCCGGGGCGGATATCGGTATCCTCTTTATGCACAACGAGGGCTACAGCACCATGTGTGGCCATGGCATCATCGGCATCGCCAAGGTCGCCCTGGAGACAGGGCTGCTGCCCATGGCCGGGCCCGAGACGGCCATCCGCATCGACACGCCCGCTGGCCTGGTCACTGCCCGGGCGCAGGTGGAAGCTGGAGAGGTAAAACGCGTGCGCTTTGAGAACGTGCCCTCCTTTGTGCTGGCCCTGGACGAGACTGTTGAGGTGCCAGGCCTGGGCACGATCCACTACGACCTGGCTTTCGGCGGGGCGTTCTACGCCTATGTCCAGGCAGACGAGGTGGGCCTGCGCTGTACGCCAGAATACTTCCGGCCCATCATCGACAAGGGCCTCGCTATCAAGCGGGCGATCATGGCCAGCCGGCCGATCCCGCATCCCTTTGAAGAGGACCTGAGCTTCCTCTATGGGACGATCTTTATCGGCCCGCCCCAGGCGGCGGGGTCGCACAGCCGGAACGTGTGTGTCTTTGCCGAGGGCGAGGTCGACCGGTGCCCAACGGGGACCGGCGTCAGCGGGCGGTTGGCCATCCACCACGCCCGGGGCGAGGTAAGCGTCGGGCAGTCCATCGTCGTGGAGAGCATCCTCGGCACCACGTTCGCCGGCCGTATCGTCGCCCTCACGACCTTTGGCCCGTACGCGGCGGTGCTACCCGAGGTGGAGGGCAGCGCCCACATCACCGGCCGGCACGAGTTCCTGATCGACCCGGAGGATCCTTTACGGGACGGGTTTATTCTGCGGTAGGTTGGGAAGTTGGGAAACTGGTAGATTGGGAAGTTGGTAAATTGGTAGACTGGTACGAATCCCCAATCTACCAATGTACCAATCTACCAATATACCAATCTACCGCTGGAAGAGCGGATGATGAACAACATGGGAGAGCCACCATGCGCGGCCTGACCGACAAACGAGTCCTCATCACCGGCGCCGCGGGCGGCATCGGGGCGGCGACGGCAACGCGTTTCCTCGAGGAGGGGGCGCGGGTCGTAGCCCTGGATCGAGATGACCTGGCGCTGCACCGGCTACAGGCGGAGCTCCCGGGCTTGGATGGCGCCGTGGTGGCCGACGTGACCGACCCGGAAGAGGTTGCATGGGCCTTTGCCGAGGTCGACCGCCTCTTGGGCGGCGTGGACGTGCTGGTCAACAACGCTGGCATCAGCGTGCGGCATCGCTTCCTGGAGATCACGCCGGAGGAGTGGCGGCGGGTGATGGCCGTCAACCTCGACGGGGTGTTTTTCGCAGCCCAAGAGGCAGCCCGGCGGATGCTGGCCGGGGCTGGTGGCGTCATCCTGAACATGGGCTCGACCAACGGTTTGATGGGCTACCCCTACTATGCCGACTATAATGCTTCCAAGGCGGGTGTCATCGAATTGACCCGCACCATGGCGCTCGAACTGGCGCCGCCGGTGCGGGTCAACGCGGTCTGCCCGGGCTGGATCCTGACGCCGATGCAGGCTGCCGAGTACACGCCCGAGATGCGCCGGGAGTTTGCCGACAAGGTGCCACTGAAACGGCTGGGCCGGCCGGAGGACGTGGCCGCCCTCTTCGCTTTCCTGGCCTCTGACGATGCGGCGTTTATCACGGGACAGACCTTTGTGATCGATGGGGGAGAGATATGCGGGGGTCTGGCCAGCCAGTTATAATTTAAAACCAAGGAGTAGACGATGGCACTGGACAAAGCAGCCGTCACCGGTCTGCGTGCGGAATTTCCAGCTCTTCACAAGCGGGTGGCTGGCCGTCCCCTGATCTTTCTGGACGGTCCAGGGGGTACCCAGGTCCATGGCTCGGTCATCGAGGCCATGGGCGATTATCTGGTGGAGGCCAACAGCAACGCCCGTGGGGGTTTTCTCTACAGCCAGCGGACCGACGAGACGGTGATGGCCGGGCGGCAAGCCGTGGCCGACCTGCTCAATGCGGCCCGGCCAGAGGAGATTGTCTTTGGCCCGAACATGACCAGCCTGACCTTCAATATCAGCCGGGCCATTGGCCGGACGCTATCGCTGGGCGACGAGATCGTCGTCACGCGGCTGGATCACGATGCCAACATTGCGCCCTGGCTCGCCTTACAGGAGCAGGGAGCCATGGTGCGGCACGTGGATTTTGATCCCGCCGACTGCACGCTCGATATGGCCGGGCTGGAGGCGGCTATCACGCCCCGAACCAAGCTGGTGGCCCTGGGCTACGCCTCCAATGCCGTGGGTACGATCAACGACGTGGCCCGCGCTGTGGAGTTGGCCCACGCGGTGGGCGCCTGGGTCTATGTCGATGCCGTACACTATGCGCCGCACGGGCCCATCGACGTCCAGGCCCTGGGCTGTGACTTTTTGGTGTGCTCGCTCTACAAGTTCTTCGGCCCACACCTAGGTGCCCTGTACGGGCGCTACGACCAGTTGGAAGGATTGCCAGCCTACAAGGTGCGCCCTGCCGGAGACGCACCTCCGGACAAGTTCGAAACCGGTACCCAGAGCTTTGAGTCGATCGCCGGGGCGACGGCAGCGGTGGACTACCTTGCCTCTGTGGGCCAGCGCTATGGCGACGGCGGTGCCGGCCGGTTCCCCGACTTGAGCGGGCGGCGCCTCGAGCTCAAGTGCGGCCTGGACGCCATCCGTGCCTACGAGCAGAACTTGTGCCGGAGGCTGGTGGCTGGCCTGGAGGAGATCCCGGGCCTGAGGATCTATGGCATCACCGATCCCGGCCGTTTTGACGAACGGGTGCCCACCCTGTCCTTCAGCCTGGAGGGCCAACGCCCCAGCGAG
>JAMJFU010000409.1 GCA_023544525.1 Anaerolineae bacterium | reverse complement strand
TATTCCGATAAGGGCTTGCTGGAACGTTGCTTTGGAGCATAATCGTGGAACAGTCCAGCAGATCAGTCATCCCGGTTCCCAGGCCCAATGCGGCTCCGCGCTCAGCACAGGAGACATGGTGCAATGACTAGTCGACAGGCTTTCTATATCACCTGCGTCGTCCTCGCAACCCTGGGGATGGCTTATTTGCTACTCCAGCTGGGACAGATCCTCATCGTCCTTTTTCTGGCTATCCTGCTTGCCTCCACGCTCCGGCCCCTGGTGGACAGTCTATCGCGCCGCAGGATCCCGCGCGGGGTGGCGATCCTCCTGTTGTATCTTTTCCTGATCCTGATCGTCTTTGGCCTGTTGGTCGCGTCCATTCCGCCCCTCGCAGGGCTAATCTCAGAGCTCTTCTCCACAGAGATCCTATCTGAACGGGTATATAGATTCTTCTCCTGGCTGGCCTTTTTCGGATGGGACACCTTCAAGGTGATCCTGCCCGTCTTGACCCTCCCCGAAAAGGTGCTCGCTTTCGTCGATCAGATCCAGCAGCAGGCACAGAGGCAGGTCTGGCCGATCGCCCTGGACAGTGTGCTGGTCATCGGGCAGGTCATCCTCGCCTTCGTGATGTGCTATTACTGGCTCACGGCCCGTGAGCCGGCGCTGAGCCTGCTCCTGCGCCTGAGTCCCTTGCGCCATCGAGCCGTTGTGGAAAAGCTCTGGAATGACGTCGAAAACACACTGGGCGCCTATGTCCGGGGACAGGTGATTCTCATGTTTGCGGTGGGCCTGGCCTGCTACTTGGGGCTGGTGGTCCTGGGCATCCCGTTTGCCCCTGCACTGGCAGTCATCGCCGCCTTGACTGAAGCCATCCCCATCGTAGGCCCCATTGCCGGCGCCATCCCCGCCGTCCTCGTTGGGCTCACGATCTCGTGGCCCATGGGCCTGGCCGTGGCCGCCCTGTACCTGGTGGTCCAGCAGCTCGAGGCACATATCCTGGTTCCCAGGGTGATGCACCGGGCCGTTGGGCTCCACCCCTTGGTAGTGATCCTCGCCCTGGTCATGGGAGGCATATTGAACGGCGTGGTAGGTGCCCTCATCGCCATACCGATTGCCGGTGCCATCCAGGTGATCGTGCACCATCTCCTCATCGAGCCGGCCCTTCAGAAACGCGGGCTGCCACGGGAAGGAAGGGCAGTCCTCGTCGCAGATGAGGATGAGGCCTCCAACGCGGCCGCTCCCGACGAAGAGCGGCCACCGCCCCGCCAATAGCGCCGTCTGTCCCGCTTTTGGGCGTGGGCGCAGCTGCTACGCCGGCGGACGCAGCAGAGCGGGCAACGTAACGCCGGGTGAGGTCAGCCGCAAGAAGCTCCTGAGCAGTCGGCTCGATTCCCCCTTGACACGGGATCCTTTCTCAATTATAATGACCCCAACTGGTCAGACCACTGACCAGTATCGCGGCGACACAGGAAGGGATGATGCCAAACTGGTCAGCACCGCAACGTCCTGCCGTCTATGCCGAGGAGAGCCTGGTCACGGCCATCCTGGACGGCACCTATCCACCGGGCTCGAACCTGCCTGGCGAGCGTGATCTGGCCGCCCAGTTGGGTGTCACCCGGCCGACCCTGCGCGAAACCCTCCAGCGGCTGGCCTGCGAGGGTTGGCTCACAATCCAGCAGGGCAAGCCCACCAGCGTCAACGACTATTGGCAGGACGGTGGGTTGAGCGTGCTGGGGGCCCTGGTGCGCTACAGCCAGCGCTTGCCCCCGGACTTTGTACCCAACCTCTTGGAAGTACGTCTCGCCCTCGCTCCGGCCTATGCCCGCTCGGCCGTGGAACGAGCGCCAGGCAGGGTCGCCGACTACCTGGCGGCCTACGACGGGTTGGACGGGACGCCCGAAGCTTACGCGGCATTTGACTGGGGGTTGCACCGGGCTTTGACCCTGGCCTCTGGCAATCCTGTCTATACCTGGATCTTGAATGGGTTCTCGGGTTTCTACGAGAGCATGGCGCGCCGCTACTTTGCACGGCCCGAGGCGCGGGCCTCGTCCAGGGCTTTCTACGCATCGTTGTTAGCCACAGCTCAGACAGGGGATGCAGGCCAAGCCGAAGCGATCACCCGGCAGGTCATGCAAGACAGCCTCGAGCTTTGGCGCCATGCTTCCAGCAGAGGCATTGGCCACCAGCCAGGGAGGTAGACCATGAGACGATGGAACGGTTGGGGTGATGACACCGTCACCTATCCGCTGCACGAGGGAGCCCGAGGTTTTCTCGAGGCCGCCGTTGGGTCAGGGACGCCTCCACAGGACGCAACACTAGAGGAGGTCGTGACCCGCGTGCCGGCCTCGCGATTGCGGGCCCATCCCCTCATCTGCGAGGATGTCGCCGACCGGGTACGGCACGCCCGGGGGCAGAGTCTGCCCGACTGGATTGCCCTGCGCAGTGGCCACATCAATACCTTTCCCGAAGGGATCGCTTATCCAACCACTGGCGAGGATGTGCGAGAACTTATCGCGTATGGTCAATCAACTGGCGCACGCCTGATCCCCTACGGTGGCGGCACCAGCGTCGTCGGACACATCAACCCCCTGCCCGGCGACCGCCCCAACCTGACCGTAGACCTGACCCGCCTCAACCGCCTGCGGCACTTTGACGAGGAGAGCCTCCTGGCGACGTTCGGGGCAGGCGTGATGGGCCCAGACCTGGAGGCGCAGCTCCGGGCCCGGGGCTGTACCCTGGGGCACTTCCCCCAGTCTTTTGAGCTCTCTACCCTGGGGGGCTGGATCGTCACCCGCTCCAGTGGCCAGCAGTCACTGGGCTACGGGCGCATCGAGAGGCTGTTCGGCGGTGGGCTGCTTGAGGCGCCGGCTGGCACCTTGAGGTTGCCGCCATTCCCCGCCTCGGCAGCCGGGCCCGACCTCCGCGAGGTCGTCCTTGGCTCCGAAGGCCGGCTGGG
>JAMJFU010000408.1 GCA_023544525.1 Anaerolineae bacterium | reverse complement strand
GTGGTATGATTGACCCAGTGAACATCACCACCTAAACCAACGGTTGAAGGAGAGCATACCATGGACAACAGGATCTTTTGGCTCGAAATGGCGTCTACCGATATCCCGGCCACTGTCAAGTTCTACCAGGAGCTCCTTGGCTGGCCCATCGTCAGGGACGAAGAGATGGATTATACCATGACTGCCTTTGAGCGGGGCGAGACAGGTGTTGGCTTTTCCCCGATAGACGAGGAGCAGGACGTGACACCCGGCAGCGTTCTGGTGTACGTCGACGTCCCCGACGTGGATGCCACCATCGCTCGTGCGAAGGAGCTGGGGGCACCCATCATCGTGGACAAGACCGAGATTCCCACCGTCGGCTGGATGGCCATCTTTGGTGATCCCGGCGGCAACCGGATTGGCGTGATGCAGAGCATGCCTCGGGAGGAGTAGTTCCCCTTGAGCGCCCATGGGCTGATCGTGGTCACGATTGATCGATGGAGGGGGCCCGCCAGATCCTGGACCTGGCAGGCCCCCTGTCTTTCTTGCTCTGCGAGTGCGCATGGGCTGGCCATCGGGCCCTGCGGCCGACTTGTCAGTTGCTGATCACCGGCGCCTCGTGGACATAGGTCGTGTCCTCCACCTGTTGCAGCATAAAGGCTGCCAGTGCTGCGCGTGTGACCCGGGGCCCAACGCCCTGGCCCAGGTAACCGACCTTCAGGTCGCCCTGCACCGGATCGCCGGTCAGCATCGGCACCCGCACCAGGGTCCAATCGAGGTCGCTGGCCCGGATGATCTCTGCCGTCCGTCCCATGTCCTCATACACGTGCCGCGAGAAGAGATTCAGCGCGATCTTGATGAGCCTGTCAAACAGCCTGGGCTGGTCTCTCGGATCTCGGATCCCTGCCCCCACCGACTGGACCAGTCGCCGGACGCCGTGCGCCTCCATGGCCGCTGTGATGTTGGCCATGCCCCGGCTCACCTCGTAGGTAGGCTCGTTGCTCGTCGGTCCCAGCACGCTGAGCACGGCGTCTGAGCCAGCGATAGCGCTCTGTACTTGCGCCGGATCCTGCACGTCGCCCTGAATGAGCGACAGCCGTTCATCCTCGATCGCGAGCTTGGATGGTGTCCGGACCAAGGCCACAACTTCGTGTCCTGCCTCGAGCGCTTGGGCTACAAGCAGTTTGCCCGTCCGTCCTGTTGCGCCGAATATCGCTAGTCTCATCGTCTCTCATCCCCGAGCGTGATGGGGCCATTATAGCCACCGGCCCGCATCTGGTCAAGCAGCTGGTCGAATCCAGTTGCACCGCAATAGCTCGAGGGACAAGCTGATCAATGGGCCTTGGCCCATCTTGGGTCCAGGGCCCTATGTGGCTCTGGGTCCTTTTGCCTATGGCCAACCGGCCTGCGGCCCCTTTCCTGCCCGGCCCTGAGGTGGTATCCTGGGGACAATGAACGACAAACCCAAATCAAGGGGCCGGGCGCCCCAAGAAAGGAAAGGTTAACGTCATGAAGAAGGCAGTTTTCATCCTCTGTGTCCTGACCCTGTTGGCCCTGCTAGCCATCCCGGTAGTAGCAGAAGCTCTATCCTACGACGACGGGCTGTCAAACGAGTTTCTGCCTCCCCCTGGGCTGCGCCCTCCCCCTGGAAACCTCAGGGGAGCCGAGGCGCCAAGCCCAGCCCAGATGGCCGGCTTCTGGCGACAATCCGCACCACGGGCCTAACCTACTCCCCTTGCAGCGGCGAGGGTGGCTGAGCACCGCCCTCGCCACCATGGACCCGAATCTGGAGAAAGGAGCAACCAATGGACAACGGATTCTTTGAGGACATAGAACTGCACGAGACGGAGCTCTCCACGGGCAAGCGCATCCGGCTTCCCGTGCGCTTCTTCGAGTGGTCGTCGATCATGGCCCACTTTCCCGCGCCGGCAAGCAACCTGCGCCGCCTGCTGCCCAGCGACCGGCTCAAGCCGGCGCTCCTGGCGCCCGGGACTGGCATCCTCACCCTGGTGGCCATGGAGTACAAGCGCATCAGTGACGTGGCGCCCTACAACGAGCTGGGCATCGCCATACCGGTTTTGTACGAGCCGGCGGTCAACGTTCCCGCTCTGCCCCTGCTCTTCCCCCATCGCTTCCCGCGCTTTGGCCTGTACATCCACCATCTGCCGGTCACCACCCAGGAGGCCTACGACTATGGCGTCGAGCTGTGGGGCTATCCCAAGTTTGTGGCAGAGATCACGTTCGAGGAGGATGACGGGGCGCGCCGCTGCCGGCTACGGGCCGATGGCCAGGATGTCCTGACCGTGGTGGTCGACAAGCGGCCCACAAGACTGAAATCGCTTGACTACCATACCTACACTGTGCTGGATGGCCAGCTCCTTCATACGCGCCTGCAGACCCAGGGCCAGACTGGCACTGCGCGCTTCCAGGGCGGCGCCTCGTTTGCGTTGGGCGATCATCCCATCGCCGACGAGCTGCGAAGCCTGGAGGCGCGTCCCAGGCCCGTTGAGGTCATGTATTCCTACGGCATCCAGAGCCTGCTACATCCTGCGGCGCAGCGGCTGCCGCTCTGAGCGCACCCGTCTGTCGTGGTCTGTCTGGGGGATGACAGGCCCTAGTGCTCCTTAGCACCAGTGATCCGGACCTGTCCAACGCTCGGTAGGTCCGTGACTTGCTCCAGAATTGGCCCGGATCGCCAGAACCGGTCCGGTCGCGGATTGGGCCTTAGCGACAGCGAAGCCAAGGTCTGTTCTGAGAAAGGACACCAGGGTTGTTCTGAGCACCCATAGGATCGCTACGGGCCCTGCCCGGGCCCAGGACTTGGGTAGAACCAAGCACAAAAAGGGGAGGTTGCTTCGCTCCCTCCAGCCTCAAGTGCCCTCTGCCGAGCGCAACGAGCCTTGACAAGATGAAAGCACTCAGGTATAATCATGGGCAGGCATCCATCGTACCACGGATATCTGCC
>JAMJFU010000407.1 GCA_023544525.1 Anaerolineae bacterium | reverse complement strand
ATCCGGCAGCTCGACCAGGCGGACCTGGCGGAGCGGCTGGTGCCTTTCCTGAGAGGTGCAGGGTACGACGTGACAGCCGGAGCGCTGATGCCCATCGTACCCTTGATCCAGGAGCGGCTGAAGACGCTGGCCGAGGTAGTCGACTGGACCGGCTTTTTCTTTGAAGATGAGCTGGACTATGACCCCACGCTGCTCGTGGGCAAAAAAATGACGGCGGCCGAGTCGCTGGAGGCGCTGCGCCGCGCGCGCGAGGTGCTCGCCGGGCTGGACGACTTTGAGGCAGAGGCGATGGAAGCGTCGATGCGCGCGCTGGCCGACGAGCTGGGAGTGAAGGCCGGCCCCCTGTTCGGCATCTTGCGCGGCGCTGTGACGGCGCAGCAGGTGTCGCCGCCCTTGTTCGAGACGATGGAGATCCTGGGGCGCGCGAAAACCCTGGAGCGGATCGACGGGGCGATCCAGGTACTGGAGGGACAGACCGCTCCGGCGCCGTGACAGATCTTCGACATCGGCTCGCGCTGGCGGCAACAGGCGGGTTGCGCCAGGCCTCAACGGTTTCGAGCGGATGGCGGGGCCACGGCCCTGTGGCCCCGCCGATTGCGTACAGGGTCCCACTGAGCACGGCTACAGCCAATGAGACCCTCAGGCCGATGCCAGGCGCACGCCACCTGGGGCTTTTTTCGCGATTTGTCAGGATTGACGTCCTGTGTTAGAATGCCGCCCAATTACGGGCAGGTATGAAGGAGTAGACATGGCCGAGAGTGATACGAACACGACAACAGACTTTATCCGGGAGGCGGTGGCCGAGGATCTGGCGACGGGACGCTACACTTGGGTACGCACGCGTTTTCCGCCCGAGCCCAATGGCTACCTGCACATCGGCCACGTAAAAGCGTTCTCGATCGATTTCGGCGTGGCCGAGGATTTCGGCGGGCAGTGCAACCTGCGCTTCGATGACACAAATCCGGTCAAGGAAGAGGTCGAATACGTAGAGGCACAGAAGGAGGATATCCGCTGGATCGGCTATGACTGGGGCGACCGCGAGTATTACGCGTCGGACTATTTCGACCAGCTCTACGAGTGGGCCGTGCAGCTGATCAAGAAGGGCAAAGCGTACGTCGACAGCCTGAGCCCCGAACAGATCCGCGAGTACCGTGGCGGGTTCGGCGAGCCTGGGCGCGAGAGCCCCTACCGCGACCGGCCGGTGGAGGAGAACCTGGCCCTGTTTGAGCGCATGCGTGCCGGCGAGTTCGAAGAAGGGGAGGCCGTGCTCCGCGCCAAGATCGACATGCAGTCGGGCAACATGAACTTGCGCGACCCGGTGATGTACCGCATCCTGCACGCCAGCCATCACCGCACGGGCGACAAGTGGTGCATCTACCCCATGTACGACTGGGCCCACGGCCAGTCGGACTCGATCGAGGGCGTCACCCACTCCTTCTGCGACCTGGGCTACGAGGATCACCGGCCGCTCTACAATTGGTTCATCGAACAGCTCGGCATCTTTGCACCGCGACAGATCGAGTTCGCGCGCTTGAATGTCAGCCACACCGTGCTCAGCAAGCGCTTCCTGGGGCAGCTGGTGCAGGAAGGGTACGTGTCGGGCTGGGACGACCCGCGCATGCCCACCATCGCCGGGATGCGGCGTCGAGGCTACACGCCGGAGGCCATCCGGGCGTTCATGGACAGCGTGGGCGTGGCCAAGAAGGACAGCCTGGTGGACATGGCGCTCCTCGAGTACCACGTTCGCGACGATCTGAACCGGCGGGCACCGCGGGTGATGGGCGTCCTGCGCCCGCTCAAGGTCGTGATCACCAACTATCCGCAAGGGAAGGTTGAGGAGTTCGAGGCGATCAACAACCCAGAGGATGAGAGTGCCGGTACGCGTATGCTGCCCTTCTCAGGTGAGCTGTACATCGAGCAGGAGGACTTTCGCGAGGACCCGCCCCGGAAATGGTTCCGGCTGGCGCCTGGTGCGGAGGTGCGGCTCAAGCACGCATACTACATCACCTGCCAGGAAGTGGTCAAGGACCCGCAGACTGGGGAGCTGGTCGAGTTGCGCTGCACGTACGATCCTGAGAGCCGCGGAGGCGGCACACCCGACGGCCGCCGGGTCAAAGGGACGTTGCACTGGGTCTCAGCACCACACGCCGTAGACGCCGAGGTGCGGCTCTACGACCGCCTGTTCACAGAGCCAGATCCGATGGACGTGGAAGAGGGGGAGCACTGGACCAGCTTTCTCAACCCCAATTCACTGGAAATACTCACGGGCTGCAAGGTGGAACCGGGCCTGGCCGATGCTTCGCCAGGCAGCCGGTACCAGTTCCTGCGCCTGGGCTACTTTGCCCTGGACCCCGACTCGGTGCCTGGCAAGCCCGTGTTCAACGAGACGGTTGCGCTCCGGGACACATGGGCCAAGATCGAAGAGGGCAGGAAAGGGCGGCGGAACAGAAGCTAGTCGGGCCAAGCCGGTGCGGATTCTGGATTTGGCAGAAAGCCGCTTTCGTGCTAGAATAGGGCCCGTCCATGGGGGATCGTCTAATGGCAGGACAGGCGGCTCTGGACCGTCTAGTCGGGGTTCAAATCCCTGTCCCCCAGCCAGAAAAAAGCTCCTACCTAGTCCAGGTGGGAGCTTTTTCTTTGGACCCCATCCCTCAGGGTGCTGACAGAGCATAGCCGGCAAAGGCTTCCCCGAGCGGGGTCAGCCCCCCACCGATGGAATTCAGCAGGTTGCCGGTCGGGTAGCGCTCGTCGACCAGGCTGAACCAGCTCCAACGCTGCACCAGGCGGTAGTCGTCAGCGGGATAGCCCAGGCTCGGGTCTGAGGCGGTGCGGAAAAACTCAAAGCTACCCAGCATAAAGCGCTCGACCTCGCCCGCCGGAAAACCATATTCAGCGGGCATGAGGATGCCGTACTCGGTCACGATCAGGGGCTTGGACTGTTGGCCAC
>JAMJFU010000406.1 GCA_023544525.1 Anaerolineae bacterium | reverse complement strand
TTGAACAGATCGCCAAACACAGCAAGCGCAGTTGAGTGAGGAAGACGATCCATGAATTACGAGGCGCCCCCGCGCTGGAAATGGGTCTGCACCTGTTCATGGGGATGCTGCTCGATGCCTGGCAGCATCCCTTCTGCCGCTGCACTAACCCAATTCCACCAGGAGGCAAACTGGAATGACACTACAGATATATAACTTTATGACGCGCCGGAAAGAAGAGTTCCGGCCAGTCCACGAAGGCTTTGTGGGCATCTATGTCTGCGGGCCGACAGTCTATGGCCACTCGCATATCGGGCACGCCAAGGTCTATGTCTCCTTTGACATCATGGCGCGCTACTTTCGCTATCTGGGCTATCAGGTCCGCTACGTCCAGAACATCACCGACGTGGGCCACCTGACCGACGACGCCGATGAGGGCGAGGACAAAATCCTGCGCAGAGCCCGTCAGGAGCGGGTCGAGCCCATGGAGGTCGTCCAGACCTACATGCGCAGCTTTTTCGAGGACATGGATGCGCTGAACGTCGTCCGGCCCGACATCTCGCCGCGGGCGACCTGCCACATCCCGGAGCAGATCGAACTGGTCGAGGCGCTGCTTGAGACGGGCCACGCCTACGAGGCCGATGGCTCTGTCTATTTTGACGTGGCCAGTTGGCCGGAGTATGGCAAGCTCTCAGGGCGCAAGATCGAGGAACAAGAAGAGGGCGCCCGGATCACCATCAATCCTGACAAGAAGAATCCGGCCGACTTTGCCGTCTGGAAGGCGGCTGAGAAAGGCCACATCCTGCGCTGGCCCAGCCCCTGGGGCCCCGGTTACCCGGGTTGGCACCTGGAGTGCTCGGTGATGGCCACCAAGTACCTGGGCCAGCCCTTTGACATCCACGGTGGTGGCCTGGAGAACGTCTTTCCCCACAACGAGAGCGAGATCGCCCAGATCGAGGCAGCCACTGACGAGCGCTTCTGCAACTACTGGGTGCTCAACAATATGGTCACGGTCGATGGCGTCAAAATGGGCAAGAGCCTGGGCAACTTTGTCACCATCAAGGAGGCCCTGAGCCGGCACGACCCCATGACCATCCGCTTCTTTGTCCTGAGTAGTCACTACCGCTCGCCGACCGACTTTAGCGAAGAGGCCCTCGATGCCGCGGGCCGGGGCTTGGAACGGCTCTACGGGTCGGTCCAGCTGCTTCGCGAGCGGCTCCGTGACGCTGACGGTGAGGAGGTCGACCCCGCCTGGGCACAGAAGTTCGAGGAGTACCGGCAGGAGTTTGTCAAGGTCATGGACGACGACTTTGGTACGCCTCAGGCCATCGCCCTTCTCTTTGATCTGGGCCGCGAGGTGAACACCCTGCTGAACTCCGGGCAGCCGGTGAGCCGGGCCACGCTAGAAGCCATCGATGGACTTTACCGGGAACTGGGTGGCACGGTGCTGGGCATCATCCCAGACGAGCTTGTGCAACAGGCGGACAGCGAGTTGGTAGGTGGCCTGGTCCGAATGCTCATCGAACTGCGCCAGCAAGCGCGCGAAGCCCGGGATTGGGAAGAATCGGACAGGATCCGCGACCAGCTTGCCCAGATGGGTGTCATGCTCGAAGACGGGCCTCAGGGGACGCGCTGGCGGCTGAGCCACTGAGGACATGCGGGAGATTCTCTACGGCCGCCAACCGGTTCGCGAGACCCTGCGTGCAGGGCGCCGGCAGGTCTTCAGGCTCCTTCTCGGCAGGGGGATCCCGGCCTCGGGCATCGTAGCTGAGATCCTGTCCCTGGCCGAAGGTGCGCAGGTGCCGGTCCAGGGTGTGGATCGGGCAGAATTAGATAGGCTCGGCGGCGATGCCAACCACCAGGGCATCGCCGCCGAGGTTTCTGCCTACCCTTACGTGGACCTCGTCGAGGTCCTCGAGGTGGCACAGGCGGCTGAGGAATCCCCCTTTTTACTTCTACTGGATCACCTGCTGGATCCCCAGAATCTGGGCTCTTTGCTGCGTAGCGCCGACGCCGCCGGTGTTCACGGCGTCGTCCTTCCCGGGCGGCGCGCGGCGGGCATCACCCCCGCTGCCGTGCGGGCTTCGGCCGGTGCGGCGGAGCACGTGCTCGTCGCGCAGGTCACCAACCTGGTCCAGGCCATGGAAAGGCTCAAGGGGGAAGGGCTATGGCTGGCCGGCCTGGAAGCGATGGCTGAGGCACAGGCTTACACGCAAGCGGACTTGACCGGCCCCCTTGGGTTGGTGATCGGTAGCGAGGGAAGCGGCCTTGCCCGGCTGGTCCGCGAACGATGTGATTTCCTCATCAGGCTGCCGATGCACGGCCAGGTGGAGTCTCTCAATGCGGCGGTCGCTGGCGCCATTGCTCTGTACGAGGTACGCCGGCAGAGGAGCATGCTTCACCGCTAGCAAAAACAGAGCGCGGGAACCCAGCTTCGAGTGGGTCCCCGCGCATCTTCTGCTGGTGGGCAGGGAAGGATTTGAACCTCCGAAGGCTGAGCCAGCGGATTTACAGTCCGCCCCCGTTGGCCACTTGGGTACCTGCCCCCATGCGAGTCCTATTATACCAATCGGCTTCTATTTGTCAACCCAAGGCGCAACCGTTGCGCGGATCGTCACGGGTCCGGCCGCGGACGATCGATGCCAGGCTCCTAACCCCCACCTCGCGTCTTTTGCCCGAGAAAGAAGCGCCCAAAGTTGCGTGCATAGTCAGGCAACCGGCGCCATGTATCAGGGCTCACCGCCTTGCGCCAGATGCGACCGGGCCGCAGATAAAAGCGCCGGTACGCTTCGTGCCACTTGCGCTCGACCAATTCGGGAGGCAACGAAGGCAACTCATAGCGCGCCTTTTCGTCGTGTATGGCATAATCGCGCCAATCCAGGCTGAACAACCTCCCGTCCCTCTGCGCAATCTCCCACAGCTCTGTGCCAGGATAGGGCGCAGCGATCATAAAGTTGGCCAGGTCCGGG
>JAMJFU010000405.1 GCA_023544525.1 Anaerolineae bacterium | reverse complement strand
AGAGGGGCAGCGGCAACTCGCTGCGAGGGACGGCGCCGTGCGCCAGGAGGAGCAGGATGCAGCGCAGCAGGTCAGGGTCCTCCTCCAGAAGCCGTACGGCCTCCTGGAGGGGCGCATAGCTGTAGACCTCGTCCTTCAAGAACTCGCCCACCACGCCTTTTACGGTCCTGCCCCGCAAGGCAGGCGGATCAGCCAGTGCGGCAGCCTCGAGAGACAGGGAGGAGATGCGCCGGATGAGGAATGGATCGCCCCTGGTGGCGTCGAGCAGCCGCTGGCGCGCCCGGCGCGTGACCGGGATACTCCCGGCGGTCCGCTCGGCGATGAGGGCCGAGCTCTGCGTCGCGGTCAGGTCGCCCACAAAGATCCGCCGAGCAATGCCACGAAAAGGCGACGACTCGCCGACCGTCACTGTGGCCAGGCTCAGGGCACCGGAGACAATGACCACCGTCCGGTAGTCGAGATCCTGCTGGTCCATGTAGGCCGCCCGCAGCGACGTGAGCAGCGCCTGGACCAGGTCTGTGGGCAAGGCCTCCAGGTGCTCGAGGACGAGGACCAGGTCCCGCTGCAGACGCAGGACCACGTCGCCCAGGAACCCGCGGAATACAGCGCTGCTGGCCACCGCCGGATCGGGCACAGGCAATGAGATGCCCATCTGTTGCTCTACGCTGTGGGCGATGATGCCGACCATGTCGGCAAAAAAGCCCTGGAGTGTCGAGGCCCCCACCTCGTAGAGGTCGAGGTAGACGCAGGTCTGGCCCAGCGGTCCCGACATCATCTCCACGACGTAGCGCAGGAGCACCGTCTTTCCCGAGAGACGCGGGCCGAGCAGTGCGCAGTAGGTGCCCTCACGCACACAGGCCAGCACCTCGGCCACCGCCTCTTGGTTGTAACGTACGATGGCCGGCGCCTCCCGAGGGATCTCGAGCAGGCTCACAGACCCTCCTCTTTGACCTTGCGGAACAGGTAGTCCATGTCGTAGGTCTGCTGCAGGACACGGGTAAAGACCGGCGAGGTGAAAAAGTACTCGCGCCCCTTGCGGTGGAGAATGCCCGCCAGTACCAGCACGCTACAGGCCTGATCGATGGCGTCCTGGGGCAACACGATGCCCCGTTTGCGCAGGGCGGCGTCGACAAAGGCCAGCGAAACGCCGCGCGAACGCGGTTCCTCGGAGGCGAGCAGGATGGCATAGACCAGGGCCTTTTCGCGGTTCTCGGTGTTCTGCATAAAAGAAGTCAGCAGATGGCTCTTGAACCCCTCATCGGAATAGACGTCGATCAGGCTCTGGGGGCTGATCCAGCGCTGCCCAGTCTCGTCGAGTTTGCGCAGGAGGATCGTGCAGTAATACTGGATCAGGTTCGGGTGGCCCGCCGTCTCGTCATAGATGCGGCCGACCACCTCCTCCTTGTTCCGGATGCGCACCCGCAGGTTCTCCATGGGTGTGACGATGAGGTCCTGCGCCTGGCGCCGGGTGAACTCGCTCAGGCGGATCTCCTGGGCAAAGTTGTAGAAGGGCGAGTCGAGGATATACTGCTCGCGCATCGCTTCACGGAAACCCGCCATCACGTATTGGCAGGCACCCTTGTTGGCCGAGGCACGCAGCATGCGGAACAGCTCCCAGTCGCCACGCTGCATCAAGACCAGGTTGTCCACTTCGTCCAGGAGGAAGATCAACTTGCTGCCCGCGGCCCGGGCCATGCGCTCCAGGAAATCGGGGAAGAAAAAGATGTACTTTTGCAGGTGCAGACGCGGCAGCTCCCGGGGATTCAGCTTGCGTACCACCTCCCGGACATAGTCGTCGGTGGCCAACAAGTCGCTGCACTCCAGATAGACGACGTGGGCCGGGTCCTGGCCCTCCTTCAGGATGCGCTCCAGCTCCCGCAACAGGGAGGTCTTGCCGATGCGCCGGATGCCGAGGATGGCATGGTTGGTATCGGGGTTGCCCACGATGCGCGAGATTTCGTACTCGCGGCCAAAGAAACGGCTGCCGGTCACTGGTGCCCGCGTCTCGTACGGCGCCAGGTTAGAGATCGGCACCTGGGCCGAGATGAGGTCCAGCAGCTCGCCGCTGGGCCGGCGCGACTTGAGGATGCTCTGTTGCTCGGCGGCGCCGATAATGACCAGGTTGTACATCGGGCTCGATGCATAAGGCAACACCGGCCCGCTGTCGCCGTCGAGCAGGATTATGACAATCTGCCGGCTCAGGCGGCGCTCGCGCATCACGTCGCCTATGCTCTGCAGCAGGTGTGGCGGCGTCGTGGACGCCAGGTCAGACTCTTGGACCCAGATCAAGGGCGTCTCGTTCGTCAGGCGGAGCTTCCAGGCCGAGAGGTCGAGGTAAAAGAGGTCGTAGCCCAGGGCTGGTTTGCCGGCCCGGACGGCATAGCCCAGCTCGTCGCTGAGCCGTTTCAGGAGGGGTGGCCAATCTCTTTGCATGATCCTATCCTGCTACGAGGGTCCGACCGGCGAGGCCGGGCTCAAAACCGGCTGCTTCCCGAACAGGGGCCAAGCGGGTCCCCGCCAGAGACCTGGGCCAGGCGCTGCCTCCGGACGAGAAGGACGCCGGCTCACCGGTAGCGGATGATATGGTACGTCCACAGAACGTGCAGAACCTGGCGGGCGGCCTCTGGCTCCAGGCCAGCCCGGGCGACCAGTGTCTCCACAGCCAGCCATTCACCACCATCCGGCACAAGCACATAGAGCCTGCGCGCCAGGCGAGCGGTCTCGTCATCACCTACGAAGCAGTTCGACACCCGTCCTGGCTCGGGCCGCAACACCCGCTGCAGGCGGCCGTCGGTGGTGGTATCCACCTGGATGCCCGAGCGCGTGACCCAGCCCGCTACGCGAAGAGGACTGGCGCCCAGGTCGACCTGGACATAGTGCTCACGCCAATCCGACTCGACGAAATGAAGCTGGCCCCGCTCCACGAGCACCTTGCCATCGACCAGGACGCTTG
>JAMJFU010000404.1 GCA_023544525.1 Anaerolineae bacterium | reverse complement strand
GGGGCAGGGTCACCCCCGTGACCGGATCGACGAGAACCAGTCTCAGGTCATAGGCGCCCACCTTCGCATCTGCTGGCAGGCTCAAGGCATACTCCTGTGTCTCCGGGCCGCCCGTCACCTGGGCCGCTACCTCTCCACCCTCGTGGACAAGCTGGACCGTGACGGTCGCCCGCCCTCCTCCAGACCAGTCCAGGCTCAAGTGCAGGGGTTCGCCCGGCTGCAGCGCCAGCCGGTCCACCTCGTAGCCGGCCAACACCACCCGCCCGAAGTCAAGCCGTAGCGGCTCCGCCCGGGGCAGGACCGCCACCGAACCAAAGCGGACATTGTCTGTGCCGTCGCCAACCGGCAGGCGCGATCCAGACTCGCCATCGTACAGCCCTACCTCCCAGACAGCCGTGTCTGGCGCATAGGCTGCTTCGGGCAGAGCCAAGAGATGAGGATCGGCTATGACCTGGCCTCGTTCCCATTCGCTCGTGGGCCGCGCGCCCAGGCCTGGCACTGCGTCCCGCTGCGCGATCACTCGATCGTACTGGCCGAGCAGGTGCACAAAGACCTTATAGTTCGTGTCAACCGGCTCGAGTGCCTCCCAGTACAGAGTGATCTGCAGGGCCTCTCCTGGATGGATGGAAGTATCCTCAGTCAAGGCACCAACCAGGCGGATCGCGCTACCAACGCCCACGTCGAGGGTCATGGCCTTCGCAGGCAGTGTGCCTGGCGCGTCCTCGACCAGAGTGGTGCGGGCGATCTGCCGTTGGTAGATCGTGACGGGTGAACCCCAGAAGCGAGGGTCTTGGAAACTCTGGGCTGGGGTGTACGCTGCCTGGAACCACGGATCCGCGCGCAGGTCATAGGCATAGAGCGGCGCGACGGCCGTCAATGCCAAATAGTCGGGCTGGTAGCGCAGCAAGGCCCAATAAAGGTCCCTCCGGGCCAGTGCCTCGGCCACCTCGGGCTGCAGCAGCCCCAGAAAATCGACCATAGACCGCTCAGAGTAATAGCCCACGATCCCACTTCGGTGACACCCACGGTGGCTTCTTGCGGTGTATGGGTCGCCAGCCATTGCCCCGCCTGGGCATAGACGCCTGCTTTCGCTTCGGGAAGCACCTTGCTAACCAGGTCGTCTGGCGGCGGCACCGGGCCCTCCAGCGCCTGGATCATCGCCCAGTCGGAGCCGACGAGGGCCACCACCAGACCCAACGCCCATAGCCCCCCGAATCCCAGCCGGACCAGCCTGGCATCCCTGCTCGCCCAGCGCCCCGCCCAGCGCGCGCCCTCGACCACCCCCGCTGCCGCCAGGCAGAGCAGAGCCACCACGGCCGGCGCATAGTACCAGTAGTAAGGAGTCACCCCCAGCGCGCTATAGGCAGCAAGATGGGGCAGGCCCCAGCCGGCGATCAGGCGCAGCCATCGCGCCCGCTGCCACATGCTCACCACGCCGGCCATGACGGCTGGCACAAACAGCAGGTAGAGCAGGCTCTGTTCGACCCGGGCACGGACCAGGAGACCGATCCCCTCCAGGTAGGTGGTGTGGGCGTAGAACCCGCTGATGCCCAGCTCCACCTGGGCCTGCTTGGTCGCCAGCGTGGCCGGTACAGGCGAGCCAAATCGCCAAGTCAACCACGCCAGCAGAGGGACCATCACCATCACGTACACTGCCGCTGCAGCCACCACTACGGCCGGCCCCGGGCGGTCAGCGGGCGCAGCTCGACCCCGTAGCAGGCGACCCCAGCCCGACCACCCGCTTGCCCAGTCGAGAGCCAGCACGCCGGCCAGGATCAGGCCATCGCCGCGTGTCAAGGTGGCGAGGGCTAGCAGGATCGCTGCCAGATAAGGACGGCCGCTGCGATAACTCAGGATGGCAGCCAGGCCCAGCGCTAGAAAGAATCCGGTCTCGAGCCCCAGACACAACCACAGGAGCGGGTAGAGGACATAGAAAAGTCCGGCCAGGGCGCCAAGCCCAGGATGCCCTTCCCGCCGGCCCAGGGCGAACAGGAGGATGGCACCGGTTCCTAGCGCCATCGCCGAGAGTGCGTTCGCCAGAGAGGGCAGGTCAGGCCCTAGCCGAGCGCCTGCGGACAAGATCAGGGCGTACATAGGCGCCGTCGTGCTCAGGATCGCCTGCCCTGCATTGTAGGTGAACCCCTTGCCGCTGGCCAGGTTCCGGGCAAGCCGGAAGGTGACATAGGCATCGTCGACAGCCAGTGGCTGCAGCGCCAACCCCAGCAGGAGCGTAGCGACAATGAGCAGACCCACTACGCCAAGTGCGCCAGGCTGGACGTGCCATGGCTCTTTGTTTGCACTCCGCACTATCTGCCTGCCTTCACCATTTTGTTCGCTATGCCGCAAGGACGGGACCCGTTCCGGCCTGTCCACAGCAGCATGACGCCCTCGCAGAACCGCTCGCCGGCCACAAACGACAGCCCTCGCAACGAAAGAGTGCCCCGGTCAGCCGGCCAACCCGGGCACTCCTTGGTTGCGATCCTGGGCACGGCCGGCCCGATCCCGCCAGTTGGCCGGGCCCCGCGGCGCACGCTCGAGAAAAGCAGCCACACCCTGGACGGCGCCCTCGACATGAGACGCCCGGCGAGGCCCAGAGCCGACCTCAGGTGGGCGTTCGCTTCACCATGACGCACCCGGCCTGGGGTCATCACTTGTGTCGGGCAACGCGCGCGCCCGGTCCACCAGCTTGGCCGCGACAAAGACGGCCAGGGCCAGCAGGCTTAGGGCTATGCCTGTCTCAAAGAACGGCACGGTCCACGCCTTCTCCTGGCCTGGCTGCCTGAACATGTAGACATTGACAAAGACAAAGGATAGCGTAGAACCCAACAACAGCCCCCAGCCCGTCACCTGTCGCACCCAACCGCGGGTGCCCAGCCGGTCGGCGATGAGGAAAAGTAGGAGGACGGCCGAAAGCGTGGCCAGGATATGCCAATGGCCCACCAGGATCGTGCGC
>JAMJFU010000403.1 GCA_023544525.1 Anaerolineae bacterium | reverse complement strand
ACGACCAGTCGGTCTGCCAGGGGTTTGAGATTGAGTGCCATTTCAGCTTCCTCCTTACGAATATGATATGGATGGGCGTAACTTGTGCGCTAGCACTCTCGATACATGAGTGCTAACGCGAGCCTTAGTATACCGCAACGCGGTTCGTTGTGCAAATTTCGATGGTGCCAGGGACCGGCGGCTAGCGCGGTCGTTCGCCCAGCGTCACCGGAATTGTCATCTCCTCACCATCGCGGTAGACGGTCACCTGCACCGTCTGTCCGACGCTGGTCTCAATGTCCAGGAAACGGATCAGGCCGCGGTCGCCGGTGATCGGTTCGCCGTCGATGGCGGTAATGATGTCACCACCCACCGGCAGCACGAACCGGCCGATCCGCACCTGCCGCTGTCCGCCTCGTAGGCCAGCCCTATCCGCAGGGCCGCCCTGGGCGACCTCTATAACCAGGATACCCTCTTCTACCGGCACCCTCATCCCTGCTTCGCGCAGGATTTGCACCCGTTCCGGCGTCAGGGTCCACACGGAGCCAACGCCCAGCCACGGATGTGGGAAGTATCCCCGCTCGATGAGGGAGGGAACTACCCGCCGCACGGTATCCACCGGCACGGCAAAGCCGATTCCGGCCGAAGCCTGGCTGGGGCTAAAGATGGCGGTGTTCACACCGATGATGCGCCCCGACAGGTCGAGAAGGGGACCTCCCGAGTTGCCGGGGTTGATGGCTGCATCGGTCTGGATGATCTCGCCGATGAAGCGCTCGTCAGGACTCTCGATCACGCGGCCCAGAGCACTGACAACGCCAACGGTCAGCGTCCGCTCCAGGCCAAAGGGGTTGCCGATGGCGACCACGAATTGGCCCACCCTCAGATTATCCGATGCGCCCAGGGGTACGGGATGCAGCTGCTCTGCGGGGGCATCGACCTTGAGGACGGCCAGATCGTTAGAGGGGTCGGCACCCACGACTTGGGCGTCTACGGTCGTCTCATCGGGCAGGGTGACGAACAGCTCATCAGCCCCTTCGATCACGTGATAGTTGGTGATGATGTGCCCCTCGGCATCGTAGACAATGCCCGAACCCGTGCCTTCCTGGGGTATAGGATTCATAAAGAAGTCAAAGCCGTAGCTGCGATTGGTGATATTCACCACCCCCAGGCCAGCTTCATCATAGACCTCAATGATCTCCTGTTCCAGTAGCACCATTCCAGGAACGGCAGGCGCCGTCTCGTTCGAGGGCGGTGCGGCGGTAACCGTCGCCACCGGCTCGGAGGGCTCGACCTGCAGGGGTGCGACTGTCACCACGGGCAAGGGCGTGGGTGTGGCCGTAGGCTCGAGGAGCTGGGACAGGCCGTTGGGCACGGCGCAAGCCAGCAGGGTCGCAGCCAGTGCCAGCAAGGCGATCCAATACCTGGCTCGAGTTTTCACAGGTTCTCCTCCTCGCCCGGTTCTCCGCCGGCTGGTGGTTCGACTTGATCGCTACCAGCTCCCGTCGTCGCTGCTTCCATCAATCGCTGGATATGGGGCACCATTTCTGTTGGGTTGGGATGCAGTCCCTCAAAGAGCAACTGGTTCTCAAACAGCAGCTCGATGGTCGGGTCGATCACATCCGACTCGGGGGTCCGGGATACCAAACGGGCCAGGTTGGCGATGATGGGATGGCCCCGGTTGATCTCCAGGATCCGCTTTGGTATCTCATAGTCCTGGTCCAGCATGCGGTAGACCCGCGACATCTCGCGCATGGGCGCATCCCCCGGCGACACGAGCCTGCAGGGGCTGTCCCTCAGGACTTGGGATTCGCGCACTTCCAGGACCCGGTCCCTCAGGACCTTGACGAAGCGGCCCACAAGCCGGTTGAAATCGGCCTCTGCCACCGCAGGACGGGTTTCTGTCTCCACTTCCCCTTTTTCTGGCAGCTCCAACCCGGCATCGTCGATATTCCGCAGGGGTTTACCTTCATATTCCCTGAGCGCAACGGTCAAAAAGCTGTCGATGGGATCCACCAGGTAGAGGACCTGGATGTCGTTGGCCTTGAAATAATCCAGGTGCGGGCTCTTGGCGACCGTTTTCAGGTCCTCGCCCAAGACATAGTAGATGGCCTGCTGGTCTTCCTCCATCTGCTGCAGGTAATCATCCAGTGAGATCATGCCGTCCCCGCTGCCCGAGGCGTGGAAGCGCAGCAACGGCACCAGATCTTTCTGCGCTGAAGGGTCTGAGGCGATCCCCTCTTTGAGAAAGGGACCGAACTCGCGCCAAAAGGCCGCATAGGTTTCGGGCTGCTCCGCGGCGGTGGCCTCCAACTCCCTCACCAGCTTGCGGGTTAGCGCCCGTTGGATGCGCCGGCCTGCAGGGCTGCTCTGGATGGCCTCCCGCGAGATGTTCAGTGGCAAGTCCTCTGACTCGACTACTCCGTCGACAAAGCGAAAATAGTTGGGCAGCAGGTCCTTGTTGTACTCCTGGATCATGACGTTGTGGACATAGAGCCTGAGACCATGGTCGGTGCGCGGGCTCAAGAAGCCTCGCTCGCGGCTGGCTGGTACGTAGAGGATGCTGCGCACATTGACCGGGGCATCGGTGACCAGGTGTGTATGGAGCAATGGTTTCTCGGGGTCGAGCGTCAGGTGCTTGTAGAACTCTTCGTATTCTTCATCCTTGAGCTCCTGGGGCGCCTTGCGCCAGATGGCGGTCTGCCGGTTGGCTGGCTCCTTTTTGTCCCCGACATAGATCGGAAAGCCGACAAAGTCGGAGTGTTTGCGGATGATCTGTTCCAGTCGCCAGGTATTAGCGAATTCGGCGGCGTCCTCTTTTAGCTGGATCTCGACGCGGGTACCCCGTTCCGCCTTGTCCGCAGGCGCCACTTCAAAACGGGTGCCCCCATCAGAGATCCATTCTACCGCCTCAGCTTCCGGCCGGTAGGAACGGCTGACAACCCGGACTTGTTCGGCGACCATGAACACAGAGTAAAAGCCGACGCCAAACTGGCCTATCAGCTCCACTGCCGGGCGTTTCTCC
>JAMJFU010000402.1 GCA_023544525.1 Anaerolineae bacterium | reverse complement strand
CATTGTTCAGGACGCTGATGATCGGCACCAGCTTTGTGTTGCCCAGTCTGCGCTTCAGTTCCCTGACCACATGGAGCGAGTTGCCGGTCCCCGAAAAGTAGTAGATCTGTGTGCTCATCGACTCGTGTATCGACTTCTCACTCATATCCTGATTATCCTATGAGTTGGCGACTGGAGTCAATTGCCGGGGGCCACTGCTTGGAAGCAAAAGCGGGACGCCGTAACAGTGCGTCCCGCTGCCCGCATGTGCGGGCATTCCTTTTAAGTACCCCCGGGGCGACTCGAACGCCCGCGCACGGCTCCGGAGGCCGCCGCTCTATCCACTGAGCTACGGGGGCTCATTACCAATATTGTAGCATAACACGAGCCGCTTTGCAAAACAATCGCCAGTTGCGGCCTACCCCTTCCTCCTCGTCATGATCAACGTCACCCCAGCCACGACCAGGGCCGCCCCCAGGAACTGCCACCCCATCAACCGCTCGGCAAAGAAAGCATAGCCAATGAACGCACCAAAGACAACCTCTGACGCCGCCAAGATACTGGCCACACTGACGGGCAGCTGCTGCAGCCCGGCCAGGTAGGCACCAAAGGGAATCATGGTCGCCACCAGTACCAGGCCGCCAAACCACACCCAGGTCTCGGTGCTGGCAGGCCAGGGGCCGGGCCGGCCGAACTGGAGGGGTAGCAGGGTCAGCGTACCAAAGCCAAAGCCATAGGTCAGCACGGTCCAGGGCGAGTAGCGCGCGGCGACCTGCCGCCCAAACAGGCTAAAGCCCCCGTAGGCCAGGGCCGCGGCCAGCCCCACGAGCAAGCCGCTGGCCGTCAGGTCGATGCCGACAACCTCCTCCGGGCCGGCGACCAGCACGCAGCCCGCCAGGGTCAGGACGATGGCCAGCACCTTCCAGCGGGTGAGGGGCTCGCGCCAGATAAGCCAGGCCAGCAAGGCGACAAAGGCCGGGGAGGAGTAGAGCAAGACCGTGGCCGCCGCGTAGCCAATGTACAGGATCGCCAGGTTCCACAGAACGTGAAAGGTGCCAACGCCGATGGCCCCCAGCCCTACCAGCCAGGGCAGATCGCGCCGCGCAACCCGCAGCCAACGGGGACGCAGGATGGCCAGGCTGGCAAGCAAGCAGAGAAAGGTGGTCAGATCGCGCCAGAAGGCGAGCGACAACGGCGTGAAGCCGCTGCTGGCTACCGTCCACCGGATGAACAGGCCCGACGTTGACCACAGCGACGCTGCGCCGAGGACAAGCAGATACCCGCGCGCGTCCGTTCGCATCGAGAGTGGCTGCCAGGAGCGGGCCAAAGGCCGGCTACGCTTCCTCTGGCTCCGGCAACCGGCCGTAGATGGCCGTCACCTCCAACAGCCGCTGGGCAACGTCCCGCGTGAGCGCACCAGGCAGGAGCCGCCAGCACCAATTGGGCGGGCCCAGCGTGCTAGGGGTGTTCATCCGGGCCTCGTGTCCCAGGCTGAGCAGATCCTGGGTCGTGGTCATGGCCGTGTTGCCGATCGAGGACCAGCCCAGCCGGATGAGCTCCCAGGCGACGTCCGAGCCATCAAAGGCCATATACTTGCGGGCATAGTCCCGCTCGTCTTCTGTGGAACTGGCCTCGTACCAACCCCTGGCGGTATCGTTGTCGTGGGTGCCGGTGTATACTACCCAATCCCGCGAGTCATAGTTGTGGGGGAGGAACGGGTCTCCCGGCCCAGCGGAAAAGGCGAACTGCAGGACCTTCATACCGGGATAGCCGAACGCTTCTTGCAAGGCATCCACACCCGCGCGGGATTCCTTGTCAAAGTCGCCCAGGTCTTCGGCGATGATGGCGACATCACCCAGGGCCTCTGTAACGACGCGGAAGAGGTCAGCACCTGGGCCATACAGCCAACGGCCTTTGATCGCCGTCTTGGCACCGGCCGGCACTTCCCAGTAGTTGTAAAAGCCCCGGAAGTGGTCGATCCGCACCACATCGCATTGGGTAAGGGCCATCCGGAAGCGCTGCACCCACCACTCGTAGCCGTTCTCGGCCATCACATCCCAGCGGTAGAGGGGATGGCCCCATAGCTGCCCGGTCTCGCTAAAATAGTCCGGAGGCACCCCCGAGACCACCGTGGGTTCTAGATCCTCGTCAAAGTGCCACAGGTGGAGATTGGCCCACACATCCGTGCTGTCCAAGGCCATAAAGATGGGGATGTCGCCAATAATGCGGATGCCGCGCTCGTTGGCATACTCCTTGAGGGCCAGCCATTGCTCGAAGAACTGCCACTGCTGGTACTTTTGCTCCTCGATCTCTTCTGCCAACGAGGCTCGCCAGCGAGACAGGGCTTCGGGATCGCGGCGCGCAGCTCCCTCCTCCCACTCGGGCCACGGCTGCAAGCCATGTTCTTCTTTCAGAGCCATGAACAAGCTGAAATCCTCGAGCCAGTAGGCCTGCTGCCCACAGAAGCGTTCGAACCTTTCCCGCTGCTCCGGCACGGCCCGCTCCCGGAAATTGGCAAATGCCCGGCCCAGGAGATCATGCTTGTACTCGATCACAGGTCCGAAATCGACACAGTCCCGGGGGAACCCAGGCGGGTTCCGCACGTCATCTGCACCCAGATGACCCACCTCGACCAGTTTCTCCGGGCTGATGAGCATCGGATTGCCGGCAAAGGCCGACAGGCCCTGGTACGGCGAATCACCATAGCCGGTGGGGCTCAGGGGCAGGACCTGCCAGTAAGCCTGGCCAGCCGAAGCCAGAAAATCGAGGAGTTCGTACGCTTCGGTACCGAGGTCGCCAATACCAAATCTGCCTGGCAGAGACGTGGGATGCATCAGGATACCGCTGCGGCGCGGGAATTTCATGGCTGTACCCTCCGTAGTGGTGATCGCGAAAGCCGTGCCAACCCATTATAGCAGAGCTTGCGTGGGGATGCACATTTGCTGCTGAGGGGAACCACGACCGGCGGGCTAGGTGGGGGCTGGAACCTGCCCAACACGATGGCCGAAGGGTAGGTTATGGTCTGATATGGCGCACCGGCCCA
>JAMJFU010000401.1 GCA_023544525.1 Anaerolineae bacterium | reverse complement strand
AGCGCCTCGGCAGCGTTGCGGCGGATGTGGCCGCTCGGACTACCAAGCATCGGGATCAGGCGGCCGACAGCCGGTTCTCCGATGGTTTCCAGGGCTGACAGGGCAGCGTGCCTTTGGCTTGTCATGGTCAGATCGGCCAGAGGCTCCACCAGCGCATCCAGAGCCGTGGGTGTGCCGATGCGGCCGAGCGCCTCGGCGGCAACGGTCACCGCCAATCCTTCGCCGCTCAGGAACATGTTGCTCAGCGGCTCGACGGCGGCTTCTGCCCGCATCATGCCCAAGGCCCGTGCCGCACCCAGGTGCACCTGCTCCGAAGGATGATCAAGGGCTACCATCAAGGCGCCGACGGTGTCAGGGCCGCCGATATTGCCCAGAGCGCGGGACGCGGCCAGGCTGACGCCCGGATCGGGATCGCTGAGGGCCATGAGCAGTGCCTCCGCCACCTGGGCGTCCTGGACTCGAGCCAGGCCCAGAAGACGGGCGGCTGCGGCCCGATCGGTTGCGTCGTCGCCCTGCAGGCTGTCCAGGGCAGCGACCAGGTCAGGCTTGTAGCCCTGCAGGCCAGTGTCCGTCACCGCCTGGACATTGAGCGGTTTGCCAGGCACGATGACCAGGCTGGAGGCAGGCTCTGCCTCAGGAAAGGCCGGGCCGGCAAGGGGTTGCCAGGATGCACCCCCGTCCAGGGTGGTAAATGCACCGGCGGCGCTGGCATGCAGATGGGTGCTGCCCACCACGTGATCGACCGTGGCGTACAGCACGTTGGCAGCTTCGGGATCCATGCGCAACGCCGTGATCTTGACCATCTGGCCTGCCGCCAGGCCCAGTCCCTCCGAAACCCAGTGCCAGGTCCGGCCAGCATCGGCCGTCTTGTAGACGCCCATGGTTTCGGTCCCAACATAGAACTGCTGGGCATCGGCAACCACCAGGGCACTGATGCCGCCCTCAACCGGCGCCGACGCGAGCCAGGTCTGTCCGCCGTCATCGCTGTAGAATACGGTATTCCCCGTTGCAGCGATCAGCCTTCCGCTGGCTGCCGTGCCAAGGTGGCGGAGCGGCGCGGCCTCTAGCACCGAAGGCAATCCAGCTACAGGCGCGAGCACACCGTTGGATGCCAGCCGGTAAAGGCCCTGGCCGTCCGTACCGAGGTACATGTCCTCGTGGCGGCCCCGGGCCAGGCTTAGCACGGGCAGGTCCTCTACGACCAGGTTCCAGGTGTCGCCAGCGTCCTGCGAGCGAACGACAGTCTCATTTTCGAGAGCCACGGCAAGCTGGCCGCCCTCGGTGGCGATCCAGGCCGTAGGCGCAGCATCGTCAGGGAGCGCCAGTGGTTGCCAGCTCTGGCCCTCATCCACACTGCGGAACAGGATTTTATGATCTCTGCCGGCCGGCTGCCAGGCAGCGTGAAGAGCCGGTGCCTCGGCCTTGCCGGTCCCTATCTCCGGCTCGGCCAATTGGGCCACCTGGCCCCAGGCCCAGGTCGCGCTCAGCCCGGCGATGACCAGGAGAACACTCAGCATCCAACGCAAGAGCCGTAGCGTTTTCTCCTTTGACCCCATCTTTCCCTCCGTATCATCGACTCGCCAGGTGATTGGCGAGCAGTGATTCATTGTGTGTCGCTACATTATAGACGCACTGCGCCCCAATATGTTCCACCTTTTTCCAACGCTTTGCCCACGCTCAGCCGACGAATGATGGCCCGGCTGCCAGACCGTGGCCAGGATCGCCGCGCTCTCCTGCCGCTACCTGCCGCAGCCTCGTCTGGTCCAAGGATACCATAGCCGGCACTCGCAAGCACGCCGCAAATGGGGGGTTCGCCCTAGTAGAAAGGGACCGCGTATTTGACGCAGCCCCTCACAGGTTTTCAGTAGATTGGCCACTGCATTAATGGTATCACGTTAGAGAGATGATGCGGCCATCACTCCCTGCCCGGTGTGCAGGCTTGTGGACAGACGCGGTGTGTGCCTATCCCATGGTGTGCATTATACCGCCGTGCACGGGTAGGTACATCGGTCAAAGGATGGATCGGGGTCAGGACAAACGACGCAGAGGCACCCTAGGCTGGCGCGGACAGGTGCTGGAGAAGGGCGACAACCTGCTCCTCGATCTCGGCCAGCGCCAGCTGTGGTGGCGCGTCCTCCAGGTCGTGGATATGCCAGTAGTGCACGCGCTGGGCCCACAGCGGGAAACGGGCCTCGAGGAGAGGCCGGTGCTCCTCTTCCTTGAGGGCAACGACCAGGTCGGCCTGCCGGAAGTCCATGTGCAGGACCTGCAGGGGAAACCGCCGGGGAACCGAATTGAGGATGCCCCGCGACCGCAGGCCAGCCATGGCATGGGCCGAGATGGGGCCGGGATTATGGAGGCCCAATTCCGTGGCAATCCCACGCGAGTAGGCCCACCAGTTGAGCCTGGCCCTGTGGGCCAGGGTATTGAACAAGATCTCTGCGAACCGGCTGCGATAGTAGTTGCCCGTACACAGAAACAGGAGCGTCTGTGGCGGTGATGAAACCATCGTCGATGTTCCAGCTGCCAGTGGCCCCTCACTCCTCATCGAGTTCGGGCGTAGCAGGCGGGTCACTGGTGGCCAACCCAGGCAAGCCAGCCGCTGGCTGTGCCGAGCGGACGGCCCGGAGGATGGCCTGGGCAGTGACCTCGGCGGCAAAGGCGCCCACGACATTGATGTCGGCGCGGCGCTTGCCGGTAGACAGGGCAAAGATCGTGTCGCCGTCGAGCATGGTGTGGGCCGGGCGGATGGCGCGGGCCATGCCGTCGTGGGCCATCTGGGCCATCTTGTTCGTCTCGGCCTTGTTCAGGCGAGCGTTGGTGGCGACGACGCCGATGACCGTGTGCTCGCGACTGGCAAAGCCGATCGTCGTACGCCCGATCAGAGAGGTCATGACCTGTTGGGTGTCGGCAAAGTAACCCGGGGCGCCGATGCCTAGTGGACCGATCTCTGCCGACCGGCTGCCGGCAACAATTTTCCCGTTTGCCGGGTCGACGACATCGCCGAAGCAGTTCACGGCCACGATGGCGCCGACGATGACCCCGCCGCCGATCTCGAGGG
>JAMJFU010000400.1 GCA_023544525.1 Anaerolineae bacterium | reverse complement strand
TCTTGGGTCAGGGCATCTCTCTGGCAAGCCTTCGCACGGCATCGACGCCGACCTGCACCTCCTGGTCCGTATTGAAAGCACCCAGGCCAAAGCGCACCGTGCCAGCCGGGAACGTGCCGATGGTTTTGTGGGCCGCTGGCGAGCAGTGCAGGCCCACCCGGCAGAGGATACCATGGTCATCATCCAGGCGCAGGCCCGCCTCGGAGGGTGACATCCCGGCGATGTTGAATGCGACCGTCGCCGTCTGTTGCTCTGGCTGCAACGTGCCATAGACCGTCACGCCCGGGATGGTCCGAAGCCCGTCGATCAAGGCCCGGGTCAGCGCTACCTCGTGGGCGCGGATCTTTGATACGCCGCGATCCAGCACCCAGCGCACGCCCGCCTGCAAGCCGGCCAACCCCACGACGTTGGGTGTGCCGCTTTCCAACATGTCGGGCAGAAACTCGGGCTGCACCTCATGCTCGGAGCGGCTGCCCGTGCCACCACGGATGAGCGGTTCGAGCTCCGTCTCGTCCACCCGCTCGCCTACGATCAGGCCGCCGGTGCCTGTTGGGCCGCCCAGCGACTTGTGACCGGTGAAACCTAGCAGATCGATCTGGTCGGCCTGCACATCCAGGGGATAAGCACCGCCGGTCTGGGCGGCATCTACCAACAGGAGCAGGTCGTGGACGCGACAGATGGCGCCCACCTCGGCCACCGGCAGCAGTGTGCCCACCACGTTGGAGGCATGGTTGAGGGCAACCAGCCTGGTATTGGGCCGGATGGCCGCCTCCACGCCGGCGGGATCCAGCACCCCCTGCGGCGTGCAAGCTACCACCGTCACCTGGACACCGCCCCCCTCCAACGCCCGCAAGGGGCGCATCATCGAGTTGTGCTCCATGCTGCTCGTGATCACGTGATCACCGGGACGCAGCAGACCCCGCAATGCCAGGTTGAGCGCCTCGGTCACGTTCTTGGTAAACGCCAGACGCAGCGGGTCCGGGGCATGGAAGAGTTCGCACACCGCCTCGCGGGCACCGTAGACCATGCGTCCGGATTCCACAGCCTGGCGGTGGGCCGCACGGCCCGGATTGGCACCGACCGCCTCCAGGAAATGGGTCATTGCCTCAGCCACACCCGGCGGCTTGGGCCAGGAGGTGGCAGCGTTGTCAAGATAGATCATTTAGTCGCTCGCCTTGCTCACGTATGTCTGGCAAAAGCATAACCAGTCGTGCCTGTCTCAGGGTGCGACCAGGCTGATGGTTTCGGGCAGTACCAGCTGATCCCCCAATACCGTTCCATCTGGGCCAACCGCGGGCAACCACGCCTGCTCGCCGAAAGGATGGACGCTGATCGTCAGCCGGTAGGTGCCCGGTTGGCCATAGTCGGGAATGGGCAGCAGGTGGCGTGAGGCCAGAGGTTGGCCCGGCGGCCAACGGTCGGTGGTGTCACGTCCTGCGGTGGGAGAACCGTCGACGTACATCAGGAACCTGCCCTCCTGGTCTACCAGCTGGATGAGGGCCATCAGGTCCTGCTCGACGGGCTGCAGGGCCTGCCAATAGAGATCCAGGACGAGCTTGCCGCCAGGCTGAGCCCGATTGTTCTCCAACCGGTAGCCCAGCAAGCGGATGCCGTCCCAGTCCACGTTGAGCGGGGTTGCGGCCGAAAGCTCTGCGCCGGTGGCGATTGGCGCCGCGGCGTGGACGGGCGCGATGTAGCGTATTGGGGTCAGGATGGCCAGGGCGAGCATGCCGATAGCCAACCCGCCCAACACCCATGGCTGTGATCTGCCCCTGGCCCACCAGGCCCAACCGGACACCAGCACCAGCATCACCGCCGGCAGGATAGGATAGATCAGGCGTCCCTGGTCTGTGCCCAAGACCGTGGCCGTCCACTGCACCAGGGAGGCCAGGGTGATGGCCGCCTGTAAGCCCAGGGCCAGCAGTGTCCAGCGGGTACCCCCGCCCAGCGTCCGCCAGCGGCGGAGGAGCCAGATGCCAAAACCCAGTGCGCCGGCCGCGCAGGCTGCGCCGATCAGCCAGTAGATCACCTCATCAAATTGGATGCCGATCCAGCCCAACCAGAAGGAGCGAAAGACCCCCTTGAACAGCCAGCCGAGCACGTCGAGCGTCAGGGGCCCTTCCCGGCGGGCATTGATCTCCAGGAGGAAGGACCAACCCAGCGGGTCGCCATACAAGATCCAGTTGCGGACGAAATACCAGCCCGAGGCCAGGGCGGCGAGGCCGAAGGCCAGTGCCAGGCCCCCGGCGGCCAGGATAGCCCGGCGCCTGGGGTCCGGCCCGCCGAGATCGCCGGCCCGGGTCCTGCAGCTGGCACTCGATACCACGACGGCCAACCCAACCACGGGCAGAAGGGCGATGAGGTTGGCTTTGCTCAGCAGGCCCAGGCCCACCAGCAATCCCAGCAGGGCACTCCGCTTCCAGAGCGCGGAGCAGTGGCCTTCCTGGAAGAGAACTGCGACCTGCCACAGGACCAGGGCCGAGAAGGCGGTTGCCGCGTTGTCATTGTTCACCACGGCCGACATAAAGAGAAATTGCGGGGTGAAAGCGGTCAGGGCAGCCATGGCCAAGGGGACGGCAGGCTGTGCGGGGAACAGGACACGGCCCAGTTGGTAGGCGGCCCACACGGTGACGGCTCCCAGCGCGATGGACAGCAGCCGCACCAGATGCCAGGCCAGCGCCCAGCCGCGGTAAGGCCAGGCTTCGGCAGAAGTGTGGAGGAGGAGGTTTTTGGGTGCGCGCGGGTCCGTCACGTCATAGTGGGCGTTGGCCCGGACGGCAAAGGGCGCCCCTGGATCATCCTCGATCCAAAAGGTCAGGGCCGCGCCCAGGGCGTAGTAGAGGGGAGGCTGGAAAGCTTCGTGCTCCTCTTCGGTCGTGGGCAGGCGGCCGGATCGGGCCAGGTAGCGGATGTAGGTGAAATGCGGCACCTCGTCGGGCGCTTCCCCCAGGGGAATGGTCAGGCTGTACCACGTCGCCAGCAGGACGAACACGACGAGCAGGCCCGCCAGGAGCAGGTGGGACCGGTTGCGCGGTTGGCTCACGGGGCCACCACCTCGATC